>CAZTYI010000025.1:0-15499 GCA_964618335.1 uncultured bacterium
AACGCTTTAGACAAGCTGCAAAAAGAAAAAGGGATAGATATTCCAATTCACGTTGATGGAGCCAGCGGCGGTTTTATAGCTCCTTTTTTACAAAAAAAACTAAAATGGGATTTCCGAGTTAAACGAGTTAAATCCATCAATGCTTCCGGTCATAAATATGGGCTAGTTTATCCGGGCGTCGGCTGGGTTGTCTGGCGGGATAAAAACGAATTGGTAGAAGATCTGAAATTCTACGTTGATTATCTCGGCGGCAAAATGGCTACTTTTGCGATTAACTTCTCCCGTCCTGGAGCCCAGATCTGCGCTCAATACTATAATTTTATAAGGCTGGGAAAAGAAGGCTATGAACAAGTTCAACAGGCCTGTCAGGATGTAGCGCTTTATCTCTCTTCGGCAATTTCTAAAATGGGTCCTTTTAAACTAATTTCCACTGGCGGCGATATTCCTGTATTTGCCTGGACTTTAAAGCAAAAAAAGAATTTTTCACTTTTTGATTTTTCTGACAAATTAAGAGAAAGAGGTTGGCTGGTACCAGCTTACCGCATGCCGGAAAATAGAGAAGATTTAGTCGTACAAAGAATTGTGGTCAAAAACGGCTTTAGCCTTGATATGGCTGATATGCTTTTAAATGATTTTAAACGCTGCCTGGATTATTTTAAAACGCAGCCTAAATTGAAATCTAAAAAAATCGGCAATCATTTCCATCATTAAAAAAAATAACTCTTAAAAACACAAAAACCTTTCGGAAGGTTTAATTAAACTAAACTTTCCGAAAGGTTTTTTTATAAAAATTTTAACTTTATCTAAAAATTAAAATTCCAAACTTTAAACTTTAGCCGGTTCTTCTACTTGCCGTTTTTCCAGCTGTAGAATGTTGGCTATATTTTCCAGTGCTGTAGTCAGCTCGAAGTCTTCAAAAATATCATCGCTGTTAATCACTACCAGCTTCTTCTGTGCTGCTGGCGATAGTTTTTTAACATAAAGCCGGAACTGATCTTTAATAAAGTTCCTAAACTCAATCGAAGGAGCTCTGTGAGAATCAACAATGAAAGTATCTTTAGCTAAGTTAGGCTCAACCAATAGAATCAAATCATATTTTTCCATCCATTTTAAAGCCGCTCTTTCCAGCTCATAAAAATGCTCAGCCGGCTTTTTAAAATAGACATAAGGATCTATCGGAGAGCGGTCAGATACATAGACTTCATAGCCTTCAGCAACTGCCTTTAGCTCTTCTAAAAAATGAGAATGTAGAATAAAGAGCTCACTATCTTCAGTAGCATCCTCATTCAAAGGAAAGGGGCAGCTTCTGGCAGTCTCATGAATCAGTTTGACGTTAAAGAGCTGTTCTTTCAGATAAGAACAGATCTGATAAGCTAGTGTAGTCTTACCAAC
This sequence comes from uncultured bacterium, assembly GCA_964618335.1. Lineage (GTDB taxonomy): Bacteria > Chlamydiota > Chlamydiia > Chlamydiales > SM23-39 > CAZTYI01. The sequence goes on from CAZTYI010000025.1 coordinate 1,393, forward strand.
TCCATGAGTGCCGATAATGGTAATAGCTTTAACCATTGGCTTTTTCCACGGCTGGTTTTTCTTTTGATTTTTTAGACCATTCCCAAACACCCCAGATAGATAAAACTAAATAAGCAGAAAACAAAAATGTCTGTGAATAGGCTTTGATGTGAAAATCGTACATAATCCAGCCAATGTTAGCGGCAATCCATAACCAATATCCATAAACTGACTTTTTAATGATGAACAAGTTACCAATTAAACTCAGTGCAGTAAAACCCCAACCTAAATATTCCCACATAAAAGCTCTCCTTTTTGTGTTATTTTTTAGCTAGACCCACTTTTACTTTAAATCATTTTTTTTAAAAAAAAATCAAAAAGTTTATTTTTCTAAAAATTTAAAATTCCTAATTCTAAATCCAAAATTTTAAAAAATTAAAATATTTATTTTTTTATTTTTTAACTACTTCTTTCAAATAGCGCCGATTGGCATAAAAATAATCAACTGCTGAAAGAGCGCTATAAACAGCCGCCAAACTTAATAAAATAAGACTGGCATTTTGTAAAAATTCAAGAGAAATGACTCCCCAACTATAAGGAATAATCATACCTACAATTAAAAAGCTGACCACAGCTTGAGAAACAGCTTTGATTTTACCGCTTTTTTTCGCCGCTAATGCTACGCCTTTCAAAGCACACAAAGTTCTCAGAGCAGAAATAACTAATTCTCGGTACAGCAAAACAAAGACGATCAAAAGGGGCGCATCAACAAGCCCCTGGGTAAAAGTAAAAAAGACAGAAATATGCGTAATGACATCCGCCATAGGATCGATGATTTTGCCCAGATCACTAACAATCTTTCTTCTTCTAGCTAAAATGCCGTCGATGACATCGGAAGCTTCACAGATCAGTAAAATCAAGATAAGTACATAAGGCATGGCTCTAAAACTTAAATGAAACCATTCGCGGTGCAGATAGACTAAAGGAAAAAAAGGAATTAAAAAAACTCTTAAAAAAGTAAAATAATGAGCGATATTCAAAAGTAGCCTTCACTTGTTCTTTCCAGCCTACTTCAAGAAAAAAAAACAATCAAGAAAAAGAGCTCATTAAATTCTGCTTATTTTAGGATAATTCTTGGAAATCTTCCGTATTTCAATTCTGATAAACTGTTATTTAAATGTTATTTATGAGCAGTCGGTGTCCTTAAAGCCAATTGCCCGCAAGAAGCAGCGATATCTCCACCCTTCGCATAACGCTGTGTAACTGGGATTTTTTTCTTCTCAAGAACATCTTTAAATTTATTGACTCGCTGGCTAGCAGGTCTTTTAAAATCCTGAACTATATCTTCCCCTGCTTCTCCTAAGATAGGATTATAAGGAATCAGATTAACACTAAAATGGTCGAAACGTTCTAACTTGTCTGCCAGTTCCAAAGCGTCTTTTTCCGAGTCGTTAATCCCCTCGATTAAAATATATTCAAAAGTAATGTCTCTCGAAGTTTTTTCTGCATATTTAGCCATTACTTTTAAAAGCTCTTCCAATTTATTTTTTTTAGCGTAAGGAATCAGTTCTTCTCTTAATTGCTGATTAGGAGCGTGCAGAGATAAAACCAAATTCACTTTCAGCTCTTTTTGTAAAAGCATATTAATTTTATCGATCAGCCCCACCGTAGAAATAGAAATTCTTCTTTGTGAAAGATTTAGCCCTTTAGGATCGTTGATCATTTTGATAGTTTTGACTACGTTTTCTAAATTATCCAATGGCTCGCCCATGCCCATGAAAACCACATTAGTGATTTTTTCTTTTAAATAATTTTCAATAAACAGGATTTGTTCAATAATTTCTGCCGAACTGAGATTTCTAAAAAAGCCCTTTTTTCCAGAAGCACAAAACTTACAAGCTCCTTTACATCCTACTTGTGAAGAAACACAGACTGTTCTGCGTTCAAAAGAGTTGATTAGAACAGCCTCGATAAATTTACCATCGGCCAGCTCAAAAAGAAATTTAATAGTCTCTTGATCTGCGGAAATTTCTTTCTCTTTGAGTTTTAGAGTAGGAAAAAGAAAGGCTTTTTTTAGTTTTTCTCTTAGCTCTTTGCTTAGATTAGTCATCTCTTCAAAGCTCATAGCTTGTTTCTGATAGATCCACTCAAAAATCTGATTAGCTCTAAAAGTTTTTTCACCAGCTTTTACAAACCAGGCTTTCAATTCTTCTAAAGTATAAGAACAAAGATGCTTATTCATATTAAGATGCCGCCCGTGCTTTTTCTTCGACTTTTTGACCTACTGACCTAATAGATAAAATCCAAGCTGTCAACGACACAGCTACAATCGGTAAAATTAAAGAAGTCGCATCTAAAATCGAACCGCTGCCGACCATAAAAAGTAACAGCATCTGCAAATAAGAAGAGCCTGATTTACCCAGCCTGCTGCCGACTACATCGATAGCCGCTTTACCTTTGACTTTGGATTCTTGATCTAATGGAATAAAAGACATCTCTTTAGTCGGATCGAAGAGAGCATACTTTAAAGCTTTGGTAGAAATGTTTTGAAAAGCTCCATAAATCGTAATCAACAAAGCGGGAGAAATTAAAAAGATAGAAGCCAACTTATGGTTTAAAACCAGCATGAGAAAAGAAAGGCTGGTAAAACCAATAAAAAGCGGACAAATCAAAGCACTTTTCTGCCAGCCAAAAAACCGAATCGAATTGCCAGAAAGAAAAACAGCTACCAAAAAAGCTACCAATCCAGAAAGAGAGTTAACCTGACTCATAAAGGCCTGAAAAGCACCTGGAGAGGGATAATAAAGCTTCAAATGGGCTTTCCATGTAACTTCTACAATATTAATTGTTAAACTATAACAAATCACCATCAAGGCAATTGACAAGAGATATTTTGATCTGGCGATATAGAGAAAACTATCTTTTAAGTTTAGCTTGGTTTTGGCTTCGGCTTTTTTAATAATGGTTTTAGGGCTATAAAAACGCTTATCTGAAAGCACATATTTATTAATCCACCAGTAAAGTGCCATAATCAAAGCGCAAATGATAATAAAAAAGCTGATCGAGCTCTGCAAAGTCTGCAAATAACTAGTATAATGCCTAGCTAGCTTCATAGTTAAAAAACCCGCCAGCATAGTAGCGATATTACCACCAGCTGCAAAAAGAGCATAAAAACGCTTAGCTTCTGTCAGCTCTAAGATCTGGTTGGTAAAGCCCCAGTAAAGCAGAAAAATGACAACAGAGGCCCACATTTCGCTTTGGGTAAAGAAAAGTGCATGCATCCAATAGCGGTAAATCGCTATGTAATGCTGATATTGCGAACCGATCTTGTTCGTTAAAAAATCAGCTGAAGCGTGAGGCGCAAAGGAATCCACATGGGGATAGATCACAAAACCGTAAATAAAATAAAAGAGTACAAAAAAAGTAATAATGCCGTAAAAGAGCGTCGAGCGTTTGAAATGGTTGGAAAGTTTGGCAAAAATAATCGTATATAAAATCGCAAAAGGCAGAACCACAAAGCCTTTCATGGTCGGAATAATTTCAGCGCCGGAGTTTTTAGCAGTGACTACAATCGCATCTTTCAGGTTATTAACTATCGAATAATTTAAAGAGATGAGGAATTTTAAGACAAAGAGGGGTAGGAATTTTTTAAGTTCAAAATTATAAATAGGCCAGAGTCTCTGGCGCCATTTCCCAAAAGAAACTGCTTCCACTCGAGAATCCTTAGCTTAAGGTTTGCAAGATTTTACAAAAAAAAAGCTATTTTGTCTGTAAGAATCTTTTAAGCATTAAAAAGTATAAAAAATATTTTTAAAAACCTTAAGGCGCTTAAAAACAAAAGTTTACAACATAATTTTAGATATATTACCAACTATATATAGTTAATTTTAAATCAAAATAACTTAAAGAGAGATTAGAAACCAAAAATAGACTATAATAGTACTACCATGACAACAGTAAATGTAGAACATATAAACGTCAGCATCCAAGAAAAAATTAGGGAATTGAGAAACTGGCAAGGTCTCTCTTTTTCCTCTGGAACCCCTTTATTTACAGATATAGAAGAATCTCTTTTTCGAAGAAATCTTTTTTACACTACTTTAAACCAAGCAACCCCAAGAACAATTTCAGAAAACATTTCTCTTTTTTGTTACAAAATATGGAATGTAGTAAAGCACTTTTTTAATTATTCAGACCACGATCGACTTACTCGTCAAATGGTCATAAATTTCAAAGGTTTATTACCCTCTCTACCACCTCTTTCACAAAACCCCTCTGATACAGAAAAAGCTATTGATAATTTACGACAAAAAATAGTTCCTTTAAAAAAAGAAACTGAAAAAGACAAATTATTAACTCAATTCGCTCAAACAATTTTAAGCACTATAGAAGAATACAGATACACATTTCCTATAACAGAAATTAATCCTCTCTTAAACATTTTAAACGAAAAAGTATCGACTTTTAGTCAAAACGTTCTAAATCCTCAATAAAATTATCCTTTAATCCAAATTACCTTGAGAGAAAGCTTTTTCTTAAGATAAACTTACTTTCTAGATTGATTTAAAAAAAATACAAGGTTTTTTCAATGACTCAAAAAACTAACTCCCTTAAACCTATCGTTGCTCTTTGCAAAAGACGCGGCTTTATCTATCCAGGCTCAGAAATCTACGGCGGTTTTGCCAATACTTACAGCTATGGCCCTTACGGTACTGAGTTAAAAAACAACATCAAAGCGCTTTGGTGGAAAAACTTTGTCCAAAAAAGAAGAGATATCGTCGGTCTTGACGGTCCTATTCTACTTCATCCTATGACTTGGAAAGCTTCCGGCCACATCGATGGTTTTAGCGATGCACTAGTAGATTGCAAAGACTGTAAATCAAGATTTAGAGCTGATCATCTGATTGAAGGAAAACTGAAAATTAAAGCTGAAGGGCTGGATTTAAAAGACCTTTCAAAACTGATTTTAGACAACGACATAAAATGCCCTAAATGCGGAGTCAGCAATTTTACCGAAGTTAGAAATTTTAACCTGATGTTCCAAACTCAAATGAGCAAAACCAGCGCTAATGAAGCTGATATTGCTTATCTCAGACCTGAAACAGCACAAGCTATTTTTTTAGACTACAAAAACATTTTGAACACTATGCGGGTCAAGATTCCTTTTGGTATCGCTCAAATCGGCAAAGCCTTTAGAAATGAAATTACTCCCGGCAATTTCATTTTTAGAGTAATTGAATTCGAACAAATGGAAATCGAATACTTTATTCAGGAAAAAGAATGGCAAAAAACTTTTGATGCTTGGCTTGGTGATATGCATAAATGGTGTGATCTGATCGGCCTGAAAAAAGAAAACATAGAAGAAAAAGAACACGCTAAAGAGCAGCTTTCTCACTATTCTAAAAGAACCATCGATCTGGTTTATAAATTTCCTTTTGGAACCTCTGAGCTTTATGGTTTAGCTTATAGAACAGATTTCGATCTTCAACAGCATAGTAAATATGCCAACGTAGTTTTAGATTATCTAGACCCTATCTATGGCAACCGTTTTCTACCACATGTGATCGAACCGACTTTTGGTCTGGACCGCACTGTCTTAGCTTTGCTTTACGATGCTTATGAAGAAGAAAAACTGGAAAGTGGCGAGATGCGCACTGTTTTAAGGTTTTCTCCTCTAGTTGCTCCGATCAAACTGGCTATTTTCCCTTTAATGAAAAAAGAAGAACTAACTACTGTGGCAAAGAAGATCTTTGAAAAAGTTAACGGTGCTTTCTATACCGAATATGATGAAAGCGGAGCGATCGGCAAAAGATACCGCCGTCAGGATGAATTAGGCACTCCTTTTTGTGTGACCGTTGATTATCAGACTTTGGAAGATCAAACAGTGACTATCCGCGAAAGGGATTCTATGAAGCAAAAACGTATTCCTATTGATGATGTGTTAAAAGAAGTTAGCGAATTAATTTATTCAGGCAAGCCGATCACAGGTTTTTGATTTTTCAAATCATCGAATTCTCTAGCCAAGTCCAAAACTTCGTCTTCACTGAATTTACCGCTCTGGATTTTTAAACGGACATTTTCTCTTTTTTCTAACCAATTACGCTCTAAAATTTTCTGAATACTTTCTAAAAACAGCTCTTCGGCCTTTTCCCGATTGATCTTTTTTTGAAACAGCTCAAAGACAAAAGCCTGTTCGGTACTGTCATCCAAATCTACTGCTAATGAGAGCAAATCCAAATGGCTCTTTTTTTCCAGCGTTTCTAGATAACGGGAATAAAACTTACGACAGAGAGGGTTTTTAAAACTTTCCAAAGTTAAATTACGGCCGGCAATCAACCCAAACCTTTCTCCACTGTCAGAAACTAAAAATAGCCAGCGCAGAAGATCACTTTCCAGGATCTTATTGGGATCCACAGTCCCTTTGATATTAAGATTGAAAAGCGGAGACTTACTTAAAGGCTGAGGTGTATTTAAACTAGCTACAGTATCTTCGGAAGTTTTGGTTAACTGGGCTAGTTTTTTTAAACTCTCTTCCACTAAGATTGGCTGGTCCCAAGCATTAACTTTTTTGACTAGCGTCTTAACCAGTTCATTTTTACCGGCTGGCGAATTGAGATCTAAAGTTTTAGAATAAGTTTTCACTAAAAAAGTTAAGAAATCCAAGCTGTTGTTTAAAAGCTTGTTAAATTCATGAGAGCCCTCTTCTTTTAAAAAACTGTCGGGATCTTTTTTAGCAGGCAGATCTACGACTAAGACTTCCACTCCCTCTTTTTGAAAAAGATCGCCGATTTTAATCGTTGCTTCTTCTCCGGCTTTATCCGCATCTAAAGCTAAATAGATTTTTTTCACCCCTAGCTGTAACAACTCTCTCATATGAGCTTCCGTAAAAGCTGTTCCTTGCCCTGCAACAGTGATAGAAAAGCCTTCATAAATAAGTCTAAGAGCATCGAACTGTCCTTCCACAATAATCGCTTTTCTTTCTTTAGCAATCCGACGACGTGAATAAGAAAGGCCAAAGAGTACGCGAGATTTTTTAAAGAGAGCTGTCTCCGGAGTATTGATGTATTTAGGCCCAAAAGTCTCTTCTTTGAATTTACGGGCAGAAAAACCAACCACAGCTCCTAAAGCATTACGGATAGGAATCATGATTCTTTCTTGAAAAAAAGAAAGCGGACGTCCTTGAGAAAGCGCTTTAATAATGCCGGCTTCTTCCAGCGTTTTAGCATCCACCCCTTCTTCTTTTAAAAAACGGGTTAAAATAAAAGGGTCTTTGGGAGCAAAGCCAATTTGAAAAGTACGGATATAATCTAGATCCATGCCTCTGGCATAAAGATAAGAAAGCCCTTTTTGCCCTTCCTGAACGTGCAATAAATAATAATGGCAGAATTGGGCAGCCTTCTCTAAAGCATCTTTTAAAACGCTTTTATTCGGTCCCTGATAGACTTCTTTGCTATCAGTCCATTCCAGCTGAATCCCAAACTTTTCCGCTAAGGTCTCAATTGCTTCTGCAAAAGTCAGTTTTTCATGCGTCATCAGAAATTCAACGGCATCGCCATGAGCTCCGCAGCCAAAACAATGATAGTGGGTATCTCCGCTTTGAATTACAAAAGAGGGCGTTTTTTCTTCATGAAAAGGACATAGTCCCTTAGAAGAAGAGCCCGTTCTTTTCAGATCAACATAAGGAGCCACGACCTCTGTCAGATCGATTCTCTGTCTTAAAAGATCTAAACTTTCTTTTGTAAAAGTACGCATAGGCTAAAAACTTCTGTGTAAGTATGATCCCCTTCCATAGGTAATTCTTTTCCATCCGTGATTTTTCATAAAGCTAAAAACTCTTTTTTCAAAAGTATCACCCCAAGGAAAATGGTGGCTGTCATCTCTAATTTCATGAAATATAGGCTTTTGAAAATCTTTACTCCTGACTAAAAACTGCTGATCGGAAAAACCATTTTCAGAAACAAAAAAGCCTTTTTCTTTTTTAAAAGCAGCTTGTTTCACCTCTTTAAGACATCTGTTCCAGCTTAGATTCGCTATTTTATAATCTGGATGTTTATTCATCAGCTTAATAGCTTTTTCAATCCAGCTGACTTTTTTTTCTAAACAGGCATCGCCTGTATGATATAAAAAGAACTCTCCTCGGCATTTATAAAGAGCGGTGAGAATACCGCTGGCGTTGTAATAGACCCAATCATCTAGCACTCCCTCTTCGCGGGATTTAAAGTCTTCTTTTTTTAACTGAAAAAAATCCAGTACCTCTTTTTCTAAATCAGCAGCAAAATAAAAATGCGTTAAAAGGCCTTCGTCTACTCTTTTCTGAGCAAAAAACTTAACCTTTTCAGGATCTTTCACATTGTTGATAATCAAAATCTTTTCTAAAAAAGCATAGTCATTATAACCGATGAGCTGGTTTTTTAAATAGGTCGGGTTTTTTAAAAGGATCTCCCAGTCTTTTTCCCAGCAAGTCGTAGCAAAAGAAACTGTCGGATTGACTATCAGGTTTCTAGAAGCAAAAAGCATTTTTTGCAAGATAGGCCTTTGATACAAAAACATTTCCACCCCCTTTACCCTTATCTTTACTCTGTACTTAACTTTTAAGCTTGAGTATTGCTTTTTTTAATTAACAATCCATACCTGCCATTAAACCTGCATCTATAACATCCCATTTATATATAACATACAAAGCAAGAAAAAGAGCTATTTTAATGTTAGGACAGCTGACTTTTTTAGAATATGTTTTTTGCTTAGATTTTTAATCTTTAGAGCCTATAATTAATATTCTTTTTTTGAAAAAGAACTTTCAAAAGAGTTTTTTTGTAAAAACTCTAAAAAGAAAAGAAAGAAGGAAAGAAATAAGAAAAGGAGAAAAACATGGCTAAATTTTTTCGTTATAAAAAAATCTGCTTATTTTTTATTTTTGCTATTTGCGCATTACACGCTAAAAAAGATTCCCCTAAATTAGATTTGCCTAAAAAAGAGTCCCCTGACCAAGATTTATCTGCCCATTTAGAAGAATTACGCTCTCTAATTTCTTCTCGTAATTTAAGCAACCGATTAAAAAACAAAAATTTAACCATGTTAAAGACAGAGAATACGCTTGTTGATGAAGCTGAAATTATCTTTGTAACCTGCTTATATACACAAAAAGCAAACTTAAATAAAGTGCAACAGCTGATCCAAGACTGTGTCACTCAAGTGCTCCTAGATAGCGAGAGCAGCAAGGAAAGATTAACCGAAGGTTCATTATCTTCAGCAAATATAAATGTTATCTTGTTAATTCCTGATGGCCTTCTCTCTAGAGGCGAAAAAAATACAGTTATTGCTAGTCTAAGTAACAATGTCATTAGATATTTTACCATTGATCCTACGACTTTAACTTTGACTTTGATAGAAGAAAAAGATTTTTCCTAAAAGTAATCTTTTTTTGTTTTTGAACTTCTTCACGACTAAAGTCAGGTGATTGCTTCGCGTCTTTGTTTAAAATCCAAGGAGAACCCTTGGCTAATTATAGTTAAATAGCTAAAATCAACATTCAAATAGTTGAAATCAAGATATAGACAATTTAAACTCACTAAAAAGTCTGTCGAATGTCAAAAAAAAATAATATCAAAACCAACTCAAACTTAAATATAAAAACCACTCCCATGATGATGCAGTGGCATTTTTGCAAAAAAAAAGCCAAAGATGCACTAGTGCTTTTTCGTTTAGGAGATTTTTACGAAGCCTTTTACGAAGACGCCAAAACTATTTCGAAAGCACTGGATTTAACCCTGACTAAAAGACAGACAGTGCCGATGTGCGGTATTCCTTTCTATACGCTGGATAATTACATCGACGAACTGATTAAAAGAGGATTTCAAGTTGCCATTGCCGAGCAAATGGAGAATCCTAAAACCGTCAAAGGAATTGTTAAAAGAGACATTGTTAGAATTGTTTCTTCCGGCACCATCGTTAGCTCTGCTCTTTTAAAAGAAAAAAGTAATAACTTCTTTGCTGCTCTCTGCCGCATTTCTTCTACTTATGGGCTAGCGTTTTTAGATCTGACGACAGCTGAATTTTCAGTTTTGGAAATCGAAAGTCTAAAAGAGCTGAAAGATGAGCTTTATAAGCTAAAACCGGCAGAACTGCTCATTTCTAAAAAACTCAAAAGCGAACTAAAAGATCTTTTTTCAGAGCTAGCACATAGTTTTAGCTTAGCCTTAAACGAAGAAGAAGAATGGTTTTTTGATTTTAAAACCAACCACGATATTTTAACAGAGCATTTCCAAGTCCATCTTTTAGATGGCTTTGGTCTCAAAGGCAAAACTGTCGCTATCTCGGCAGCCGGAGCTGCTCTTAATTTTCTGAAAGAAAAACGGAATGCGACTCTCTCTCATATCACTAAAATCACACCTAGAGAACTCAAAGACTTCTTAGCTATCGATGGAGCCTGCATGCGCCATTTAGAGCTGACTGAATCTGCTTCATTCTCTCAAAATGCTAAAAGCACTCTCTTAGAAGTTTTGGATTTCACTCACACCTCGATGGGCGGACGCAGATTAAAACAGTGGCTCAAACATCCTCTTTTATCTCCTCTAGAAATTAAAAAAAGACAAGAAGCCATCCAGGAACTGTTAGCTAAAAAAGAAGAAGAGCAGCAAATTTCCGCTTATTTAGAAAAGATCAAAGATCTCGAACGGCTGATCATGAAAATCACTGCTAATTTCTCCACTCCAAGAGATCTGGTCTCTCTCAAGTTATCTCTGGAAAATATCGCTCCAATTAAAAGCTGTTTAAAAGCTTTTAGTTCCTCTCTCATGAAAACCACAAAAACAAAAATTAAAGACTTAAGCGAATGCACTGCTCTTTTACAAAAAGCGATTGTTGAAAACCCTCCTCTGAGAGTGTCTGAAGGAGGAGTGATCCGCAGAGACTACAACATCGAACTTGATGAGCTGCGCGCTTTATCCCGTACTTCTCTCGGCTGGATTAATGGCTATCAAAATAAACTAAGAGAAGAAAACGACATTAAAAACCTTAAGGTCGGCTTTACCAATATCTTTGGCTATTTTATCGAAGTTAGCAAAAGTCATCTACATAAAGTCCCCTCTACTTTTATCCGCAAGCAGACGCTGGTTAATGGAGAGCGCTTCATTACTCCCGAACTAAAAGCCTTTGAAGAAAAAATCTTAAGCTCTGAAGAAAAAATCAGCATTTTAGAACAACAACTCTACAGCGAAGTCAAAGAGAAAGTAGCCACTTTCAGCGATGATATATTTTCCACTTCGCAAGCTATCGCTGATTTAGATGCTCTGATTTCTTTATCTGAAGCAGCTTTTAATTATGACTATGTCTGTCCTACTGTAGATGCAAGCGATCAAATCCAGATTAAAGCTGGGCGTCATCCGATGATCGAGGCCTCTTCTATTTTAGAACCTTTTATTCCCAATGATACTCTTTTAGATAATCAAACTAATCAACTCTATCTGATTACCGGTCCTAATATGGCTGGCAAGTCTACTTATATCCGCCAGGTTGCATTAATTGTGATTATGGCGCAGATGGGCTCCTTTGTGCCTGCTACGGCTGCTCATATCGGCGTTGTTGATAAAGTTTTTTCACGGATTGGAGCTTCGGATGATTTGATTCGCGGTCAGTCTACCTTTATGGTGGAGATGAACGAAGCGGCTAATATTTTAAATAACGCTACTGATAGATCACTGATTATTTTAGATGAGATTGGCAGAGGCACTTCTACTTATGACGGAATTGCTATTGCCTGGGCCATTGCTGAATATCTTTTAACTGAATCTGGCAAAAAAGCCAAAACTCTGTTTGCTACGCACTATTCAGAACTGACTGACTTGGAAAATCAAATTTCTGGTGCTCAAAATTTCCAAATAGCAGTTGAAGAGGCTGAAAAAGGGATTGTTTTTCTACGTAAAATTATTAAAGGCGGCACAGATAAAAGCTATGGGTTGCATGTAGCTAAATTAGCCGGTTTGCCTTTAAAAACTCTACAGCTAGCTAAGGCAAAATTGAAAATTTTGGAAAAGAAAAGAAAAGCAGCTGCTAACATTTCTGCAAAAAAATTATCTGAAAGCGATCAGTTTTCTTTATTCAACAATCATAAAACTAATCCGCAGACCCATCCGCTGATTGACGAACTAAAAAATCTCGATCTAAATCAGCTAACTCCTTTAGAAGCTCTTCAGATTCTTACAGATTTTAAAAAAAGATTTTAGAAAATATTTTTTTAATTATTTTTCAAAATTTGGATTTTTTATTGCCTAAAACTTTTAAAAAGACAAAACTTGCTTATCTTTTAACAATTAAAAAAATTTTTTATGGCTAATTCAACTGGTTTTGTTTTATGTAACCCTTCAGGCCATACCGCAGTACAAAATTTTACTGGAGTTTCATTTACTCCAGATGTATTAAACTTAATGTCCATAACTGATCCTAATCATCCATTATTTATTCCATGTTCAGATGCAAAATATTTTCGATTAGATACCACTAGAGCAGTTACACAAGATGTTTTTAAATATATTGAAAATAATCATGATAACCATCGATTAAGAGCTCAAATTTTTGATCCGAAATTTACAAGATGGGACTTTGTTAGTTTAGATATACTTCATTTTTTTGAAAAATATGATATTTCGGTTAACAATCTACTTCAATTCTTAAGAGAAGACATTCCTGCTGAATGGGCTGAAGAAACTGCAAAATATTATCCTAAACTGAGAGGACAAGAACTTTTTGATATTTTAATCGAGATAGCTCGTCTCGTGCGAAAGCCTGAAATAGATTATCCAGATAAAAGCAGATGTTATGTAAGAGATCCAAAGTTAGAATCAGCTCTGATTTTAGTTTCTAAAATTGAAGAGAAAGGACCCTTTTCAGAGTTAGCTAATTTTAAGTTTTTTATCCAGCTTTCTAGAGTATATAACTTATGTCGTAGTTTTTTTGGTTCAACTCAAGAACTTTGTAATACCGTTGATCATCCTTTTACAGATTCTTTAAATCCAATACGCTGTTTGATTATACAAGGGCATGGGGATCCGGTTTCTTTGGAAAGTCCTTTAATATTAGAAAATTCTACAAAAATAATAGATGTTACTAAATTGACGCGTGAAAATTTTCAGTCATGTTTTAATCATCTGCCATCAGAATCTACTATTGTCCTTTTTGCTTCTTCTACTGGGTATCACCGCGAGGTGCTATATAATTTTGCTAATCATCTAGCTAACTTGGTGCCTTTAGGCACTAGAATAATAGCTCCAGAAGGAGATCTTACTCATGCGTCCTTATCTCCTCCCTTGCTGAAAAGTCCTAGTGATCGAACCTCTGGACGAAAAGCAATTCAACAAATTATTTTTATGCATAGGGATAATCCAGTTCCGAGCTATCAAATAGAAGTTGGAAATAAATCAAGACATTGTTTTAAACCAGATGCTCTTTTTTTGGATTTTTGTTTCCGGTCTCCGAGAATATTTCTTATCAGTATGACTAGAACAATGAGGGATATTGTAAGAGAAGAAACAACTGGTCGTTTAAAAGTCACCCCTCATTGGATTTTTAGTTTTAAAATACAAAACCCTATCAACCAAGATCTTTATCTAATCCAAAACCAGCAAACATATAGATTGTTTAAATTAGGATTTTCAGCAAAAGACTTTGAAATGATTATGGACAGTGGAATGTATTTGAATTTTTTTTATGAGAAATTATTAAGCATGGTCATAGCAACTGGTGAGTTTGGACCACTTGACAAGCAAAGAATCGAGCAAAGTGGTTTAACTCCAACAGATATTATGCATCGTGGGTGGACACCACAAGAGTATACTGAAAGGCTTGTTGAGATATTTGATTGGGAAAGACAAAAGATAGCTAAAGTAATTTGTCCTTCTGATGCTTCTCAACAGCCTCTCTTTAGAAATATGAGGGGCAACCGGAATTTAATTCATACCTATGAAGATCTAGTACTTCCTCTCGAACTTGAGCAATATGATTTGATTTTGAATGATTGGAGACCAGTAGATATATCTAAATATTTCTCTTAAAAAGCTTCTTATCTTTAAAAAAACAAGCTTACGCTAAAGGACACAAGAAAGCCAACTATTTTAATGGTTGGATGAATTGTGCC
>CAZTYI010000026.1:0-14935 GCA_964618335.1 uncultured bacterium
ATGCCAGCTTTGTCTTGCTGATCGTTCGTTCAATTGCCATTCCTTTACCTTTTACTTTTCTGGACTTTCTGTCTTAATTCCTTTGATCGGTCTAAAAAAAGCCTTTTTAACTGGAATGCTACCTTTCCTTCTACCTGATCTTTTAAAAAATATTTTGGCAGTAAAAGTTTTAGAAAAAATGAAAAAGATAAATATTTAAAATCTGATCAAATTTTAATCATGCATGGATTATAATCCCCTAGACTTTTAGATAAATCTAGGGGCTTTTGCTTTTTCGATAAGTTTTTTATTTTATGAGAATTTTTTTATGAAAACCTTGCAAACCTTTCTGATCCGCACTTACGGCTGTCAAATGAATGAGCTAGACTCTGATTTAATGCGAGGTCTGCTCATTAAAAAAGGACTAACCCCAGCACTTAATGAAGAAAGCGCTGATCTAGTAATTTTCAACACCTGTTCTATTCGAGATCTAGCCGAACGCAAAGTGCTCGGAAAAATCGGCTTAATGCTCAGATCTAAAAAGCGTCCGCTTATCGGCATTGCCGGCTGTATGCCTATGCTCAAAAAAGAAAAACTTTTAAAAAAGATTCCTGAAATCGATTTTATTCTGGGTCCTAACAATGCTTTTCAGCTAGTACAGATTTTAGACGAAGTCATGGAAAAGAAAAGAAATAAATCAGAAGTTCCAGTTGCAAAACTAGATGAACAAAGCGATCTCTTTTTCGATTACCAAAAAGCCGACCGTGCTTCTAAGATCAAAGCCTATGTCTCCATCATTCGAGGCTGCAACAACTTTTGCTCTTACTGCGTAGTGCCCTATGCCCGCGGCAGAGAAGTTTCACGTAGTCTAAAGAGTATTATCGATGAGTGCCAAGCTTTAAAAGATCAAGGTTATAAAGAGATAACTCTATTAGGACAAAATGTAAATTCTTATAACCATGAAAAGCTAGATTTTGCTGATCTGTTAGCTGAAATTGACAAAATAGGTTTTCCTAGAATTCGTTTTATGACTTCCCACCCAAAAGATATCAGTTACAAATTAATGCAGGCGATTCGTGATCTGCCTTCCGTTTGCGAAAACCTGCACCTGCCTTTCCAATCAGGCTCCAGCCGCATTTTGAAAAAAATGAACCGTTCTTACAGCCAAGAAGCCTATCTTGAAAAAGTAGAGCTTTTAAAAGCTACCGTTCCCAACATCACTTTAGGAACCGATATTATTGTCGGCTTCCCTACCGAAACTGAAGAAGACTTTTTAGAAACTCTAAAAGTCTTTGAAAAGGTCCGGTTTTTAAATGCTTTTGTCTATACTTACAGCCCTAGAAAAAACACTGCTGCTTATAAACTTAAAGACGATGTCTCTAAAGAGATCAAGTCTTTAAGACTGCAAAAAACACTCGATCTTTTTCAAGAAATTCAGACTGAAGACAATCTTAAATACCTAGAGCTAAAACAAAGACCAAAGCAAGCAGTTGAAGTTTTAGTAGAAAGAGGAACTAAAGAAGAAGGCTTTTTAAAAGGTAAGACGAGAGATCTCAAAAAGGTGATTTTTCCAGGGGATAAAAAGCTGATTGGAACTTTACAGAAGATCAAGCTGGAGAAGTTTAAGTATCAGACTTTTTTAGGCTCTCTTCTCTAATATCAAATTAAATTGTGTTAAATACAAAAAATAGATTTCTACTAAAGCATCCGTTTAAATTCAGCTTCTGAAAGAATCTCAATCCCCAGCTCTTGAGCTTTATCATATTTAGAACCGGGATCCCCTCCTAACAGTACAAAATCAGTCTTCTTACTAACCGATCCTGCCGTCTTTCCCCCTCTCTCTTTAATTAGCGCTGCAGCTTCAGTCCTAGAATAATCTTTTAAAGCCCCCGTCAAAACAAAAGTCTTATCCTCAAACTTATGCCCGGCAATTTTTTTCTTTTTTTCAGACTTCGGTTTGACTCCACGATCTAATAGCCGTTGAATTTCTGCTAAATTAGCCTGGTCTTTAAAATATTCAACTATAGCTGCTGCCGCTTTTTCACCAATGCCTTCGACTTTAAGAAGATCTTCTTCTTCTAATTTCTGAATCGTTTTTAAATCTCCAAACTCTTCAGCTAATAACTCTGCTGTCTCAGCTCCAACATACTTAATTTCCAAAGCTAAAATAAAACGAGACAGAGTACAGTCCTTGGACTTTTCAATACTGGACAAAAGGTTTTCAATGGACTTTTTTTTAAAACCTTCGATCTGAGAAAGCATCTTTTCATCTAAGGCATAAATATCCGAAGGCCGACTAATCAAATTATGCTCAATCAGCTTTTCTACAACTTTAATACCTAAATGATCAATGTCCATGGCTACTTTAGACGCAAAAAAAGCTAGATTGCGATGTTTACGGCCGCTGCATTTATGATTAGGACATCTAACCGCTACTTCTCCCTCAACATGGACCACTTTGGTTTTGCAAACAGGACAGTGGTTCGGCATTCTCCAAGCATGAGAGCCGTGGGGTCTTTTTTTAAGATCTACACTAACTACTTTAGGAATGACATCGCCGCCCTTTTCAATTAAGACAGTATCTCCTATGCGGATATCTTTGCGTTTGATCTCATCTCTATTATGCAGAGTAGCCCGGGAAATAGTCGATCCAGCCAGCTTGGCTGGTTCTAATTCTGCTACCGGAGTAAGAACTCCTGTTCTGCCAACTTGTACAGTAATATCATTAATTTTAGTGTAGACCTGTTCAGGGGCAAACTTATAAGCCACCGCAAACCGTGGACTTTTGCCGGTTACCCCTAAACGTTCATGGAGATTTAAATCATCGACTTTGATCACAATACCGTCGATCTCAAAAGGCAGTTTTTCTCTTTTGGCCTGGATTTTTTTAGCAAAAGCTAAAATTCCTTTTAAATCATGCGCTTTGGCTAAATGCTCTAAAGAACCAATAGGAATGCCCAACTTTTTTAAAAAACGGTGCAGTTCATACTGAGAATGGGTATATTTTTCAGCTCTGGCTATACCATAACAGACAATTTCTAACTTTCTCTTCGCTACTTCTCTAGAATCCAAGAGTTTTAAAGAACCAGCAGCTGCATTGCGGGGATTGGCCCAGACAGCTTCTCCCTCTTCTTCTCTTTGAGAATTCAGTTCTTGAAAAGTCTGTGTGCCAAGAAAAACTTCTCCTCTAACTTCTAAAACTTCTGGAGCTTTGCCAGAGAGTTTTAAAGGGACTGATTTAATAGTTTTGATGTTAGCTGTCACATCATCGCCTATTTTACCATTGCCTCTGGTTAAAGCTCTGACTAGATGCCCTTTTTCATAACGCAGAGAAACGGCCGTGCCATCCATTTTCAGTTCTAGGCAATAGGTAATATCTTTTTTACCTAAAAGCTTTTCTACCCTTTTCAAAAAGTCTTCTATCTCTTCTTCTGAATAGGTATTGGCCAACGAGAGCATTTGCGTTTCGTGCTTGCCCTGTTTGAACCCTTTCGATACAGACTCCCCTACTCTTTTGGCAGGAGAATGAGAAACTACCCATTCGGGATGTTCCTCTTCTGTTTTTTCTAATTTTTTGACTAAAAGGTCATATTCATAATCAGAAATTAACGGTTTGCATTTGTCGTAATAAAGCTTGTCATGCTCGGCGATTTCATCGACTAGTTCTAAGTAATCTTTTTTGTGGTTGATTTTTTTAGATAGCATGATTGAATAGCATGGTTAAATTTTACAACGCCGTTAAGTTATTTTTACAAAAACCTTTTACCCAAAATAAGATGATTTTTCAAAATAGGCAAGAGTTAAAAATGTATCACAAAAATTAAAGGCTAAGAAAAAATCATTTTTGGAAGCGATCGAAAAAATAACGTTGACCAGATTCAATAGTCAAAGAATCAGATTTGTCAAAGATTTTCCCTTTTGCTTTGAGAAAAGTGCGCAAACGAAAAGTCAAAAGCTCTCTTTGTAAAGAGAGTTTTATTTTTCCGCTTTTATCAGCTTTTAAAATCATCTTTTTAAGCAGTTTCTTGGTCCATTCAATCTGCAAAAGACCCAGCTCGGTTTTTAGATTAATAAATCTGCCAGCAAAAAAAGTTGAGACCGGTAAAATTTTCCAAAGCTTTTGTTCTTTTTCTTTCTCTTCTTGAAAAAACAGTGCCCGGATGAGTGTAGATCCGTAAGAAAGTAAAAGCGAAGAAGAAGCTTTTTGATCTACTACCTGATCAGATTTGTTTATTCTACCTGTCACAAGACCCTGATACTGATCATCCGACAACCGTGGTAAAAACAGCCCTTCAAAACCAGTTTTAAAAATACGGGACAAAAGTAATTTTGCTTCATTTTTTTGTTTTTCTTGCACCACTTTTTCTAAATCTTTTAAAAGAGACAAAGTGCCGGTAACAACGAAAGGTTTGGCAGGTGTAATTTGTCCCAGCCTAAACCACAAAGGTAAGAGCTCTCTTAAATCAGCTCTTCTTTTCAAGAGTTCAAAATCCAACTTCTTATGCATACCTAAAGATAAAAGCTCTGTATCAGAAGGTTCAATAATTCGAATATTTTCCAGTTTTAAAGGTAAAAGAGCAGACTGTTTAGCCAAGACCTTTTGTTTTTCTTTTTTAAACTGAAAAGTTAGAGCTTTTTTAGGAGCCTTAAGTAAATAAATTTTTATTCTTTTTTCTTTACCTTCTTCTAAAAGCTGGTAACGAAAAAAACCGGTTTTAGAAAAACCCTGAACTTCGATCACTCTCTTTTCTAAATCCTGAAAAACCGTGAAATCTTTAAAGTCTCCTTTAAGTTCTAAATCCACTTCTAAAAGCAGCTCAGATTGATCCAACTGACGGAACTCTAACTTAGTAGGGAAAACCCTAACTGTAATTAAAGTGCCTGGCAAAAGCAGTTGAATGCCTGGAAGATGCGAAAAGACCCGTAAATCTTGATCTGCTTTGATTTTCATAATATTGCCTATTCAAGGTGCTTAAATATTTTACACTATTTTCATTTTCACTAGCTCGTTTTTTTCTCTTTCCAGAGAAAAATCTTTGTTTAAAGTAATGGAAATAGCTTAATTAAAATAATTGTAAAAGTAAAATTTTGATTGCATGAATTCATTAAAATATACTGCACATTAATCCAAAAGGCAAAATAAGTTCCAAAAAATAAAAATTTTATGCTATTCTTAAGAGAAGTTTTTAATAAATTATAGGATTTTTTATGGAAGTCAAAGATTTAAGTATAGGATCCATGGCTCTAGCTCTCTTTTTGTTGATGAGCTCTATCGCCTTAATCCCTCTTTTTTTATCTCAAATCTCACCTTTTGATGGCAAAAGACAAAAGATTATCGTTATTCGCGAAACTTTTTTTGCTTTTCTAATTTTAATGGTCTTTATTTTCTTTGGCCGTAAGGTTTTAAGCGCTGCCGGCATTGCAGAATATGTGATTGGCATCGGCGGAGGTTTATTACTGATCATCATTTCTTTAAATATGATCTTCCCTAAAATTGGTGCCAAAAGTACAGATGGGCTTCCTAAACACGAGCCTTTCATTGTGCCTTTAGCAATTCCTGGTATGGCTGGTCCTGGCTGCATTGCGACTGTCATGGTCTATGCCAAGCTCCAAGGTGTATTGGCTACCTCTTTAGCCCTGTTTATTGCTTGGGCTCCTTCAGTCATCATTCTCCTACTAGCTCAAAAAATTAAAGATTATTTAGGAGATAAAGGTCTACAAGCTGTAGAACGCTTAGGCGGTATGATCATTATTTTAATTGGTATTCAAATGATCTCACAAGGCGTTGTCGAGCTGATTAGAGTTAATTTCTAAGTATTCGTGAAAATAAATCTTAAGAAAAAAAGCCTATTTTTGAAAAAAGATAGGCTTTTTTTTTATTTCGATCTTTCCGATATACCTTCTGGTAAAATCAGCTCAGGATGTACATCATGAATACCTAGAAGTTGGTTTTTAAAGTATTCTTTATCTTTAAGTTTAGTTTCTTTTAATCTTCCCCATATTGTTCTCAGAGCATCCCATGTCTTTTGTAATAGTCCGGCCCCACCACCACCAAAATCTACCTCATCTATACTTGCTGCAAGAAAATCTTTAAAGTTTGTCTGATCCAAGGATTCGAACTGAGCTAATACAATTAGAACTTCTATAAAATGTGACTGTACAATAAAGTTCATATTCAATTTATTATTAATTCTGTTATTCAATACTTCTGCAACTTGTAACAAAAAATTACTATTTTTTACGAAATTTCGTGACTTATTGCTTGATATTAATTTTTTCAATGTTTGTGCAGCTCTCATTTCCAACTCCTGTGGTAGATTTCCCCTATCTATAATAGATACTAATCCCAGTGCAACAGATTGGAATTCATCCCAACTGACGGTTTATTACTTTGCCAAATGCTAGCTATTCTTTGCCAAAGTTCATTAACCACAGTACCTATTTTTTGCAGAGCTCTACCAATACCCGAATTCGGATCTATTCGCATACCCATAAAAACACCTCTTATTTCTCTAAGTAACAAAAAGAGGAGTTTTTAACCAAGATTTTAAAATCAGACTTTAAAATCCAAAAACTTGGATTCCAAAGCAGCGGGAATCTCCGCTTCAAAGAGAATATCGTTATCCTGATACTCTTTAGAAATAACCCTGCCTTTTTGCATGAGCAGAGAAGCTAGTTCATACTGGCTTTGGGGAATCTTTAATTTAATCGTGGTTCTCAACGCTGCGATCTGCTTGGCCATCAATTCTAATAGCTTTTGAACCCCGATTTTTTTCAGTACTGACATCTCAACGGTAAAAGGATAGGTAATTTTAAACTTAAATATTTTTCTATGATCTGTCACTAAATCTGTCTTATTTAAGACTGTAATGATCGGCCGATTGCCTAGATCCAGCTCTTTGATGACCTGTAATGCGCTTTCAGCTTGCTTTTCAGCATTGGGATGAGAAACATCCACCAAATGGAGTAATATATCAGCAAAACCCAGCTCTTCTAGAGTCGAGCGGAAAGAAGCTACTAAGGTGTGAGGTAATTTACGGATAAAGCCGACAGTATCGACTAACAGCACTTCCTGGTGATTGTCCATCACAAACTTACGGGTAGTAGTGTCTAAAGTCGCAAAGAGCTTGTCTTCTACTAAGACTTTAGAATTGGTGAGTGTATTTAAAAGAGTAGATTTACCAACGTTAGTATATCCGACAATGGCAAAAGTTGGGAAAAAATGTCTTTGCCTTTGTCTTCTTTGGGTTTCACGGTGCTTTTTAACTTCATCAAGTTTGCTTTGTAAATAAGCAATCTTGTTTTTAATCAGACGTTTATCAATTTCAATCTGCCTTTCGCCCTCGCCTTTTAAATAACCTCCGCTCCCTCCGCCTATTTTTTGTCGTGAAAGGTGAGTCCAAAGTCTTTTTAAACGAGGCATTTCATATTTATACTGAGCAAGTTTAACTTGGGTCTTGGCTTCTTTAGTTCTCGCTCTTTTAGCAAAGACTCCTAGAATCAGTTCTGTGCGATCGATTACAGAATGTTTGAGCATCTTTTCTAGATTGCGTTGCTGATGGGGAGAAAGTTCGTCATCAAAAATAAAGGTAGAAATATTTTCTTTTTGAGCTAGAACTAAAAGCTCTTCGACTTTGCCTTTGCCGATATAAGTCGCCGCACTAATCTGACGCAGATGGCAAGCCATTGAATGAATCGTTTGCAGACCGAAAGTCTGGGCTAAACTTTTTAATTCTTGGAGATTTTCAAAACATTCTTTTTTATCCTGAGAAGAAAGATAAGAACCGACTAAAATCGCTTTGTCATTTTGCTTGTTTTCCAGCATAATCAAACTCAATTTCTAAGCCGTCAAAAGCTAACTGCATATGAGCCGGCAAAAGTTTAGAAACCCGTTTATGATCCACTTCATGTGCAATATGAGTGAAATAAACTTTTTTGGCTTTAACTTTTTTAGCAAAAGCGATGGCTTTTCTGAAATTGAAGTGGACTGGAGAAGGGGTTTCTCTCAGAGCGCTCAGGATTAAAATTTTCACTCCTTGCAGTGCTTCTAAGAGCTTTTCGTTATATTCGCTGATATCAGTTACATAAGCCACATCTTGGAAACGGTAGCCGGTAACCTTCATTTTTTTTTGAAAATAAGAAAAATAAGCAATATCTATCCCTTCGAAATTCGTTATGCCAAATTCTTTTTCAAGTACCTGAAATTTCAGTTCAACGCTGAGAGAAGTTTTATGTTCTTTCTTTTCAAATAAATATTCATAACGCGATTGCATCTCTTGCAAAGAGCTTTTCGATAATAGACAAGGAATTGGTTTTCTATCTGTTAAATAAAAAACCCGCAAATCATCTAAGCCGCCGGTATGATCATAATGAACATGAGTCAAAAGCACCCCGTCAAGACTTGTCAGACGGTATTTTAAAGCCATCTCGCGGAAATCAGGAGCTACATCTATCAGTAACTTTTTTTTAGCTATTTTCAGTAAAAGAGAAGGTCTCAGTCGTTTGTTTTTTTTTAAGGGAGAGCGACAGACAGAACACTTACAACCGATCATAGGAACACCGGTCGAAGCGCCTGTTCCTAAAAAAAGCAGTTTAGCTTTCATCAAAACAACTACTCCTTTCTAAGTAAATTATAGCTCTCCGAAGCAAAGTTAAAAAAGAAAACAATGCCAAAGGCAATAAAGAAACAAAAAGGCAGCATAATGAAAAACCATTTAATGGTAATCATTAGCAAATCTGTGCCTAAAGCATAGTGTAAGTTAGTAATATAAGCGGCCAAAATCAGCAAAGAGATCACGATCAGCAAAGGTAAAACAGCAATTATAAAAAGCAAGGCCGAACGAAAAACATTTTTTTTAGTGACTTCTCTGATGTTTTTAAAAACGATCAATTTCTCTTTTTCCTGAAAAGCAATCACTGGCGTAGCATAAAATAAAAGAGCAAAAGAAAAAATCACTAGCAAAATGGAAGAAAGCGTAATTAAAAAGGGAGCTATGGTTAAAAATACGCCCATGTACGGACCAATTCCCGGGATTTCTTTTAAAAGCATAAAAATACCTTCGAAAGCCCACAGCAAAAGATAAATTAAAATCGGCGGCAGTGATAGGTAAATCGTTCCCATAATCAGATCGAGCGACTTGCTTAGAATCTCTCTGATATGAAAAGTTAAACTTTTCACTTCATGGTAATAAATCCGACAAAGCAAAGTACCCAAAGCCAGCAAAATACCTGCGCTTAAAAAAATCGGCAGAAAAATCATGGAAAGCGCAATCCAGCTAATAGAGCCATGCGCTAAAGCTCGACAAAAAACTATTAAAATTCCACATAAAATCAAAACCGGAAAAACCATCCAAAATTTCTTTTTGGAAAAGGTATAATGCAAAGCCCGGTTAAAACAAAATTCCAAGTCTTTTAAAATCATAAACTACCGCTCTTCTTGTTTTGCATAACGCTTAGTTATATAAGCCTTTAAAATTTTCTGTTCTTTAACCGGACGGTCTTGCGCATCAACGGGAACCTTGTCCAGTTTTTTGACTACACTCATGCCTCTAATGACTTTACCGAAAATAGTATGTTTTCCATTTAGCCAAGGAGTAGCCGCTGTGGTAATAAAAAACTGTGAGCCATTAGTATTGGGTCCGGCATTAGCCATTGCTACTAAACCAGCGCTATTAAAGGTTATCTCTGAATTGAATTCATCAGCAAAAGGCCTGCCCCAAATGGATTGCCCGCCTCTGCCAGTACCAGTAGGATCTCCGCCTTGAATCATAAAACCTTTGACTATCCTGTGAAAAGGTACATCGTTATAATATCCTTTATTAACTAAGCTTTCAAAATTCTCGCAGGCTTTGGGAGCCACATCAGGCCAAAGCAGAATATCTATTCTACCTTGTGTGGTTTCTAAGATTACTGCTGTTTTCTTATCTAAAGATTTATCTGCTTGCTGATTTTCCACTACTTGTACTCCTGTGCCTTTAGCTGTTAAAAAGTTCATTGTTAAAAAAACCAAACCAAGTATAAAAAAACTAATTAAAAATCGCATCTAAAAACTCCTTTAAAGTAAATGAGCCACTGCTGCTTTTTCTGCTATTAACTCTTTTTCTGAGAGACGGATTTTTTCTTCTAAAAAATCATCCCACTGTAAATCAGGTACTATTTCCCAGCTTAAATCTTTCTTGGTTCTAATTGGAAAAGAAAAAATTAGCCCTTCTTGAATGTTGTAAGGATTGTGATTAGAAATCACTCCTGAAGAATAAAAAAGACCTTTATCTGTCGGAGACAGAATAGATTTGACACCGTCTAAAATAGCCTGAGTGGCTGAAGCTGCTGAAGACTTGCCGCGCAGTTTAATCACCTGCGCTCCCCTTTGCTGAACAACTTTAAAAAACTCCCCTTCTAGCCATTGACGGTCGGAAAGGCTTTTTAAAAGTGGCTTTTCTGAAATTTTAGCATTTAAAAAATCTGGCACTAAAGTAGGTGAATGATTGCCCCAGACAGCTACATTGTCAACCTCAGTAACTGGCACTCCCGCTTTAATAGCCAATTGAAAAACCGATCTGTTCTGATCAAGTCTAGTCATAGCATGAAAGTTTTCTTTTCTGAGATTTGGCGCATTAGAAAGCGCAATCAGACAATTAGTATTGCAGGGATTGCCGACTACAAAGACTAGAGCATTTTTTTTAGCTACGCAATTTAAAGACTTTCCCTGTTTTTGAAAAAACTCGCCGTTGTCTTTTAAGAGATCGTTTCTTTCCATGCCAGGGCCTCTGGGCTTAGCACCGACCAGCAAAGCTATATCTACACCTTCAAAGACCGTTTCTAGATTAAAACTAGTAGTGACTTTTTTCAAAAGAGGATAGCAGCCATCTTCTAGTTCCATGACTAGCCCTTTTACCACACCTTCTAAATTCTGGGGGATATCATGAATGGATAATTCGATAGGTTGATCTGGACCTAGAAGCTCACCTGCAGCCAAACGAAAAATTAAACTGTAACCAATCTGTCCGCCACCGCCGGTAACAGCCACTTTTTTAACTTCTTTTGTCATGTTTCACCACTTCCACCACAAGCTTAGTTTTATAAATTTTACTTTGCTTTTGTGATTTGATTTTATTCAATTACATCTAGTAACAATCACTAACTTATAAAAATGATGCTCTAAAAGAGGAAATTTTTGAAGTAAAAAATTAGGACGGAGAAGAAGTCGTTGTTGGATCGAAAAAAACAGCCAGACTTAAATCAAATCTTTGAGAATATTTTCTCTGTAATCTTGCATTAGCTCCACCATAAAATGCAGATTATGAATAGTCGAAAGAGTATAAGCTGTCAGTTCTTGTGCTTTAAACAAGTGGTTTAAATAAGCTCTGGAGTAATGCTGGCAGGTATAACAATTACAGCCAGATTCGATCGGTCCGAAATCCAGTGCATACTCTGTCTTCAAAATTTTCAAACTGCCCTTTTTGGTTAAAACCATACCATGACGGGCTGCTCTAGTTGGATAAGAACTGTCAAAAGTATCCATCCCTAAAGGAATCACCATCGCCAATGACTCTAAATCCCCAATCCCTAACAGATGATTAGGGTTTTCTAAAGGCAGATGCGGCAGAGTAAAAGAGAGCATTTCAAACATCTCTTTTTTATTCTTGCCTACGCTACCGCCTATCGCAAACCCATCAAAAGGTAGAGAGCTTAGATAATCGCAGCTTTTCTGTCTCAGCTCTTGATCTACTCCGCCATGAATAACCGCATACATAGCCTGATCTTTGGGGTTTTTAAGATGGACATCTAAAGATCGTTTTTCCCAACGATGGGTGCGCTCTAAAGATTTTAAGAGTTGTTTCCGATCAACATGGTATGGAGGTAATTCATCAAAAGGAATAATGATGTCGGCTCCTAGTTTTTTTTGAGCCGCGATTGAGGTTTCAGGAGTTAATAATACTTTAGCGCCATCGCGATAAGAACGAAATAAAACTCCCTCTTCATTAATCTTCAAAACCAGTTTGTCCAGCTTTTTCTGTCCCCTGCTCTTCAGCTCTTCAGCAACCGAGCCATAAGCTAAAGAAAAGACCTGAAAGCCTCCTGAATCTGTAATGATCGGCTGGCTTCGCTGCATAAACTTATGCAAGCCTCCGGCTTTTTCAACTACATCCGCTCCAGGCTGTAAAAGCAGATGATAAGTATTACAAAACATCAGCTGCAGACCGATTTTTTTGACCATCTCGCTGTCTAAAGCTTTAATCGTGCCATTAGTGCCGACAGCTACAAAGTTGGGAGTATCGATGATTCCATGGGGAGTATGGATACGGCCGACACGAGCTTTGGATTTTTTAGAGGTGTGTAAGATTTCAAATTTCATGTTTAGCCTTGTTCATATTCAACTTTAACTATTCTCTTCAGATTCAGTTCTGTTTATTTTAGATACTTTTTCTGTTTTGACTACTTTCATTTTTTTCAAAAAAACAATTAAAGAAGCAGAAGTAAAAACTAACAGATATTTAATCACTAAAGAGACTGCTATGACATGAAAAACGTTAGCCACTACGCCGTAAAGAGCTAAGAAACTAAACAATACAGTATCGATAGTTTGAGAAACTAATGCAGCTCCGCCTAAACGCAGCAAAAAACTTTGAGAAAATCTTTTTCTTAAAAAGCTGTAAACCTCTAAATCTACTTTTTGAGCAACCAAGAACACCATGACCGAAAAGACTAAGAGCCTAGGCATCACTGTTAAAATCTGAGCGTAAGCAGCCGAAGCATAATCTACAGAGCTAGGTAGATAATAAAGCTGGAACTGAGACATGACCAAGAAAAGACTTAGACCAAAAAAGGTCATGATGACAGCCTTCTTAGCTTCTTCTTTACCAAAATATTCCTGAATTAAATTCAGCGCTAAGATCGCTCCTACGACATAAACATCAGAAGCCGTTATAGTAAGTCCAAAAAGAGCAATCTGTTTTAAGACAAAGAGATTAGCTAAAATAGACTCTAGTACAAAAAAAACGACTAAAGCTTTTTTACCAAATCTGAGCGCTCCCAAAAGGAAAACCAGATTGACTAATAAATGGCTAACAAAAATAAATTCGTTCATATATGCAATGCCACATTTATAGGCTGTTAATAATCTGGATCAAGGATACCATTTTTTTCAAAAAAGCTGAAAAGAATTAATGCTCAAGAAAAGATTTAAAAAAGACCCCTTTTTCAGTTACCTGTAAAGTGCCGTAAACTCTCGAATCAAGAATTAGCGTATATTTGCCAAGACTGATTTTAGGCAGAGAAATGCCTTTGATAAACTCTAAAGCTCCTTGAGAAGGCCCGACGACATTTAAGCTAGGCGCTGACGTATCAACCTCAAACTGCGCCGAAATAACTCCTGGTTCGCTGCCTTCAGGCAGCTGAAGATCTAAAGCATCAGTTCTTAAATAGCGAGCTTTGTTGTAGACAGCGGTAGTCTGAAAGCGAATCGTAAAAGAATCTTCTCTATCCCGAATGCTGATGTTATAGAAAGGCTCCACTTCTTCTGAATAAAGACCATTCAAAAAAAGCACTAGCCCAAAGCAACAACTAAAAACAAAATTGCGCATATAATTCTCATTTTTATTTTTTTATTTATTCTTGAAATTTCCCATTCTGAAAAACCCAATTTTCAAAATTTATTTTGATTCTTATTTTTGCTGAAAATCAAAAAATAATTTTATTTTAAAAAAAAGATCTTTTGCAGATTAAGTGAGATAGGGAAAAAATACCAATTTTTTTTTCAAAGATTGCAAAGCTCTCTTTCACCAGCTATAATGTATTTAATTTTTTAATTTTGAGCTGAATTTTAGAAAGTTTATAAAAAAGAGATTTTTGAAAAAAAACTAACAGGAATTTAAAAAGCTTATGTTTTTAATTGTTACGCTTTTCGCTGCTTGGTCTTCAGTCTTTGCTATCGGCAAAGCTACGTTGGAGCATTCCACTCCCATCTTTTTGACAGCTATTCGCATGCTTTTTGCAGCTCTAATCATATTGGGCTATTTATTGTTCAAAAAACGGCTTTCTCTCAAGCTGACTAAAGTACAACTCATCGCTATTTTAATCTTAGGAATTTTAAATATTTATCTAACTAACATTTTAGAATTCTGGGGTCTCAAATATTTAACCGCTTCTAAAACCTGTTTTATTTACAGCCTCTCTCCTTTCTTTGCCGCTCTTTTTTCTTACTTACATTTCAATGAAAAAATGACTCCTAAAAAATGGCTCGGCATGCTCATCGGCTTTATCGGCATTGTTCCTGTACTATATATTCAATCTACTTCTGAAGCTGCCAGCGGTGCTTTTTTCTCTTTTTCTTTAGCAGAATTAGCGATTGTCGGAGCAGCTCTCTTCTCAGTTTATAGCTGGGTGATTTTAAGAATGCTGGTCAAAAACAATAACCTCTCTCCTTTAATGGCCAATGGAGCCAGTATGCTAATTGGTGGTTGCATGGCTCTAATCCATTCTTTTTGGGCTGATACATGGCAGCCTTTACCGATTGTTCCTGGGCATGCAATGCCTTTTCTTTACGGTACTTTTACCATGATTTTGATCTCCAATATTATTGGCTACAATCTTTATGGCTATTTGCTCAAAAAATACACCGCTACCTTTATGTCTTTTATGGGACTCTTATCTCCCTTCTTCGCTTCGTTAAGCGGTTGGCTGATCTTAGGAGAAACGCCTTCTTTGGCTATTCTGGGCTCAACTTGCGTGGTAATTGTAGGGCTATGGATCCATTATCAAGAAGAACTTAAGCAGGGCTACATTGTTAAAAAACAGCCTAAAGCAACAGCTTAAAACACCTCGGACAAGGTTAGTTTTTAAATAATTATTGATTTGAGAAACAGTAAATTTTCAAGTTGAATTCTAAAAAATTTAAATCTGAAAAATAAAAAATGGTGCGGTTACCAAGACTTGAACTTGGGACCTCGACATTATC
>CAZTYI010000027.1:0-14901 GCA_964618335.1 uncultured bacterium
TAATTTGGGAATATTTTAGAGAAGAACGAGAGAGAAGAAAAGTAAAATATTTTTTTAATTTTTTAGAGTTTGCATTTTTTCTGGGGAATTCAACGGTTGTTTTTTTTGTGCAGGTACTTGTTTTTTAGATCCGGAATTCAATCTAGAAGATGTTTTTGATCTAGAAGCAGATAATAACAAAGCTTGTTGCTTGAGAGCTTGAACGGTAGTGAAGGCATAAGGAGGAATCAGTTTGGAAGGTTTTTCTTTTTGCACAATGATAGCCGTTTTTTTGAGATTTTCTTGAGAAAAAGAATTTTGAATAAAAGCTAAAAATTCATCGTAGCTGACTTCTTCTAAAACCGAAATGATTTGATCATAATAGTCTAGGTCTTGGTAAAGAAAAGCGCTGCGGTTGAGCTTGACGGCTAAACTGTCAAGATTTTGCGGAGATTCTTTTAAAGCTACGAGAAGATCTTTTTTTAGAGTTTCAAAACGGGAAAGCGGAATTTTTTGTTTTAGACTTTTAGTGAAATTGGTTAAAAAAACTTCGCTTTTTTGTAATAAAGTTTCACCTGTAAAACCATCTGATTGTAAGAAAAAAAGTGTGTAGAGATGATCTTTGATTTCCAGATCTTGAGTATGTGCAATGTAACCGACTTTTTCTTCGCTGCGTAAAGTATGGAAAAAAGCTTCATTTAAGATCGGGTTAGCTAGTTTTTGCAAAGCTCTTTTTCGATAGGAAAAAGGGTTTTGATCGATAATTAAAACTAAAGCCGAACCGTTTTGATTAGTCGATTTATAAATCACAGAAGGAGTTGAAGGCAGAACTAGTGCTAAGAGCTCTGGTTTGGGTGCTGGTTGAAACGCTAAAATCTCTTGGGTTTTAGCAGTCCAGTTTTGAGCTTCAGCCTGGTTTAGGTTGCCGACAAAAGAGCCTTCCAAAAAGTTTTTTTGGAAAAGTCCTTTTACAAAAGCCTGGTAATTTTCATAAGTTATAAGACTAGCTTCTTTTTCTAATAAAGTAGAGGGATAACGGCCCTTTTCTATGAGTAGATAAGGGACTTCTTCTAAGGCTTGTTCTAGAGATATATTTTTTTGATGATTGGCATACAGCTCTAAAAGATCTTGTTTATATTCTAAAAATTCATCTGAAGTCAGAATTGGATTTTTTAGCTGTTCTAAAAGCTGAGTTAAAAAAAGAGGGGCTTTGCTGGAAAAACCAGAAAGGATCAGGGTTAATTTTAAATTTCTATGGTAGATTTCAAAA
Organism: uncultured bacterium; assembly: GCA_964618335.1. Taxonomy (GTDB): domain Bacteria; phylum Chlamydiota; class Chlamydiia; order Chlamydiales; family SM23-39; genus CAZTYI01. The sequence goes on from CAZTYI010000027.1 coordinate 1,250, forward strand.
TCTAAACCGCCTAAAGAAGCTTCTTTGATTAATTCATTAGTTGCTCTTTGGAAATGGATTAGAAAAAGATCTACAAGAGCTACACTCAGTTTTGAACCATCGATTTGAGGAGAAGAAAAATTGAGGGTGTAGTTAATTTTCGGTTCTTTAATTTTTTCACTTTGCTGGAAATAAACCTCTGCACTGGAATTATTGACTACTTTTAAAGGAGTAGTCTGTTTGATGGGCAAGAGGGTTAGATTAGCAGGCATAAAGGGATTGACAGCAGGTAATTGAAAGGTAGGATCAGGAAGTTTTTCTGTTACGGCTACTGTTGTTGTCTTTATCCATGTTTGAGGCAGCGTAGCGATAGAATATTTGCTTTGGGTCCATTGTTCTTCTGTAGTAGATTTGATTTTGGTTTTTTCATTTTTGGCTATCACTTCAAAAAAGCCCTTTTCTACAGTCAGTTTGGAGAGTATTTCTTTCAGTTCTGTTTTTGAATATGTACTGGCTAAAAATGCTTGGTCTGGAAAGGTAGAGAGTGGTTCTTTTAAAAGGAGAGAAGCGTATTGCACTACTTCTTCACTAGGCTTGAGACGGGATTGATAGGTGTATTCTAAAGCTGCTGTTTCATTCATTTCGTTGAACAGCTTTTGATCTGGTGGGTTTTGTTGGATGGTTAGAAAAGCGTTTTGTAAATAGGCCAAGATTAGATCTAGGTTGTTTAGTCCATGATCAGTTAGATCGAAATCAGCAGCAAAAAGGGCGTGTTCTTTGCCTAAAATCTGCTGCCCGAAGCTGCAGTTTTCAATCAGGTTTTGTTTTTTTAAAATGGTCAGTAAGGAATGTGAAGAAGAGCGGTTGAGAAGATAACTCAGAAATTTTAAAGAAGAGTCGTCTTTGGTAAATTTAGGATCTACTTCCCATTGAACCACAAATTTTTTCAGTTCTTTTAAAGGCTCGATATAGACCACCTTTCCTATTTGTCTGTCAGAAAGAAAGGGCTCTGTGATAGGAATGCGCTTAATGTGACGGTTTTCTATGGGGCTGAAATTTTGATTGATCAGACTGGAAGCTTGATCTAAAGAAAGGTTCGTGTAAAAGACTAGCGTCATCTGGTTAGCACTGTAGTGGCTTTGATACCAGTCTATGAGGTCTTTTCTGGGAATGCTAGAGAGGATTTCTTTACTTCCGATATTGAAAAGATGATGGGGATGAGTAGAGCTGGTTAGTTCTTTCTCGACTTGGAAAATGCGGTAGTTGTCATTGATCAGATGCAGCTTATATTCTTCATCGACAGCATAGAGCTCTTTAGAAGTGGCAGCAGGATCGAAAAGCGGATCGATGAAAAAACGAGAGAAGCGGCTTAAGGCTTCTTCAATGCTGGTGGTTGGAAGAGAAAAATAATAGACCGTTTCCAGATAAGAGGTATAGCCATTGCGATCTCCGTGATGGGAAGAGAGAAAATGGGCGAAGCCGTCGCTTTCAGGATAGGCCTTGCTTCCGTGAAAAAGCATATGCTCGACAAAGTGGGCCATGCCTGGATATTTGGCTGGATCATCCCAGGAACCGGTATTAAGAGCTAAAGCGCAGGCAGAAACTTTGGTTTCGGGATCGAAAATAATCAGAACTTTAAGTTGGTTTTTTAATTCGATTTTCAGGGTTTTGATATCTTTCAGAGCTGGATTTAAAATTTTTAAAGAAGCTTTATTTTCGATGGTGGTAAAAGAACTAAAAAGAAAAAAAAGAGCTGAAAGAAAGGTTAGGAAGAAAAAGTTTAATACGGAAAAAGATCTTTTCACTGAGTTAACCTCTGATAAGCTTGTTTAACGATATTATAAATTGCTAAGGCTCTTTTTTCGCGCTTTTCGTTTTTGTCTATAATTTGATCGAATGCATTCATTTTAAATTCTGCTTCAAAAAAAGCGCGGATAGAAGCAAAGGCGATCGTCCTTTTTTCTCCTAGTTCAGTTCTTCTGGTTTCAGGTGGTGGTAGCAGGTCATAAGTATAAAGCGCTAAAGGATAAAAATGGGTTGGACGCTTAGCTTTTTTAGCGATCAGATAAAAGAGTTCAATGGCTTGAGGATCAAAAGCTGCAACTTCGATCTGTCCCTTTTTGTTTTTGCGATCGCGTCCTCCGCTAGGGGCAACATAGATGATTTGACCTCCGGAAGAGAGTAGCGCTTGCATGCATTTCATAGTCTTTTGATTATGCAGCTGTTTTTCTCTTTTCTTTTCTGGAGGATGGGCAATGTATTTTTTGGAATAGATGCATAAGAGATCGCAACCCATGGAAAAAGGGATAGCTAACGGATCAGTAACTACTCTTTCTCCTGCAACAGAAATAATTTTTTCTCCTATATCTGGAAAAGAGCTTTCTAAAAGAATAGAAAGAGCTATGGGATCGCTTTCAGATTGATGATTGGCAAACAGAATCACATTTTCGCCTTTAGAAAGCTGTTTTTTAATGGAAAGAAGGTTGTTTTCGCCAAACAAAGAGGAGTTTTTTAAATCAACTAACGGTTTGACAAATTTCAAACCAAAATCATAGTAATCAAACGGCCGCTTAATTTTTTTGTGATAAAGTTCAAATTGAAAGGGATTTTGGCATTGTTGCTTAGCTTTTTCTAAAAAGATTAAAAAAGTTTCTAAAATTTCAGGTGTAGGTTGGTCTAATTTTAAAGCTCTCAGATAAGAAGAATAGAATTCTTCTAAATGCTGGCAATATTTTTTGGGTATTGCTCCTTCTTCTTGAGCGAGCAAGAGCCTTTTTGAAAAAAGATCAACCATCGTTAGACTTCAACTTTTTGATTATTTTTTGTATGAATAATTATAAAATCGTTCAAATGGATATCTTCAGAGGCTTCGAAAGAAAGAGAACCCTGGTTTTTTTTGAACATTTTTTCAAAATAGTTCTTATCGTCTTGAGCTAGATAGCGATCTAATTCTTTGTGCAGAATAATTTTCAAATCTTTGAAATTATAAGCCTGGAGCGTTTTTTCTAACGCTCTTTCCAGTTCAATTGAAGTACTTTCTAAAGATTTAATAGCACCGAGCCCTGAACAGTAAGGACAAGCTGAATAAATGGTTTGGTGGAGCGACTCCCGGTTACGTTGTCTGGTCATTTCTACGAGACCAAATTCATTCATGCCTAGAATAGTGCACTTAGCAGAATCTTCTTTCATGCATTCTTTGAGTTTATCTAAAATGCGGCGTTGGTTTTTACGCAAACGCATATCAATAAAATCGCAGACGATTAAACCGCCGATATTTCTCAGACGCATCTGGCGGGAAATTTCTTCGGCAGCTTCTAAATTAATACGAACGAGAGTTTCTTCTAAATTTCGATTCATGTTTTTCTGCAGACTGCGGCCAGAATTGACATCGATGGTGAACATAGCTTCTGTCCGGTCAAAATATAAATAGCCCCCGGAAGTTAAATACACTTTGCGTTTCAGTGCTTTATCGATTTCTGTTTCTACTCCAAATCTCTCAAACATAGGTGTAGAATCGCGATAAAATTCAATTTTCAAAGGATGTTCTTTAGCGTAAGCTTCATAGATTTTTCGGGCGTATTGAAAAGTGGAATAATTATCGATCAGGATACGGTCTAATTTTTTATCCACGGCTGTAATAACAGCACGTTTAATTAAATCTGATTCTTCAAAAAGTAAAAGCGGGCCTTTAGCTTTCTCGAATTTTTCGACAATTTCCTGCCATTGCTCTAAAAGTGTAGTGGCTTCTTGAATCAGCATTTCTTTGGTTGCATGACTGGAAGCTGTGCGGCAAATCAGCCCCATTTCTCCAGGCAGTTCAAAAGAACGGATCAGTTTTTTTAAGCGTTCTCTGGAAGCAGAGACTTCTATTTTGCGTGAAACTCCGCGATGAGGGGAATTAGGCAGTAGAACTAAGTATCTGCCGGCTAGCGAAACATTAGAGGTTAATCTAGCTCCCTTGCTGCCAATAGCCTCTTTAACTACCTGTACCAAGACAGGCTGATTAGCTTTTAAAACGCGTGTAATATCTCCAGAGTCATTTTTTTCAGGACTTAAAGGAGTGGATTTTTTTTCCAGATCGAAATCCATATCAAAAAGTTCTTCGAACTTTTTAGTATTTTCCATGATATCGCTGATATGGATGAAACCATTCTCGCCTTCTCCAATATTGATAAAAGCGGATTGGATGTTATGCAGAATATTAGTTACTTTTCCACGGTAGATATTGCCAGTGATCTGGCGTGATTTTTTTCTTTCTACGATTAAATCCTGCAACTGACCGAATAAGAGCAACGCATAGCGTCGCTCTTTAGATTCTATATTTAAAAGAATCTCTTTCATAATCATTAGCCTTTTGTATTTTTCTTATATAATAGGCTAAAGGGGATCTTTTTTAAATAGAATTTAAGCCTGTCGTGTGAGATAAACAGTTTTTATTTTTTTTGGTTTAAAAAAATCTCTTATGACTTTTTTAGCCAGTTCGGTATCGAAAAATTGGCAAGAAAAAATATCAATATAAGCTTCTCCTGTCTCATCTACAAAATGACCTGTAATAGAAGAGGTTTCAATTAACTGAACTAAAGAATAACCAGTAGTTTTTCCAGATCCAAACCAAGTGATGGTTGGTTCTCCATATGCTTTCATATCGATGGTATCAACTAAATCTTTAATAAAGGCTCTTAATTCTTTTTCAGAACTGATTACAGCTTTATCGCAATTTGAACAGTCTAAAATTAAATGATAGCCCCAATATTCATTATCCGCTGGAACGGATTCTGAGGCCGGTAAAGAAAAATTTGTACAAAAAGAAACTAGAATAAAAAAAGCACAAAAAACAGATTTTTTCATCGCATTAACGGCGTAAAGACCGCTCCATATTGTTGTTAATATTGTTTTTACATTTCCTCATAAAGTATAGCCAACCCCTTGTTAACAGAAGCTTTTAAGCTCCTTATCTTAATTTTAGGGAAGGGTACTTGATTTTTTTTCACCATAATTAAAAAAAGTTTTCATTTTTTCTATTTTATTTGTCGCTACCAAATTCATCGCTTCCTTAACCCCTGAAATAAAAGCTTCAGGAGTAGAATAACCATGGCATTTAACAATGACTTTGTTCAGGCCGCATAAAAACGCTCCTGGATATTCAGCATAATGTAGGCTTTTATTTAAATCCTGTAAAAATTCATCATCGAGGTTTTGAAGACGGCTTAAAATGAAGTTGGTAATTCCTTCTGCGGTTTTTAAAAAGACATTACCTGTGAATCCTTCTGTAACTAAAACATCGATTGAACTTTGAAAGACCTCTTTGCCTTCGATATTTCCAATAAATTTAAAACCGTATGAGTCTGCCATTTTATTCAGTTCTAAATAAGCTTTTTTGACTTCTACAGTACCTTTTTTAGCTTCTGATCCAATATTAAGAAGGCCGACGATTGGGTTTTTAATACCAGCTGCTCTTTGATAAGCAACTCCTAGCATGGCAAACTGAATCAAATGTTTAGCTTTGCTATTTAGATTGGCTCCGACATCTAAGACTACGATCTTTTTTTTATCTGTAGGCATTAAAGCTAAAAGGGCAGGGCGGGCTACTCCTTTGAAAAGAGGTAGATAAACCTTAGCTAAAGACACCAAAGCTCCGGTATTGCCAGCAGAGACCAGGGCATCAATACGTTCTTCTTTTAACAAACGCATGCCAATAGCCATAGAAGACTTTTTTTTGCGTCTAATTGCAAATAATGGATTGTCTTCCATAGTGATGTAGTTTTCAGCTTCGTAAAAAGAAAGTAGTTTGCGATTTGATTTTTTAGCAGCAGCAAAAATCTTTTTTTTGAATTCAAAAGTAGCAATAAAGACAAAATGAATTGGCTCTTTTAACTGACTGGAAAAAGTTAAAATAGCATCTAAAAGAAATTGCGGCGGGGTATCGCTGCCGAGAAGATCAATGCCTATTTTAATCATTCTGAGTTTTTGATCACACTTCTTTTGTTATAAAATCCGCAGGCGCTGCAGATGTGATGTGGCAAAGTAGGTTCTTTGCAGTTAGAGCAAACAGCAAGATTTTTTTTCTTTTTTGCCATGTGAGAACGCTTTTTTGCGGTTCTAGCATTTGAGTGACGATTACGTGGTACTGCCATTTTTTCTATCTCCTTAATATCCCTTTTTTTAAAATATTTATTTATATCCGATTAAAAGGAAAGTATATATTTTAAGCTTTTTTTTATGATAATATTTTTCCATATTTGTTCATTCTGAGCAAGAGTCTTAATTGCATTTTTCAAAAAGTAACAAATCAGGGTTAAATCAAGATTAAATTTGAAGTAGATTAGAAATAATTTAAGTAAAAAAAAATTTAAAGAGTGTTAAGTGTAGTCAAAATAGCATTAGCTCCATTTAAACCCTGTTCTGTTTTCAAATCATTTTTTAGTTTAACACATTCTTTTTTAGTTTTTTCTCGGATTTGAGCACTGTCTAAGAAGTTTTTTAAATGAGAAATCAAATTTTCTTTAGTCAGATTAGGACCATATAATTCAGGAAAAATCAGTTTTTTTTGCAAGATATTGACCATACAATAAAAGGGCAGCCTGATTCTTAAAATATCTCTGGCTACAAAAAGCTCTAGCTTACGGATTTTAAAAGTGACGCAAGTAGGCACTTCGAAAAAAGCCAACTCCAGATTAATGGTACCAGACTTGGCTATAGCCAGATCTAAATGGGGCATTAAAGCGTAATGAGCTGAAAAAGGAATATAGGTGACTTGATGGGGATAGTTTTTTTGCACGATCTGGTCAATGGCAGCTTGAAAATGAGGATGGGCTACAGAAATAAACAGTTCAAAGGACCTTTCAGAATAGATAGTTTCTAAAGCTTGTAATTGGATAGGCAGATTAAGAGCTATTTCTTTTTCGCGACTGCCGGGAAAAAGGCCGATCCAAAGCTTTTCTTTTTTTTGACTTTGATATTGTTGATAGGAAGCTTGATGCAGGGAATTTGAATGGTTAACAATATAATTCTCAATTTTTTCTAAAAGAGGATGTCCGACGTAATGGACTTTAAGCTGGGAATGAGATGGCAAAGATTTAGAAGAAGCTGAAAAAAGTTTTTTTTCAAAAGGAAAAATCGTCAAGAGCAGATCTAGATTTTTTTGCATTAATTTAATGCGGCCTTTTCCATGAGCCCAAACTGTTGGGCAGACATATTGGATCAGCTTGCCTTGAAAGCCCTTTTTTCTAAGCGTTCTTTCTAATCTTAGATTGAAACCAGGATAGTCGATTAAGACAACAGCTTTAGGCTGGTTTTTTAAAATCCATTTTTTGACTTTGAAAAAATGTCGCATTAAACGGGGAAGAGCTACCAAGACATCCCAAAACCCCATAGTTTGCAGTTTTTCCATTGGAAAAAGTAGGTCGGAATTTTCTCGGCGCATTCTAGGCCCAGCGACAGCTTTGATCTTTAAAAGAGGAGTTTTTTTTTTCAGATCTATCAGTAATTTTTCGCCAAGTATATCGCCACTGTCTTCTCCAGCTAAAATGAAAAGATCAAAAGATTTTTCTGGCATTAACATTATCCTCTTCTTCGTCTTCTGGGTCTTTTGTTGGTTCTCTGTTCTGAATGAGGGTATTTTTTTTGGTAATTAACATACGCTTCATGCCATTGAGTGTAAATAGGAATGAACTCTTTGTTCAAAGAACTGCGCAAATGAAAAAATTGAAAAGCTAAAGGAAAGAAAGGATCGCGGGGTAGATGGATTTTTTTGTAAGTTTGCGTATGTAGCGGAGTGAAACGGAACTGATTAACGATAATACTGATCATGGCCGCTTTTAAATTGCGTGATAAAAGAAAAAAGGGAGCAAAGGTGTGGTTGATGATTTCTTTAGATGTACCCATAATTATGCCCAGATGGATTCTTTCTGTTTGAGCCATTTTTTTTAGTTTATTTTCAATTACAGTAAATACCAGCAGAGTAAAAAGAGTGGCTTTTTCCAAACTTTCTTTGCCATGTTTGAGAATAAAACTATCAGCTTCATACAGCAGCTTTAAAATAGCGGTGCTGGTTTTTAGATGTTCAGAGATTTGCGGTAAAAGCAAAGTTAATAAGCCGGATTCTTCTAGCAGTTTGAAAAATTTAGCAGAAGCACCGCTTTGTAGCATACGAGAGAGTTCTTCTAAAATTCTGGCTTGTGAACTTTTGATAATTTCATTTTTGCATTTTCTCAGAGCACTCAAGGTTTTTGTTTCAATGGCAAAGTTAAAACGGGCTTTAAATTTTAAAAGGCGGATCATTCTGACTGGATCTTGACGGAAGCGCAGTGAAGGCTCTCCGATAGTATTGAGAGTTTTTTTCTTAGCGTCTTCCATACCGCCGACAAAATCAATAATCGTACTATCTTCTACATCGTAAAAAAGACCGTTGATCGTAAAATCCCGCCTCAGAGCATCTTCTTGAGGAGTTCCCCATTCGTTATCATGAGTAATCAGTTCTTCTGAGGCTGCATCTCCGGACCGAAAAGTTGCTACTTCGATAATTTTTTTGCCGAACCGGATATGGGCCAGTCGGAACCTGCGTCCGATTAAGATGCAGTTATGGAAAATCTTTCTGATTTCTTCGGGTTTAGCTGAGGTGGAAATATCAAAATCTTTAGGCACTTGTTTTAAGAGCAGATCTCTCACTCCGCCGCCGACTAAATAGGCTTCAAACCCTTTGTCTTTAAGTTTTTTAATAATGTAATAAGCATGGCTGTCGATATGCTGAGGAGCTATTTGATGTTCTTCAAAGGGGTAGATTTTAGGTTTCACGAATTAGGCTTCTTTTATTTTTTTGAGCTTATTTTATTCATTCCTTAACAAGAGAAGCCTAGGAGAAAAAAAGGAAAAAGTCAAGATAGAGGGCTTTTTTGGGGTGTTTTTGGTCTTTAAAGAGGTTTTTTGAGTAAAAAGGTACTTAAAAGAGGTGTTTTTGCATAAAGCATTAATAATTAGGTAGTTATGCGGATAATTAAAATATAAATTAGTATGCTTTTTGTATACTTTTATTTTGAAATAGCTTATAATATTAGTATATTAATTATAAATAATAACAATAATTATGATGCTGATTAATCGAATTAAATCCTTTGTTTGCGGAGAGCCTGCCGGCACCTCGGAACCACATCTTGGTTCTAGGGACTGGAAGCCTTTGTCTGTCCTCAGATCTTCTGGGCAGTTTTTGAGAGAGTCTGTTTCTTGGTCACAGGGCTTTTTTGAAGGTAAAAGGGTGATTTCTTTTAAAAGCCGAATTCAGTTTATTAAGTGGCTAATTAGTAATAATTTATACAGGAAAATTAAGGTCTTTCTCGAAGTCTTTTTAGGCGATAAATGGCTGAGAAAAGTAGGTTTTTCAGGTGTTGAAGCCTCTTTGATTAAGAAATATGAAAAGCAAATTGAGAGTTTAGATCCAAGTACTTTAGAAGATATTCTAAAGGATCCTGAAAAATTTAAAGAGCTGTTTTCTGAAGATACCGCTGCTTGGGCTTTAGCTTTTGGTAATCGGGAATTAATGGATTTGGTCATACCAAGAATTGAGATGGAAGAACCAGCACTGGGCAATGGTGGTGAAAACATAGAATTTAATATGGGTAATGTAGGTTATAGACTGCCATTAATCCTGCAAAATATTTCAACTTCAGTTGTTACAGGATATTCTACTTTGCATGGGACTCCTTTTTTACCAGAAGAGAATCGACAAGAATATGCTCAAATATTATTAGATGATGGTGCTGATATCGATGCACGTGATGATTGTGGAAGAACTCCTTTGTTTTATGCTTTATTTAAAGAATTGGCTAAAGGGCCTGATGAAAAAGGTTTAGATCTTAGCTTTATCGATTTTTTATTAGAAAAAGGTGCTGATATCAATGCATGTGATAAAGATGGGAATACGCTTTTGATTCATATTTTATCTAAGAATATAAAAAATGAATGTCTAAAAAGAACAATTTTAACCCAGTTTTTAATTGATCGCGGGGCTGATCTTTTTGCAAATAATAAAGAAAATTATAGTCCTTGGATATTTGCTGTACATAATTTTCCAGCACAATTGCATGGTTTCTTATTGTCGTTTATTAATAAAACAAAAAAATCATATAGAGAAAATCCTTTTCATGTTGCAAAAGAAGAAGAACCGGAATTTTATCGAAATGTAACGTTACATGCTTTAACGCTTGGTGGAGGAATGGCATGTGCTTATAATGAGCAAATATTTCCTTTGCTAAGTCTAATGTTGCAAGAATTTAGTGAGAAAAATCCCGATCAAGGTTCTCTTGAAAATGTAATTCGAAGTTTAAGAGAAATACCTTTACAACCTAGGTATTTACAAGACCCTACCAAGATTTCATTTTTTAATACCGGATGGAAAAATCACGCAGTTAGTCTTGTGTTCTATCAGGGTTATCTTTTTATTTGTAATCGTGGTAATAGAGGTTATTTGAATAAACCGATTTTAGTTTACAAGATTAATTCAGACAAAATTGATGCAACGATCATGGATAAAATATATAGCAACAAAGGCTTAGATGTAGAAGCTGGATCTGATTTTATTTATCGAGTATTACCAGAATCCCTTGAAGGGGAAAAAGATGCTTTTTGCGAACGTTTAGAACAAGCGGCTTCTCATCAAACACAAAAAATTGGTAATTGCGGTTGGGTTCAGCCGAAATTAGCAGTTATTGTAGCTCTTCTTGCGGATAAGTACTTTAAAGACGACGAAGAAACGAGAGCGCGATTTAATTTTGAAAGAGAATTTTTAGATTTAGGAAAAACATTTTCTATTTTTACCAGGTTTTGGTTGTTAAAGAGAATAAAATCTTTTACACCTTCAAAGCATCAAGCATTACAAGCCTTGCCTGTAGAAGCAACTGAAAACAAATCTGGTGTTTTAAGTATGAGGAATTTTTTGGCTGCCATAATTAGAAAAACAGAGTCGCTTGCTGATTTTATTTTACGAACAGGTTCTAAAAAACAACAGAAAAGTATCTTAAACAGCTTTTTCCGAACCCTTCAAAAATCCGTTGTCATAATGCCTAAGGTACGCCTTCCAATATCTGATATTTTACAGAGACTTTGCCAAGGCTTAGGCTCTAAAGCAGAGCTAATACAAGCTTATGAGCGACGAGGCTGTCATTTCGAAGCCGCTGTTCTTGAGACATATTTAAGTTAAGTCCTGTTTAAGCTTAATCAAAAGTTTCTATTGATCAGTTTTATCTTTCACTTTTTCTTTTAAATTTTTCTTTATTTAAATTAATTAAATCGTTACAAGCAAATTAAATAGAGCTTCTTAAGGAGGATATATTATGAACTCTTTTAATATTAGAGCTTTAGCTTTGACTTCAGGTGTTACTTACGGTCTTAGCTTATTGCTTTTAGCTTGGTCAGCATCTTATGGCTGGGGATTACAAATAGTTGATTTATTAGCTAATTTTTATACTGGCTATGACATTACTCTTTCTGGTGCTATTATCGGCGCTATCTGGGGTTTCGTTGCAGGTGTTATCTTTGGCGTTGTTTTTGGCGCTTTTTATAATTACTTTGCTAAGAAATGCAAAAAGAGACTGTTTTAATAAGATAAGCTAGAAACGAATATATAGTTTTTAAGCCAAAACCTCGAATGGGGTTTTGGCTTTTTTTATTTTTTTAGGCGTCGTTTTTGACTAATTCTTCTGAGTAAACAAGATTGTTTTTTCTACTAAAACTTACTAAAGAAAAATTTGTTTTTCCTTTAAAAAAGGCTTCGCCTATAGTACTAAATTTATAAGATGTATTTACGGAGGGTTATTTCATGGCTAAAAAGCTATACTTTAGATACGGAACAGTAGGAAGCGCGAAAACGTTAAATTTACTGGCGGTTGCACATAATTACCGGCAGCAGGGAAAAGAAGTTTTTCTTTTAAAACCTAAAATGGATACGCGTTTTGGCAAAGACTGTATCAAATCTAGAGCAGGCCTAGAAATGACAGCCGATTTATTAATTGAACCTAATACTCAATTAGATTTTCAGGCATTTAAAGGTATCAGCTGTATTTTAATCGACGAAGTTCAGTTTTTTTCTCCAGAGGTGATTGATCAGCTTAGAGAAATTACGCTGACTTTGAATATTCCGGTAATTTGCTATGGTCTCAGAACTGATTTTAAATCTACGCTTTTTCCAGGTTCCAAAAGACTGATGGAATTAGCTGATTCTATCGAAGAAGTAAAATCTACTTGCTTTTTTTGTGATCGTAAATCTGTTTTAAATTTAAAACATGTGAATGGAGTAGCTACATTCGAGGGGCCTTCGATTCAACTCGGAGCAGAAGAGCTCTATTATCCCGCTTGCTATAGCTGCTATCAAGCACAGATTAAAAAATCTAGCGAAGTTAAAAAAGAGTGCTGTTTGTCTTAAATAACTTTGTTAGAGCAATGCTGCATTCAGCTTTAAGAAAGCTTCTTTCCAATAATAATGGTCTAAAAGTCCGTCAGTTTTTTTGTTTAAAATAAGATGCGCTAAAAAAAGCGCTTCTATACTGGCGAGACCTCTTTTAGAATCCGGGCAGTCTGTCTGCTTGCGTGGATAAGCAGTTTTGAAATCAGCTGGTAGGCTGCGTTTTTGTAAATTTTGCAAGGGTAGTTTCTTTTCCATGACGGCAGCATAACGCCAAGTGGCATCAATTAAAAAAAGCCCCAGGTTTTGATCTTTAGAACTTAAAATAGGGATCTTCTCGTTTTCATTTTCGTTGATAGTTAAAATCAGGTAGTTTTCAAGAGAGGGCAGAGGGTCTTTGGGATAGCTTAAAAAAACCAGATCAGAACGTTTTTCTAACCCGCGAAGAGAACATTTTTTTAAATTTTCTTTTTTATGACGCCAAATTATGGTAGGCAGAAAAGCAGACATAGTTACAATAGGGTTAGGGGTAGTTTAACAGAAGAAGGGTTTTTATGGGTAAATTGTGGGTAATTAGTCTTTTTTGTTTAAGTTTGTTAAGTGCTGATGAAATTAAATGGCATACTAATTTGGCAGAAGCTCAACAGGTGGCAAAAGAGACAAACAAGCAGCTTTTTTTATATTTTACAGGTTCTGATTGGTGCCCCTGGTGCCGAAAGATGCGTTCTGAAATTTTAGAAAACAAATCCTTTCAAAGAATGGCCAAATCTTCTTTTGTTTTTGTTTTGGTAGATTTCCCTCAAAACAAATCTTTAACAGTAGAAGAACAAGTTCAAAACAATGAATTGAAAGAAAAATATAATATTGAAGGCTTTCCAACGGTAGTGCTGATCGATAACGATCTGTCTTTTATTTCGACTCTGGGCTATCTGCCTACCACCGGTCCTAAATATGCCAAGCATCTGAAAAAACTTTTAACGGAATATAAAGATCTTTCAGCTCTGGATGTGGTGGATATTGACAGGCTTTCTGAAGGCGAGAAAAGAAAAATTTATGAAAAAGCGAGAAGCCTAGGCTGTATTGGTTTTAATGCAGAATCTGAAAAAAACTTTTTAGAATTTTCCGAAGATCCTTTTGCGCATTTAGATGAGTATAATCTTTTGAAAAGTCATTTTACTGAAGAGGTCTTAACTACTGCCGGTCCGAATCTTAAAGCAGCATTATCTAGCTATATGGAAAATTTACAAGCAGAAGAATCAGAAAAAGCACTCTCTCCTCTTTT
>CAZTYI010000028.1:0-5727 GCA_964618335.1 uncultured bacterium
AACAGAGGTTAAGAGTTCTTTCACTTTAGGAAAAAAGCTGCTATCGCCTGAAAACATTAAGCTTTGGTTGGCATCGACTTCTTTAGCGCTTTCAATAGTTTCAATCAGTCCTGGATCTGCTAGCTTAGATTTTTTTAAATTCTGCGCTATTTCTTGCATCGCTTCGAGTAGTTCTTGAGTAGAGCTGCTCTTTGGTTTGTAAGTAAAAAAAGTTGCTTCTGTGTTTTGACTGTCAGCATTATCAATTTTAGCTAAAATTTCTGATAATTTAACGATTGATTCCGGAGGACCGGCGAAAAGAAAAGAGTGGGTATCCTTGAGCCATTGACGAGACCCAATAATTTCAATCAATCCAGTTTCACTATATCCGCTTTGTGTCAGAGATTGGGCAATAGATTCTAAAGAACGGTCGAGTTCAATTTTACTCATATGGATTGGCCTATAGATAAAGACTTGGCCACTTTTCATATTTTTTTTGATTTCGTCTTTAGCCGGAGAATCTAAAGAAGCTAGTACTCCAAGGGCTTTTTCAGTCAGTTTGGGAGTAGAGACAATGTAAATTCTGCCGTTTAAGGTTTGAGGTACCAAGATAAAGGGATTGCCTTCTGCCAGCGGGGTCATGATCTGATTGGCTAGCGGAATTAAATATTCAGGATCATTTTCTTTAACTTTGTAAGTGTCGATAACTAATGGATTTTGAGGTGAATCGATAATATCCAAAAGTTCGGATATTTTTTGCATATTAGCAGATGTATCAGTGACGATCAGCTGGTTATTTTCACTCAACACTTCTAAAAGAGCTTCGGTAGAAATCATTGGACGGATAATGCCGGCCACTGATTCAATTTTGACATTTTTGATGCTAAAGACTCGCGTCACAATAGGAGCGGATTGACCATTTTGGTTTTGAGCTGTCACGATTTGGGCTATTTGCTTGACGTCGGGATTTTTATGGATAACTAAGTTGCCTTCCTGTTCTAAAAGGGAAAGTCCATGGATACGTAAAATCTGGATTAAGGTAGCCATGACATTCTTGGGAGTAATTTCATCTTTGGAAATCACACTAACGTTAAAACCCAGCTCGGCTTCATTGAAAAGAAAATTGATAGAACAGATTTTAGAAGCGAAACGGATATATTCTACAGCTGGAACATTATTGAAATTAATCGTATAGCTGTCGCCCTTCTCAGCGGCAAACGAAGAAAAAATACAAAAGAAAAATAGTATTTTTAAAATTGTGCGCATAAGCCCGCTTAAGGGTAATAATATATTATTACCCTTTTTCTGCATCCTAATTAGTTAGTCAAATATTTGCAATTTTTTTACTCTTGGAGCGACATTTTGTTTGCTCCCATGCTAATAGGTTAGCAAAAAGTTCTTTTTTAGAAGAGAATCTTTTTATATCAGCATTTCAGCCCTAAACTCAAAGAGTTAAAAACCCGGGGAATGAGTAATACAAAAATAGAAGTAAATCCGAATTTCAGCAAGTCAATTGTTAGGAGAATAGGTGATTTTTAAAAATAAGATTTTTAAGTGTTCTTATGGTGATATCTGGTTACGAAAAATTATACATCATTAGAAAGAATATTCCTAGCTTCACTCAATGCTTTGAATAAGGCTTCAGCTTCTCTTATTCTTGGCCTGTTTTTATCAGGATGAAAAAGAAAAGCTAATCTACGATATCTACTTGTAAGATCTCTTAAGCTAAAATTATTCGGTAGATCTAAAAGATCGGCAGGAGAACATTTACTCAACAGCCGTATTTTAAAAGTTACATATTCTTCTGATAAGTTTACATCATTAATCTGATTTAAATCTGGGATTATTCGTTCAATAAAGTTAGTCCATTCTGAAGAACTTGAAACATGAGGTCTTTGAGATGGCTCTTCTGTATTTGCTTGAGGTATTTTAAAATCACTATCAAGCCAGTTAGGACAATTTTCTTCTCCTGATCCTCCGTTAATAAAAATATTAAAAGAATGATGATTTAAATAATTTGGTAAACATCCCACAACTGATTGCCCCAAAGCATATGACATAGACCAAAGCAGGCACAGAGGAACTGGAAATGAAAAAGATGTTAAAATTCTCGTCCAACCAAAAACATAAAGAGCTGCCGTAGTTGCAATAGCTGTTAAGCAAAAAGTTAAATGCTGACAAGGAGAGACTATGAATTTTCGATGAACGATCGTGAAAAGCTCTTGATTTTCGACTCCTTTGTATTTGCAAAAAGCTATCTCAGCTATTCCAATAATAACATCTGCTATCATAGTAATGGATGCTGTACAGACAGTAATTGGCAAAGCTGCTATTCCACCAACATAACCACCAACACCAAGAGCTATAGCAATAGTTTTGTTTTTTAAGTTTTCCAGGCTTTTTTCACTTTTCTGATTCCAATAAAATTCGGTGGAGCTAAGGCTTTTCCAACAAAGATAGGTCGGAGCTTCTGCAATTTGAAAAGCTGAAGGTAAAAGTTGATATTGGAAAGATTTAGTGGAATAAGGGAACAGCTCAGCATCTATACTCATACAAAAGCCTAAATACTTTAAACAGCATAAATTTTGCTATTTTAGAAAATAAATGTCTAGCGATTAATTCACGCATATTCAAAGTGACATTTTGAATATGCGTGAATTAAATATAATTCTTTTATGTTTAATGTTTTATATCAATAAAAAATAGGTAAATAACTTGCGTATGAATTAAATACAGCTTAAATACTCTGACAGATCTAGGATAAAGTCACCTATTTCGCTATAACGCTCTTCGCATGAGGGAGCTAGGGATTTTCTTAAGATATAGCTCAGCTGCTCATCTAGATCAGAAAGATCTATTTGGCCTTCAAAAGCTTTATGAGAAATTAATTCATAGGTAATTAAACCTAATGAATAGATATCACTATTAAAAGAAAGCTGGGCAGATTTTTTTTGTTCAGGGCTCATGTAAGTAGGAGTTCCGGATAAAGCAGAGTTTTCTTCGAGATTGATGGAAGCAATTCCAAAATCAATAATTTTTATATTATCATCATCAGTGATAATGATATTTTCGGGTTTTAGATCACGATGGATGATGCCATGGGCGTGTAGATGAGATAATCCGAAAGCGGTCTGCTGGATATAAGTCAGTGCTTTTTTTAAACTAAGCTCTTTTTTCATTTTTTCAATAAAAAACCTGAGCGGTTTGCCTTCGATAAATTCCATCGCAATGTAATAGCCCTTTTCAAAACGGCCCTGTTCGTAGAGTTTAACAATGTTGGGATGATTGATCAGACTGATAATCTCAGCTTCTTTTAAAAAACGCTCGACGATTTCTCTCTGTTTTAAAAGCGCAAAAGAGAGCACTTTTAGAATCACTTTTTTTTTGTAGCTGGGATGGGTAGCTAAATATAAATAACTCATCCCTCCTCTACTGAAAAGCTTTTCAATTTTATAAGGTCCAATATAACTGGGAAGAGGTTTCTTTTCTTTGAAAGCAAAAATCGGTTGAGTAGCATTTTTAGAAAAAAGAGGATCTTTCATAGGTTTATTATTTGCTCCCTAATCAAACAGTTTTTTTTTATTCCTTATGGAACAAACTTTTTCCTTTTAGGGAGAGGGTGATGGCTGTTTATCCAATTTCTAAAATTCTAACGCCTAGTTTTTCTCCCACATGAGTTAGCTCGCCTTTAGCAATTTTTTTGCCATTGACGCAGAGATCAACGCCTTCTTCAACTGAAGAGGGCAGCTCTAAACAATTGCCGGGCTGTAGAGCAGTCATTTCACTTAGCGGCATTTGTATTTTGGCTAGCTCGACCGTTAAGGTTAAAGGCAGGTCTTTAATCGAAACAGCTTTTGGTTTCTGAGGGACCTTGACTTTTGTTTCAGGCTCTGCAGAAGCTTCAGGTGTAGGATTATCTTGTGGTTCTGTCATAATATGTTCCTCTAATTGTGCAAAATCTATAATTTCCATTTTTTCTTTTTTTAATTTGACCTGAAAAAGAGGGATAGAATAGAGCTGCACTTTAACTCTGTCAACATTGGTTTTCGGATCAAAATAAATTTTATCTAAAAGCAAAAAGTCGCCCTTTTGGATGGTTTCTAATTCTGAAGCCTTAAAAGTAGTCTCGGCTAAAATAAAACTCAAAGGCAGCTGTAAGTTTTTTTTCATGGAAGAGAAAAACAAGGAAGGTTTGCTATTTTGATGTTGGTTCCAGCTGATTCTAAAATCAGGAGTTAGTGCTAACCGGCTGAAAACAGTTTTTTGATTAATTGTAATTTTAAAATCTATGCAAAGAGCATTTTTACTTTGTATTTTTGCATGTTCAATAATTTTAAAATTCAGACCATGGAAAAGACTTTTTTGTTTTTGTAAAAGATTTAAAGCGCGGATAGCTAAGTAACGGCTAAAGCCTTCTTTTAAAGAGACAGAGAGATTTTTTTCTTTTGTTTCTTCTGAAAAAGCACCGGTAATGATTTCATCTAGTTCATTTTGACCTATGATCCAGTAAAAAGAGCCAATCAGTGGCGTTAAGCTTAAACAAAGCTGAAAAGGATTTTCTCCAAAAACTTGAAAAATGTTTTCAGTTTTTTCCCAAGCCATCTTTTGAAAAGAAATTTCAAACTCCTTCCATCCCAGCTCTTTTTGCAAGGCTTCAGAAAAAGCTTTCAAGTCAAAACTTTCTCCTCTTAGCAGAGGAATTTCATCATGCAGGAAAATAGCTTCATCAATTTTTTTTAAAAATAGATCTTTTAATGCATTCATAGCTTTTTATTTTTTTTTAAACTCCGCCGTCTTGATCTTTACCGACAGAAGGTTTGCGTTTAAACTCCATTGGCTCATGTTCGGCTCTAATATCATTCACTTTAAAATTTACATCAGCATTGCTAAAAGTCTTATAGAGACCGTCTACATTTTGTCTAATTATGGTAACCGCTTCTTCGCTTCCCGTAAAGCGAATATTATACGAGTTAGGAGCAGTTGAGAACTTGTCAAAGGTGACCTTGGTTCCATAAAAACGAGAAGAGGAAAATTCTGGATTATTCAGCACAATCTGAGTTGTCGAGATGCCCTGCGTTTCCATATGGATTAAATTACCAACCATGTGTGTAAAAAGTGGGATCATCTCTGTCGGCAAAGTATTAGCTACTGGAGAAGCAACGCTGATAGCTTGTGCGCGGATATCTTGAGGCGGAGTAAAAACAGTAAAAGGACTTTGAAGTTGTTCCGGCGGTTTGTTTGGTTTGCTACTTGTCAGCTCTGCGAAAGGCGATGCAGCCTTGTTGATTCCAGCTTTTTTGGTTTTTCCAGGTTCTGGTTTTAACTTATGCAGTTCCTTTTCAATGAACTTTTCCAGTTCTTTAGCTTTTTCAGGATATTTTTCTCTGATTTCTGTTGCTACAGCACGTGCCTGAGGAACATCCTGTTGAGCTTTTTTAAAAACTTCAACGATATCTTTTTCCGTTACTTTTTCTGCTTCTTTGGCTTGAGCTTCTTCAGGAGAATGTACAATAGCAGTTTCTTCGCCTGGTTTTTCTTTACTTTTCAATGCTAAAACAGCTTGTTTTAAATTTGCTGGTAGTTCGAAAGGTTTTTCCAGAGACTTAGGAGTAACAGCAGCAGTCATCCCGGGCTTAGGCGGTGCAGCGGCTGGAGGTTTAGGAGTTCCAGGAGCAGTAGTTCCGGGCTTAGGTGGAGCAGCGGCTGGAGGTTTTGGTGCTGCAAGGGCTCCAGGTTTTGGAGGTGCAG
>CAZTYI010000028.1:5827-14862 GCA_964618335.1 uncultured bacterium
AAGCGAGCAAATTCTTCTTTATTGGGAGGTTGAGTTGATGGCTGGTTGGTTTTTTCACTTTTGCCGGGCTCAGACCCTTCAACTTTTTTAGGGGAATCACTCATGGTTGGATTTTCTCCTTTAGTTTGAGCAGAACTTTTTTTGGTGGATGGAGTAGATTGAGGAGTTTTTTTTGCAGTTGAATCTGGAGGAGGAGAGCTTTTTGCATTTTTATTTTGAGATTGTGCTTTTCCTTTGGAAGTATTGGCATCGGTAGACTCGCTTCCTTCGATGGCTTTTTGGAAAGCTGCTACATCAGGCTTTTTACTTTGCTCTGGTTTACCTTCGTCTGCATCTGGCGGAAAAGGAGGGACTGATTTGATCATTTTTAATTACTCTTTCTTTTTTTTTCTTGCATGTCTAACTGAACCTACTTCATCTTCTTCGGAGGCTTCTTTGCGGGTTACTTCTATAGCGACTTCTTTTTTCCATTCGTCTTTATGGATATTTAATTTTTCCAAATCCTTTTTTTTCTCGAAAAGATTTTTCTTAGCTTCTTCCAGTTCTTTTTCAGCTTTTTCGACAGCTTTTTTTTGGTTGGCTACTTTGTTTTCCTTTTCTTTTAACTGTTCCTTGACTACTTTTAAATAGTTTTTCATCATTTCTATTTTTTCGTATTTAGCTCCCTTATCCAAAGCTGTGCGAATCTGGTTTAATTTAGCTATTTTGTGCTCTAAGACTTTGTTCCTTTCCTCTTCGGCTTGATAAAGCTTTTCTTCTTCTTCTAAAAGTTGAGCCGTCTTTTCTTCAAAGAGTTTAACAGCTTGTTCGAACTTACGTTTCTTGATTTTTAAGACGTCTTGAAGGGGATATTTGTCTTTGCCCATAACTCCTTCTAGGTGAAGAGATTCATGAGCTGTTTTTTAGACTCTTCAAAAGTTGATTTATCTTCGACTTGCTGTTTTAAAAAAAGATTAACTTTATCGATATATTTAATCGCAAAATCAGCTTCTTTATCAGAGCCTGGTTTGTACTCTCCGATGCGGATTAAAAGCTCATTTTTTTTGTAGTTGGCTAATACTTCTCTTAACTTACCGATCTGGTCTAAGTGTTTTTTATCAACGATGTTAGGTAACACACGGCTGATAGAGGTCAAGACATCGATGGCCGGATAATGGTATTTTCTAGCCAGTTCATTGGAAAGGTTAATGTGTCCGTCTAAAATAGATCTGGTTTCATCGGCTACTGGTTCGTTTAAGTCATCGCCGGCAACTAAAATAGTATAAAAAGCAGTGATCGAACCTTTGTCGGAATTACCGGATCTTTCTAGCAAGCGGGGAAGAATAGCAAAGACCGAAGGTGTGTAACCGGCTCTAGCTGGAGGCTCTCCAGCTGCTAGACCGATTTCTCTAATGGCTCTAGCATAACGAGTCACCGAATCCATCATTAAAATGACGGATTTGCCTTTGTCGCGGAAATATTCAGCAATCGCTGTACCGACTAAAGCAGCATTGATACGTATTTGTGCGGCTTGGTCGGAAGTAGAGACAATAATGACTGATCTTTTTAAGCCTTCTTCGCCTAAATCATCCTGAATAAACTCTCTGACTTCTCGTCCTCGTTCTCCAATTAGCGCAATCACGTTGACATCGGCTCTAGCATAGCGCGAGATCATGCCGAGCATGGTTGATTTACCGACACCGGAACCAGCAAAGATACCAATTCTTTGGCCTTTACCACAGGTTAGAACCGCATCTAAACAGCGAACGCCAGTGGATAGAGGCTCGGTAATCATTTCTCTTTTGAGAGGATCAGGCGGAGGACCGACAACGGGTTGTTCTTCAGTTAATTCTAGTGGTCCCTTAGTATCGACATCCATCGGCTCGCCGACGCCGTTAAGCACGCGGCCAAGTAATTGATCTCCAACTTTAATCCGCATTGACATCTTCATTGGAATGACTTCTGAAGAAGGACCGATGCCGGACATTTCACCTAAAGGAGAAAGCAAAACTTCTTCTTTCGTAAAACCAATCACCTCGGAAATTAAAGGAGAGCCTTCTCGTTTAATCAGACAGATTTCACCCATTTTGACTTGCGGCACTACAGCCTTGATCAACATACCAACTACTTCGGTAATCCGTCCGTGGACAGTAGTCAGCTCTATTTCATCGAGACTGTTAATGATCTTGTCAAAAGAGGGTGTGTCCATAGCTTTATTGGATTTGGATGTTTAGGGTTTGCTTGATACCATCGATGACTTTAGAGAGCAAAATAGAAGAAAATTCAATATTCTGCTGAGCCTCGGCTATTTTGACCTGCATTAAAAGCATATTGGCAGGACTGATGTTTTTGTTTTTTTTAACCATCTCGGAGAGGTTGCCTTTAACAGAGTCAAGCTGGCTATGTCCATCGCCAATAAAGGAAAGGAATTTGGCTATTGGCTGCATGTTTTCAGTATTAGTCGGCGGCACAAGAGGAGTTTTAGAAGCTTTAGCAGCTCCTCCTATATCCGAAATCACATTTTGCAATTTGTCTTTGATCAGCCTTTCGTGCGCTTTTTTTAATTTAAGCTGAGGAAACTCTAAATTATTCTGCAGGTTTTTAATTGACCCCTGGGTAGTGTCAATCTGTTTCAGCAAACCTTCCATGGAAGGAGAGTTAGAAGAGACCTTTTGCGGAGAAATCTGCAAAGGCGTAATCGCTCCCGGAGTCTTTTCATGCATCAGGGACTGAAACTCGTCTGCATTAGGCCCAGGACCAGTTGGTCCTGTCGGCGGCTTGGGACCGATTGGCGGCATTTTGTCAGGCTGAAAAGGCGCGTCTACCATGCTATCTCTCTATCTTCTAGGCTGATGTTTAGCTGATTTTTTAACTTTCTTGACAGCTAAAGGCGAAGCTTCTTTTTTAATAAACTTATCCACAAAAGTGATAGCTGTATTAGACAGCTTTTTAACAGTTTTATCAGAAGAGTTTCTAGTTTCAGCTAGAATCTTTTCGCCTTTGATCACTTCTTTTGGCATCCAGCTAAGAGAGATACCTAAAAAGGTTTTAGCCATTTCATTATCAGGTTCTTTTTTCAAGACATTTTCAAAGCACTTGGCCGCTTCTTTTAAATTTAAGAGATGTAGCTGCAAATAACCCTTGCCAACTTCAGGTAGGACATTATTAGCAGGTTTTAAAAGCTCAGCTGCATTAAACAGCTTGGTAGCATTAGCCTCATCCATTTGATTGACGGCAATAAAACCAGCTTCTAAAAAAACTACAAAGTCTTCGTTGTATTTTTTTAATAGTTGTTCCATTTTTTTCCTTCTTTTCTTTTTTGGCTTGTTTAGCCTCGAGTTTAACTCGGGCTTTTTTAGCTTTTAGCTTCTTAATTAACTCTGTTTTTAACTCACTAATTACAATTAATTCACTTATTAACCAGCTAATTTTAACTAACTAATTACTGGGTCTTCTGGTTTCTAACGGCGTTGTTAATCATTGAATTAACTTGCGAGATTAAGTTAGAAATCGAATCACCCATCTGAGTGATATAAGCCATCTTAAATTGCATTAGCAAGAACTCGGCAGGGTTAGTTGAAGCAGTATTGGAGGCCAAAGATGAAATTTGGGCCTGGACTTCTGATTGCACCTTAGAATATTTTTTAATGATGGAACTAAAGGTAATTTGGCTTTTGGAAAGTATCATGGTTTTTCTCCTTAAGTGATTTTGTTGATTACTTTTTTAAGCGAATCATAAGCATCAGCAATTTGAGAAAGTTCTTTATTGTTTTTACACTTAGGATTTCTCAGTTGACCTTTGACTTCTGCTAAATTCAGGGAAGCTTTTTTTAAAAGCTCTTTTTTGCGGCCTGGGTTTTTTTTGATTTCGACTTCTAAATCAAAATCAAACTTTTTGGGCGTTTTGCCTTTTTCTAAACCAAACATGGTTAAGACTCCTTACTGTTATCTCTTATAATTGATTTTATATTTTAACCCATCTTTTTCAAGATAAATCGTATTTAGTTTTATTTCCATGACTTTCATATCATCAATATAATCGCCAGGGTTTAAGATTTTATTCTTAATAACTATGGAAACATTTTCATTGTCGCTAGAAATTACACCTGTCACATTGTATTTGCTAGTCAGATCAATTCTAGCCATGTCGGGAGTAGTTTCAATGGCAATGTTTTTAATGATCCGGATGCCATCTTGTTTCTTCAGATATTTAATTATCTTTTTAAAGTTGTTAGTTTCATCGGTTCCATATCGGCCAGCTAAAATCAGTTCGCCGGAAGCCAGCTCAAAAGAAATGTTGCTTAATCCGTGTGCTATCAACTGAGAGCCGATCTCAGTTTTCAAAACTACTTCAATCACTGTTTCATTTTTCAGCTTATCAAGATAGGGGAAGTTGGCATTTAAATAATCAGAAAGATTTTGAGCATCTTCGATCGTGCCTACATAACCTTTTACTACAAACAGCCCAGCTTCAGGACTGTGAATAGAGACTGAGCGGAAAGCCGGATAGCTCAGTAAAAGATCATTCATGTTTTTCCAAACTAGCTCATCGATGACAATAGTGTTTTCGATGTTTTCAATAAAGTTCAGCCCTTTGAGTTTATATAAGAGCTCTTCCTGTTCAATAGTAGTTAAGACATGTCCGGTTAAAAAGAGTTTGTACATTGCCGGGTTAAAAGAAAAACGCACCGCTTCAAATTCAGCCAGAGCATCTTGGATTTCTTCGGCATAGTCTTTTTGGACGATTTCTATTTTGTGACTTTTAAAGAGAGAAAAGAAAGCTAAAGACAAACCAAAAAGCACTACCGCTGCGACCGAGGCTAGTACTAAATAATGCACAGGGATAATTTTCTTTTTCCAGCTAATAACTTTAGGAGCTGCTTTGGCTTTTTCTTCTTCTCCTTCTTCGAATTCAGCTTCTTTAGGCAACGGGGTATAGATCGTTTCTAAGGGCTCTTTACCGCTGACTACTAGAAAGACTGAACCGCCAAGCGCGATTAAATCTTGAGAAGAGATTTGGATTTTGCCTTTAATTTTTTTGCCGTTAACAAGGGTAGCGTTTTTTGAACCCAAGTCTTCGACATAGGCTTGTCCTTCTTCATTGACAGAGACACGGGCATGGTTTTTAGAGACGCTCAGATCGTTGAAAATGATATCAGCTGTTTCGCTATCTTTACCGATCACGTAGTTTTGGTTTGGCTCTAGTCCAAATTCAGCTCCGACGTTAGGGCCTGAGACTACTTTTAAGACTAGCGCTTCTTCTGGCAGGGTTCTATAAAGAGGCTCTTTATCTTCGCCCTCTTCAAAAATAGTATCGTACAGAGTCTCTTCTTCTAGAGTCTCTCCCTCTTTGTCTTCTTTGGTTTCTTGGTCTGCTTTGGCAGCTGCGGCTTCGCCTTCTACGGCTTCTTCTGGGACTATGTCAGAGAGAGCGTTCTCTTTTTTATCTTTGTCTTCGCTGTCTTCTTCCTGAGGAGCTTTTTTGCCTTTAGATTCAGCTGTTTCTTCTGGAATTTTTGAACTGTAAGTAAAAGTAGTCTCGCCGATTTTAAGAGAGTCATTTTCTTTGAGCAAATGTGGTGCTGCAATAGTAGTTCCGTTGACTAAGAGGGGATTGGTATCAGAGAGATTTTCAACTGTGTAGCCGATCTTAGTTTTTTTTATCAGAGCATGTTTTCTGGAAACTGCAGCATCTTCTAAAACTAAATCAGCCGTATCTTTATCCCGGCCTAGAGTATATTCAGGCTTCTCTTCCAGTGTGAGGATCAGGCCTTTAAGAGGGCCTTCTTGAGCGATTAGATAGCTTTTTGCCATTTAGTTCCTATTTATTTGCCTTGGCAAGAAAGGTCTTAACTTCTTGTTCCCAACGTTCTTTAGCTCCAAAAAAATGCTCGAGCTTTTCTTTAAAGGCCTTATAAGTTGTTTCATAAGGCAAATAGCCTGTCAGTGTCAAGAACTTCTCATCTGGTTCCAGCCCTAGAGCATTGCCATAAGTATTTTGGCCTAAAAGATTGGCCTGCATTAACAAAGAAAAAAGTTCCTCTCTCTGTTTTTCAGGACAGGGAGTAACATTGACTTTTAAGTATAGATCCCTGTCTTTGCGGATCAGCTTAAAGGAGAGCCCATGGTAGTTTAAAAGATAAAGATTTTGATCTTTTTTGGTAAAGGTTAAATCAAACTCAGCTAATTTTTGCAAGTGCTCTTCTAGTTTATCCATGATTGGCCGCCTTGCAGCCTATTGTCTTATTTTGTGGCTTTTCCTCAAAGAGAATTTTTCAAAGATATATAATATAAGAGAAAAAACAGCTTAAAACTATCTACACAATTGTTGTAGGTGCAGCAATTCTTTGGTGCTGTCTATCATAGTTATCGCGATTCTTTTGTAGTTGTGCTATCGTTATTTCGATTTCTTGTCTATCACAGCTGTTAGGAGTACATTGTAGATCTCTTTGTAAGCGATTTATTTCTTGTTGCATTTCTTGTCTGTTTTTCTCATCACGAGCCCATCTTTCATGATTTCTTTGTTGTTGCTCTGCCACTTGTTCTGCACGATATTTTTTGAAATAGTTAATGCCTGAGTTAACTCCCGAGTAAATTAAACAAGGCACTGTAAGACAAGCAATACCCCCACCGACTGCCATGTATCCGATCCCATTCGTATGATCGGGATCATTGGCACAAAAAATAGCTCCGCAGGTTAATGCTATCAAAGAGCTCGCAGAACACATTATTTTAATCATGTTACACATTAATTCGCTTTCAGATTCGCTAGCAGTGGTTACGTAGCGACTTAAAGGTGTCATAGCTTGATGGTAGGCTCGTTGTCTTGTACTTTGCTGTTCATTATAATTTCTCCAAGGAGTTGAACCTACTGGAGCGAATTGACTTGGTAATGACATAAATCTTTTCTCTCTTTGTTTTTTATTGATTTTTTAGCAAAAAATTAATCAAATATTATTTTTTTTAGAATTTTTGCAAAGGTTTAAGTTGTGAAAAAAATTATAGAAAAAGAGATTTTTAACAAATAATATTTTAAAAAAAAGGACAAAAAAAAGGCCGCAGGTTTTAAGCCTGCGGCCTTAAGAGGAGAAAATAAACAAACCTCTTTTTAAATTAACCTCTTAGTACAGAATGTCTGTCTAAGTCTTCGGTTATATGATCAATGCCCGATGCTAAGTCATATAATCTCATCGCCATTTCGTGCTCTGTCTGGCCGATAGATCTGTTACCTTCGCTGACATTGCGGGCTACTTCTATGCCAGCATCATAGCAAGCTTTTAAGTAGTACTTATCAGCTGCTTTGATAGTAGCTCCACCTTGAATGATCTGGCTAGTAGAGTTACTTAAAGTTTGTAGCAAGTTACCTAAGCTACCCTCGAAATTAGACCAGCGGCTTTTAGATTCTTCGTATTGTCTTTGTTTCTTGTCCAGAATATTGGTAGCTTGTTTACCATATTTGGTTTTGCCTAAAGCGCCGATTCTGTCTTTTCCAGGTTTAGCTAATTTTTGAGTTCTTAAGTCTTTAGTTTTTAGGTTATCTAAAGTCATTTCAGGATTTGCCACTTTAGGAGCTTCTCCTATTCCAGCTGAACCTTTATTTTGAGAGATGCTTGATTTAATACTTTGGATTCGCTTTAAACCACGGTTGTTTTTGTGGATCTTATATTCAGAAGCAGCACCCGCCAAGAAGGAAAGCGAAGCCAGTCCTATACCTACATAACCGCTGATGATCTGAGCATTACCTTCGATATATTTAGCTTCTTTTTCTGCTTGACCAGATTTTAACATAGCTTCGTAAATGAAGTCTGTCAGGTTTTTGTTAACTAGGGCTGTGAATACTTCTAATTCCAAGCCAGTTTTCATCAGCTTAGTGAAGTTCTTTCTGAGACTGTTTAAACTCTCAGCTGACATAGAACTAATGCTTTCAATGTAACGTAATGCCATAATTATTATTTTTCCTTTTTGTTGTTTATTTTATTTATAATTTTTTAATTAAACAGCTTGTGCCAGAGTTCTAGCAAACTCAGTTTCATAAGCGATAGCGTCTTTAGGGTTTTCTGAAATAGTTCTTAACAAGTTTTGAACTTTATCAACAAAGCTATTGAGGGTCTTGATAAAATCATCATTAGCAGTCAACATGTCGTCTATTAATGTTTCTGAAGCGTTTAAAGCGCTGACATCTTGCAATAAATCACCAAGCTGCTTGCTCAGGTTACCCTTGTCAATGCTTAACTGACCGTTTCTAATACCGGCGCCAGTCATTACAGATAGGACAGATATTCTTAAAAGCTGTAAAAGTGTTTCTCCTGGGTTATTAGGAGTTAACTTTTTTTTCAGAGCTCTAATAAATCTGTTGATCAATTTTATGTTATCGTCAGAGCTTGAAGTAGAGTTAACTGTACTTTTTGGCTTAGTAGAAACTTTAGGTTTAGTTTTGGTTTGTGATTTTTCAGCTTTTTTAGCTTTGGCTTCAGCTTTAGCTGTAGCTTTAGCTTTTATTTTACCTATGTCTTTAATGTCGTGTAAAATAGCGGTCTTTTGAGCATTCAGTTGTTTGTCTGTTAAAGTTTTGTTAGGTGAGTTTTTACCAATTTTTTTACCAAGTTTGTTGATCTTTCCACGAGCTATTCCGAAAACTAAAGAAACACCCATTAAAATAGCGTTAATCACAGTACTGTCTGTGCTTTTTGCATCGCCTTTAGCAGCAACGATGATATCTTCGGTCATATTTAAAGTAGGTGCCCAGTTCAATCCAGTAAAGATTAAGTTTTCTAGTAAGAAAGCGGCTTTGGCGGCTTTAGTTGTGCCCATAGCAAATTGAGCTGTAAATTTAGTAGCTTTAGAAGCTTGTAGACCTGCTTTAACTGTTAATTCAGCAGTCTTAGCAGCACTGTTACCAACTGCGCCAGCGCCACAAGTTAAAGCAGTTAAAACAACCAGAATACCAACTTTAGCGGCTATCTTTGCTTTAGCGGCTCCTTCTGCATCGAAAATGCCTTTATCATTAGTGAATTCTTTATCAATAGCTTCGTCCATAGCATCTATTGCGCCAGAAA
>CAZTYI010000029.1:0-14088 GCA_964618335.1 uncultured bacterium
AGTCAAATCAGCAGCTGAAAAACACTTGGAAATAAAATATCCTGCTTTTTGGCAAGATCTCAAAGACGAAGATGAGAATAAAGATGAAAAATCTAAAGCTGATAAAAATAGACCAGCTTTTGTGCGCGATATTGCTGATGTAATCAACGCGCAGAAAGGCGACACCCTGCCAGTTTCTGCTTTTGCGCCAGGCGGTATTTTCCCGCAAGCGACAGCACAGTGGGAAAAACGGGGATTTGCTACGGTTTTACCTCAATGGGTTCCAGAAAATTGTATCCAATGCAACCAGTGTGCTTTTGTCTGCCCTCATGCCGTGATTAGGCCTGTCTTAATGACCGAAGAAGAAAAAGCTAAAGCGCCAAAAAGTGCAAAATTTGTCAAAGCCTTTGGCAAAGGCATGGAGAACTATTATTTTAGTATCGAGGTCTCAGCACTGGATTGTACCGGCTGCGGTAATTGCGCAGAGATCTGTCCCGCTAAAAAGGGCAAAGCCTTAGTCATGCGCCCTAAAGCAGAATTAGAAAAAGAAGAGCAGGAATGTTTTGACTATGCAGAGTCGCTTCCAAGTAAAAAAGCCAGCATGGATAAGTTTACTTTGAAAGGATCTCAGTTTAAAAAGCCGCTTTTAGAATTCTCAGGAGCTTGTGCCGGCTGCGGAGAGACACCCTATGCTAAACTGATCACTCAGCTCTACGGAGAAAGGATGATTATAGCCAATGCTACCGGCTGTAGTTCTATTTGGGGAGGATCAGCCACCTCTTTCCCTTATACGGTCAATAGTAGCGGCTGTGGGCCAGCCTGGGCTAATTCTCTGTTCGAAGATAATGCTGAATTTGGTTTCGGTATGTATTTATCTTTGCAAAGCAGAAGAGAAGAGCTCAGAATCTTTGTTGAACAGGCTTTAAAAACAGGCGTTGGTAAAGATTTGAAAGAACTCTTATCTGCTTGGATAGAGAAAAAAGAAGAGGGAGAAGAAAGTCAAGCTCTCTCAGAAAAGATCAAGCCGCTTTTAAAAACCTTAAAACCTACAGGTCCTCTTTTAGAAGTCGTTAAACGACAGGATCTGCTGACCAAACCTTCTTTATGGATTGTTGGAGGAGATGGCTGGGCTTACGATATCGGATATGGCGGACTGGATCATGTTTTAGCCTCAGGCGCAGACGTCAATATTTTAGTCTTGGATACCGAAGTTTATTCTAATACCGGAGGCCAGGCTTCTAAAGCTACGCCTTTAGGCGCAGTCGCTAAATTTACTGCTTCCGGTAAAAGAACTATGAAAAAAGATTTAGGGCTGATGGCTATGACTTATGGTCATGTCTATGTCGCTTCAGTTTCCATGGGCGCTGATCAAAATGGGTTAATGCGAGCGCTTAAAGAAGCTGAGAGCTACAAAGGACCTTCTTTGGTCTTGGCTTATTCTTCTTGTATCAGCCATGGAATCAAAGGGGGTATGCTTTATTCCGAAAAAATGGCTAAAGAGGCAGTCGAGGCAGGGTACTGGTTTTGTTACCGTTTTGACCCTAGAAGAAAAGCTGAAAATAAAAACCCTTACCAATTAGATTCGAAAGAGCCTTCGTTGGAACTTGAGAAGTTTTTGGATCAGCAGGTGCGTTATAATTATTTAAAACGGACTCATCCGGAAGCGGCTAAAAAACTGCATGATGAATTAAACCAGCATTTAAAAGCTAAATATTTGCAGTGCAAAGCGCTAAATGAAAAGAGTTTGTTTTAAAATGTGACATTCTCTAGGCATTGAAATAATGAGAATTCCTGAAGATTGTTCTAAAAAAAAGCCCCGCTCAAAGTTAAAAAACTTTAGCGGGGAAATTCTATAGTAATTTCCAAGCAGTGAATACTTTTGCTTGGTTCATTCAAAATTAAAAACTTTATTTCCACTGAATGATTTCTGCATTCACGGATTCTTGTGTACTGAGATTAATCAACAGATAAGTGTTTTTACCTGAGCAATCTCCTTTGCTGATAAGAAGACTGTCTAATGGTCTCCATAAGCAGGAAGTCCAAGAGCTAGTCCAAAAGATCTCCCAATCTGTTTTGTTTTCGGTAGTGATGAAATAACCGTTAGAATCAATCTTTTCGATCATATGGGTTTTAGCATTTTTTAGAGAGGTAGTATCAAAGTGGACAGGATAGCTTTTGTTAGTACGCATATTTTTGATAGAAAAATTGCCCTGGCGGTCAAAAGCAGTTCTTTTTGAAATGCGAATCTCATCTGTTTTTTGCCAAGGATCTTGCTGATAAAGAGTTTGTTCTTCTTCTAAAAAGTTACGGATAATCCAGCGGGAATTATCATTCAGAATAACAATGGCTTCATTGCTTTTTAGAAGAATAAGCTCTTCAAATTCATGTGTGAAGGGATAGAGAACGTAGTCTTTAGCTTTAGAGATAAGGGTCTCTTCAGCTTTTGGAGCAGGAGTAGGTTCTTCAGCAGGCAGATTGCATATTTCTTGATCTGTAGTTTCAATTACCAGATTTGCATTTTGGGCATTTTTTAAATCAGCATTATTAGTTTCGTCAATTTGCTCTTTCTCAATAGGTTCTGAAGGTGAATTTTCTTCAGCAGGCAAACTGGTTACAAAGACCAAGCTCAAAAGCATGGTAGTAAAAATAGTTTTGATGAATTTTGAAGACATAAAATTTTCTCCTTTTTTGGCTAAATAAAATAAAGTAAAAATTTAATTTAAGCAAGAGGTGATCGTTTTTTTTATGAGATTGTGGACAAATTAAAAAACTGAAGCATTGCTAAGCACAAGTAATCCAATCAGAATTGGTACAATCAGGACTTTTAATCTAAAAAGCATATTCTAAGATATGTTTTTTAGACTGCTACTGGTTGCTTTGGATTCAGCAATCGGTCACGTTCGAGATCTATTTTTTGACTTAAAACATCTAGTTTTTGATTCGTAAAGATGCTAGCAATCACTACTAAAACAATGTAACCAATAAAAGTTATTGCTCCAGCGGTCACAAAATGCCCTAAAATTGCAAAGGCAACCAGATTAATAGTAGCAGCGATCAGAAGATTTCTAGTTTTTTCTGTTCTTGCTTCAGCTCTGATTATATTTTTTTCTTCGGTTGATAAATGTGTTACTGTTCTTGTTCCTGCTTCTGATAATAGTAGAGAGTCAAGTGTTGTTGGATATAGACTAGCACCTGTTTCTGTACTTCCTATTACTTCATTTGCTGCTGATGCCATTTTGTTCTCCTTATGATTGAGGGTTGTAATAAAACAACTTATTTAGTTAGGGGTATATTTTAACACGACGTTGGGTTTTTAGTGAAATTGTAAAATATTGTGTTGACGCTAAGCTACGCTTTGTTCACTAGAGGCTTGCTGAAACTGCCGATTTAGACGATTGATAGCGATCAGCCAGACAGGAATGATAGCCAAAAGCACGATGAAAATAATCGGTGAAGCGGCAATCGTCGTTTGAAAGAACAAGAGCAAGACTTGCATAATTAAAGAACTGCCGGATTTACCCAGTCGGGAACCAATACCGTCAATAGCTGATTTACCTTTGATTTGAGCTTCTGCCGAAAGAGGGATGAAGGCAATTTCTTTAGTAGAATCAAAAACTGTATATTTAGAAGCGCGACTTAAGATATTTTGGGCGGAGCCGAAAAAGACAGTTAAAGCTAAAGGAGTCAGTCCCCAAAGCAGAGTGGAGATCTGAAAATATTCTTTGCAAAAAAGAAAGTAGAAAAATCCGCAGCCCATGATTAAAAAGACAAAAGGCGTAATGTAAGCAGTCGCTTTCCAGCCAAAATTACGGATGAAATTGCCGGAGAACAAGTAAGACGCAGTGGTAGCTAAGATACCGATCCAAAAAGTTACTCTGCCCATGTAAGCAGTATACTCGGAAGGGGTGGGGAAGAGCGCTTTCATTTCAGCTTTCCAAAGCACTTCAGTTAAGTTAATGGCTATATTATAGGAGAGGACAATTAGCGCGATGTAAAGTAAATATTTAGAAGAAGCCACATATCTGATGGTTTCTTTTAAAGATATTTTTTGGCGTTTGCCCTCTTTGGTTAAGAAAGAACTTGTCCGTTCTTTAAAGACGAAAAGATGCAGAGCTTTGTAGATTAAGAGAGCTAAGAGAGTAAATAAAATAATCACAAACATGAAAGAAAAGAGTGTCTGATCCCAGTTGCTGTGAGCTCCTAAAAAATGAAATAAGGGATATAAAGCGGTTCTGTGAGATTCCATGTAAGTTGCTACAGAAAAATCGAAGTGTCCAGCGAAAATACCAGCAGCGTTAATGCCGATGCCAAATAATGGATAAAAGCGCTTAGCTTCTGGAACATTGGTGACATCATTAGCAAAACCCCATAAAAGCACCGAGACCATAATAGTGCTCCAGGACTCACTGAAGACATAAAAAAGAGAATAGATCCAATAACGGACAATAGAGATTAGCCCTTTTAAACCTGCAGGCAGATGTTGTTGTAGAAAATTTGCGGTTTGATCCAGTTGCAACCGGTCTTTGTTGGGATATAAGAAAAAGGTAAAGATAATAAAAAAAGCCAGAAAAATAAAGATCATGGCATAGAAAACATTTTCTTTAGAAAAGCGATTGGACATACGGGTAAATAGAAAGGTCATGAAAATAGCGGAAGGTAGAATAGCCCAGACTTTTAAAAAAGGAAGAGCTTCGGCTCCGGCTTGAGGAGCAGTAATGATTAGAGTATCTTTGGCAATTCGTAAAAGATGGTAATTGAATGAAATCAAAAAGAAAAGAGCTATCATGGGCACGAACTTGAACAGTTCGTGCTTATAAATGGGCCAGAAAAAGCCCCGGAAGCGACTAAATTTACTGCCGCCTTCCGCCATATAATCCTTGGTTTTCTTGCACTTAAAAAACCCGCGTTCTTTTATGAGAAATAATACCTTTTTCTTTGAATATTGTCACGGGTAAAAAAGATTTTTGACTTTAGCAAAAGCTTCTGAAAAAGAAGATATTTATTAAAAAAAAATTGAATCTAAATATCCCAACACCAATATAAGTACATGATGAGTACCTGGAATAAGTAACCAGATCAGGACCAGGTTAAAAATAGCTTATTTTTTTGTGATATGAAAAGTCTTTTTTTGAGGACTTCTTAAAATAAAGTCTACAGGGTCTAAACCACCGTTTTGATTAAAAGAAATAATTTTTTGACTGCGAGGATTTTTTTGAGAAAAAATAGAACTGCCTTCTAAGAAAGGTATTTGCTGGCCGGTCAGAACATGCAGAATAGTCGGAAAAATATCAATCTGCGAAGTATAGCTGCTTAGTTTTTTTGGTGCTGGGGAAAATAAAGAGGAGGCAGATGAAGGGGTGTCGGATAAGGCAGATAAATCAGGAATTTTATAAATCAGCGGTATTTTGATTTGAGATTCAGAAAGGCGGGAGCCGTGGAAAAAAGCGCCTTTTTCATAGAATTCTTCTCCGTGGTCGCCAGTAATGACAATGATTGCTTGTTGGTATAAGTTTTTAGCTTTTAAAGATTCAAAAAAATCTTTGAAGAGACCGTCTAAATAATTGACACAGTTTAAATAGCGATTTTTGAGCAGCAGGGCTTCTTGGTTGGGAAATAGGGCTAATCTTAAATAATTTAAAGAATTAGTTGTCGGCTTGAAGGTTTGGTTTTTTTGAGGGTGGTTGTATTCATTGTGCGGTGTATCTAGAAAAATAATGTACAAAGTTCCTTCAGAAATTTCCTGGTTTTTCAAAGCTTGAAAAGCTAAAGCGTCACGCTGAAAACTTTCTTTGGCTTCAAATTCTTCTAAGGAGTCAGTCAGCTCTAAATTTTTTCCAAATAGCTTTTGTTTCATATTGAAATAAGCTAGTTCAGCCGAAGACAAAACCTTAATTTTATAGCCGAGTTGTTTAAAGATTTTTAAAGGCAGTGCTCCCTGTTTTTGAGGGGAGGTCCAATGCCAGGGAAGTTCAGAAAAGAAAATAGAAAACCAAGCTAACTGGGTGCAATTAGCATTGGCGTAAGAATGTTTAAAAGACAAATTTTCTGTTTTAAAATTTTGTAAACAGGGCGTTGCTTTGCTGTTAATAGCGTCATAACGAAAAGATTCAATCACAAAAAGAAAGATAGGGGGCTTTTTAGAACATTTTAAATTTAAAGCAGAAGTTAGAGTTAAAGAGTTTTGATTTCTTGCGGTTTGCAGTTGAGTATCATTCTGCATGTTCTGAACATCCTGAGCTTTATCTTTAGAAGTAGACTGAAATAGAGAAAAAAAACAAAGTTTGTCAGTCAATCTATTTTGACTAAATCGACTAGCTAAAAAGTCAAAACTGCCTAAAGTCAAAAGAGCACCAAGTAGGGTTAAAAAAAGAGTTTTGGAAGAAAGCATCAGCGGCTTTTTAAAAGCCAGCCTTTGGGAAAATAGATAAAAACTATAAATTAATAGGGGGAAACCTATAAAAATCAAACCAGTTAAAATAAAATAAATACCGGAAAGACTCATAGCTCTCATTTTAACTAAAAAATTACTGGTTTGATCTTGGAACAACATGGTGTAAAGAAAATTAAGATTAGTATCTAAAATCACTAACAAAAAGAGATTGATTAAATGAATCAGAAAGAGAAAAGCTAACAAACTGGTAGCAATCTTTAAAAATATTTTTATTTTAGGTTTTTTTGAAGTGAGTTTTTTTAAACCACGAAACAGAAATGCTAGTAAGACAGCTTCTAGACTAAAAAATAAAAAGGCTTCTCCAGTAAATAACAAATTACCCTGAGTAAACAGAGCGCTGCAGAGAGTTAAGCTAGCAATCCAAAAAAACCAGAAAAAGTAATTGCAATTAGAGGTTTTTAAAGGTTTTTTAAAAAAAGAATTATGCGGCATGGTTTTTTTTTAATAGGTTCCAACTGTTTCTTTTGTATTGTGTAAATAGATTCATCTATCGAATAAATTTAAGTAAATTTAAATTAGTATCTGAAATAGATTAAACGTTTCTAAATAAAAAACAAAAGAAGAAAAACGCATAAATTGAGTAATTTAGACATCAAAAAGCCGAAAAGCGACTAGATTTTTTAGCTGCTTTTCGGCTGAGAGTTTTTCAACTTATTGAAAAACTAATAAGTTCTTCAATAGTGAATTTTTGAAAAAAACCTGATTAAGCTTTAATTGCTTTGAGCAACTCATCTACTTTATCAGTTTTTTCCCAAGTAAAGCCTTCATCTTCTCTGCCAAAATGGCCATAGGCTGCCGTTTTGCGGTAGATTGGAGCTTTTAAGTTCAGATGCTGAATAATAGCAGCTGGCTTGAGAGGAAAGACTTTTCTGACAGCAGCTTCAATTTTGCTCTCTTCTACCTTGCCAGTGCCAAAAGTATTGATGTAAACAGAAACTGGTTCTGCTACACCGATACAATAAGCAATTTGGATTTCGCAGGTATCAGCTAGATTAGCCGCTACAATATTCTTGGCGATGTATCTAGCCATATAAGAAGCTGATCTGTCTACTTTAGAAGGATCTTTACCAGAGAAACAGCCTCCGCCATGTCGGCTCATGCCGCCGTAAGTATCGACGATGATTTTTCTGCCAGTCAAACCTGAATCTCCCTCTGGTCCTCCGATAATAAAAATACCGGTTCCATTGATGAAGTATTGAGTTTGAGCAGTTAGATAATCTTTGCAGACGGGAATGATAACTTCTTTTTTAATAGCTTTTTGAAGTTCTTTTTCAGAAACTTCTGGATTATGCTGAGCAGCTATCACGATAGAAGTTATTTCTACTGGTTTATTATCAACATATTTAATAGTGACTTGAGCTTTGCCATCGGGTCTGAGCCAAGGTAAACGGCCTGATTTACGTACGTCAGTTAGTTTCTTAGTTAGTCTATGAGCTAGACTAATAGGTAAAGGCATTAGTTCAGGAGTTTCTTTACAAGCATAGCCGAACATCAAACCCTGATCTCCTGCACCCTGTTCTTTGTTTTTTGCATCATCGACGCCAACAGCAATATCAGAGCTTTGATGGTTGATCAATGGAATCACTGCGCATTCTTTATCGCAAATGCCCCAGCCTTTTTTAGTGTATCCGATGTCTTTCAGTACATTTCTGACTAAACTATCAATATCGATATAATGAGTGCTGGTAATTTCACCAGTCACAAAAATAGTACCTTTAGCAGCTAGTGTTTCACAGGCGACGCGCCCATTAGCATCATGAGTTAAAATTTCATCGAGGACTGCATCTGAGATTTGATCGCAGATCTTATCAGGATGGCCTTCGGTGACAGATTCTGAAGTGAACAGATATTCAGAGGCAAAACTAGAAAATGCAAAAAGAGAGCACAATAGTGTCAGCAATGTTTTCTTCATAAGAAATCCTTTGTTTATGGTCAAAAGAAAAACAAGATATCCTAGAGATGCCTACATAAATCCTCAATATATTTTTTTAAAAAAGAGAATTTTTTTTGATTCAATCTAATCTTTATAAGTTATCTAGGAAAAAATTGTGGTGCTGATACTGAATGAAGAAGTTCGTTTCTAACAGCAAATCTATGAACTGCAGATAGATTGGGAGGATTGGTTAAGTTCAAGACCTGTTTAGTTTCATTCAACAAATGTTCAAAAGAAGAAAATGTTTTTATTTCTATATTATTTTCATTTTTTAAAACCAAATGGCCTTGTGTAGTAATTTCGATTTTTAATTGGTTTATTGCTTTGTTTTGCGTTACATATGGTGTGGCACGAGCAAACATCAGATAAAAAGTGTTTATATCTAAAACGTCTGAGGTAAATAGATAAGAGCCTGCGGGTATTTGAGGATTAACAAGAATCGCATGGGCTAAAGACATTGAAGGGACGAAATGTTTAATGTTTATCAGCTGGGCGCGGTTTGTTTGCTGTAAATATTGATCTAGAGGCATTTTTAACAAGTTCTGTCCTTCGGCTTCTAAACACTGTTCCCAAGAAGAAAAAGCTTGCGGTGCTCTACTTTGATTAGACCAACTTGGATTTGGATTAGGTAACACAACTTCCCAGTCAAACGAGTTCAGATGGCGAAAAGCTACTTGTCTAATTTCTTTTTGTGGATGTGAGGTATAAGAGGGAGGAGAAGTAGGAAAGGATGAAATAGATTCAAACACATAAAAAACCTTCACTAAACCATCTTGTTTTTCTAGATGATAGGTGCCTGGATCAGCTTTTAAAAGAAGTTGTTCAGTCTCGGCTGGCAATGGTTGAGAAAAATCTACCTGAGGCAAAGGGAATAAGGGACTGTGATATCCTCCTGAATAATATAGGGGAGTATGAGGATAGTTAGGGGGAGTCAAAGTACTAGATGATCTAAGAGGAGAATGAATGCTCATATATTTCCTTCGTTTGTTTTTTTAAACAAGCAGGGTGGAATTTTATGTAAATGGCGAATAAAATTCCATCTTTTCTTAAAAACACCCATAATTTAGAATTCTTTCAAAAAGACGAGGGTTAATTCATATGTTTAAGAAAATTTTCGCTAGTTTATTTATGCTGACTTTTGCTTTTGCCGAGCAAACTGAACCAACCAACCAACCACATTCTGTAGTTATTTTAGGCGGCGGGATCAGCGGTTTGAGCTCTGGGATCTATTTAGCCCGCAGCGGTCTGAAGCCTATTATTATCGAAGGACAAACTAGCAGTCTAATTACTCAGGCCCACGCTGTCGAAAACTGGCCAGCTGAAAAGATAATTTCTGGCAGCCAATTAATTGAAAAACTGAAAGAACAAGCCATAGCTTCCGGCTGCACAATTTTAAGCAAAGAAGCGCTCAAGGTTGATTTTTCTCGCAGGCCTTTTGCTATTGAAGTTAAGGATTTGTTGATTTCAGAGAATAAGCTTGATAACAAGAATGAGACCTTGCTAGCGAATAATTGTTTAATTGCCATGGGCTGCCAAAGCAAGCATTTAAACGTGGAAGGAGAAAAAGAATATTGGAGCAAGGGAGTGTCGGCTTGCGCTCTCTGCGACGGCACACTTTATAAAGATAAAACCGTAGCTGTGGTCGGAGGAAGCAAAGCAGCTGTCTTAGAAAGCGCTTATCTTTCTAATTTGGCTAAAAAAGTTTACGTGATTGTCAGAGCTAATGATTTTAGAAAAACTGTTGAGCCTAGACGCAAAGAAATACTTTTAGCTAAAGAGAACGTAGAAGTAATTTACAATGCTAAAATAGAAAAGATTTTAGGTAATGGAGAACAACTAGAAAAAGTTCTTTTGAGTAATGGCAAAGAGCTTTTAATCGACGGGCTCTTTACAGCTATTGGTTTGAAACCTAACACTGATTTATTTGCAGCCTCAAAAAGTCTGAGTACATCAAATGGTCCGGTTTTAGATTTAAATGAAAGAGGCTTTATCCAAGTGAAAGAAGGTCAGAAAACTTCTATTGAAGGGGTTTATGCGGCTGGCGATATTATTGAAGGGCAAGACAAGCAGGCTATTTTAGCAGCAGCTTCTGGTGTTAAAGCAGCTTTAGCCATAGAACAAACTTCTTTTTTAGATGAAAAAAAAGTGCTAATTAAAAATGTCGCTGTTGAAACAGCTAAGACAGATACCGAGCCTAAAGTTTTTAAGCCAATCCCGCAAAAAGAGGTCTCTTTTGAAATTAAGCCTCTCTCCGGGGTTAAACCTAGCGCAGAACTTAATAAATCTTTGAAAACAGAAACAGCTGATAAAAAAGTCGCTGAGAAAGCAGCGTTGGAACAGCTTTCTGTTGATCATGTTTCTGCTGATAACACCAAGCCTGATCATAAAAACGATAGCAAAGTTGCTGAAGTTAAAGTCATAGAAATTAAAAATAAAGATCAGCTGGAAAAAGAACTAAAAGATAGTACAACTCCGGTGATCGTGGATTTTTATGCTACCCGGTGCGGTCCTTGTCAAAAAATAGGACCATTGTTAGAAAAGCTGCCAGCCAGCAAAGTAAAACTTTTAAAAGTGAATGTCGATATGTGCGGAGGGCTAGCTAGAGAGTATAAAATTATGGCGATGCCGACCGCAATTTTATTTAACGCAGAAGGTAATATTCTATCAACTAAGATTGGTTTTTATGAAATTCAGAGTTTGATCAAAGAATTTTCTGTAGAGGGCAATTAGATGCAATGGTTTGATTGTTTTGATTTTTTTCTCTTCGATTTTGATGGTCTATTGGTAGACACTGAAAAGCTGCATTACCAAGCTTATCAGCAAATGATCAAAAACAGAGGCTTTTTTTTAGATTGGAACTTTGATCAGTACTGTGGTTTGGCCCATTTAAATGCTTATGCTGTGAAAGAAGCTCTTTATCAGCAGTTTCCTGATTTAAAAGCTATTCCATGGGAAGTTCTTTACAGTGAAAAAAAAGCGCTCTATTTAGAGATTTTAACTTCTTCTTCAATTGGATTTATGCCGGGAGTAGAAGATCTGTTAAAAAAGATTGGAGCAACATCTAAAAAGAGTTGCGTAGTAACTAACTCTTTAAAAGAACACATAGATCCCATCTGTCAAAAAAATCCTCTTTTAAAAAATATTCCTTATTGGGTGACTAGAGAAGATTACGAAAAAGCTAAACCTGCACCTGACGGCTATTTAAAGGCCTTATCTTTATACGGGTTGAAAGAAGAAAGGAAAGAGAGGGTAATTGGCTTTGAAGACAGTCTGAGGGGTTTAAAGGCCTTGCAAGAGACAAAAAAAGCTCTGCCTGTTTTAATTTGCTCTACAAATCATCCGCAGATGAAAAGTTTAGATCAAAGTGTTTTGCATGTTGAGTCTTTTTTCGATCTTGATAGTTTAGATCTTAATAGTGAACATTTACTAAAAAAAGACCTCTAGCTGGAGCAGCGAAGCCGGCTTGTTTGCGGTCTTTAGAAGCAAAAATCTCTGGGATAGATTCTATTTTTATTTTTCCGTTGGCTACATCCAGCAGAGTGCCGACAATATTACGCACCATCTTATAAAGAAAACTGTTAGCTTCAAATTCCAGCCGATAAATATTGTCTCTAACTTGCGTAAATTCCACTTTGGTCATGTTTTTAACAGGTTTGGTGCGTGCGCATCTTTCGTTGGATTCATTGGCAAAAGCGCTGAAATCATGAGTGCCTACAAAACATTGACAAGCTTTTTGCAACAGTTCTAAATCCAGTTTTCGATAAATATGGCTGGCGAAGTAGCGTTCAAAAGGATCTTGGTGAACACCTAAAGATAAAAAGTAATGATAGGTTTTTTTTTTGGCTGAATAACGCGCATGAAAATCGTCTTTTTCTGATTCAACACTTTTAATGCGGATATCTTTAGGCAAAAGACCGTTCAAAGAGTAAAAAAAACGTTTTAGATCAGAAATTTCCGGGCAAGTAAAATGGGCTATTTGGCCTAGAGCGTGTACTCCTGCGTCTGTGCGGGAAGCGCCAAGAGTAGGGGTTTTTGCTTTTAAAAGAACCTGCAAAGCTTTGTTGATTTCTTTCTGGACTGTATTAGCGTTTTTTTGTTTCTGCCAGCCGCTGTAAGCAGTTCCTTCATAAGCTATTTTAAGTTTGTATTTGGGCATAGTTTTCGGCTAATTTTAAATCCAGCGGAGTGGTTATTTTGAGATTAAAGCTATTATCTTCGACAATTTTAATCGGCATGTTTAAAAGTTCAATTAAAGAAACGTCATCGGTTACGGTTTGATTGGGAGCCAGCATTTTAAATCCTCTTTTTAAAAAATCAGGCAGAACAGCTTGCGGCGTATAGATTTGATAGAGTTTGTCTCTTTCAAGAGTTTGTGTGACAAAACCATTTTTTACTTCTTTAATCGTATTTTTGACTTTGGCACCTAATGTGGCGGCTCCATATTTTAAGCCCATTTCAATCAGTTCTAAAAAAGCTTTTTCACTAATAAAAGGACGGGCACTGTCATGGATGATGACCAGATCTGAGGAAAAAGAGGTTTTTTTCAAACCAGATAAAACCGAATCCTGTCGTTTTTCTCCAGGAGCAGCAAAAATAAGTTTAGGGTGCTTTTCTAAGAAAAGATTTTGATGGGGCTCTTCACAGACTACGATAATTTCTGAGATTTCTTTTCTTTTTAAAAAAAAGTCTAAACTGTGCCAGGCCAAAGTTTTGCCTAAAAAAGGCATATACTGTTTGGGTAGGGAAGCTCCCATTCTAAGGCCTTTGCCTCCTGAGAGCAGGATTAAAGAAATAAAAGGTTGAGACATAATATTTACCCTCTTTTTGACAAGAAAACCCCTTGCTTTAGGTAGGGGTAATTAAATGTGTATTGACTTTGTCAGGTTTTTTAATAATTAAGAATAACAAAAAAACCCTAAAAACGAAAGATCGATTTTAGGGCTTTTTAAGAAATGTAATTTCTTTATTTAGAAAGATGGCTATTAACCTTCTTAGTCATTTGGAACATGTTAATTGATTTTTTACCCAAAACTTTAGATAAAATTGCATCTGGATTGATGTTTCTTCTATTTTTTTTGTCTTGTAGGTCTTTTCTTTTAATATAAGCCCAAAGTTTTTTAGTGACTTCAGTTCTTGGCATTGGCCCTTTTCCTACTACGGCCGCGAGTTCTGCGCTGATGCGCATAGGTTGCATAAATTTTGTGTTTTTCTTTTTAGCTGGCATAATAAAAATCTCCTTTTACATAAAAAAAGTTTATAACAATCTTCTAAAAACCTTTTATCTTGAGAAGGAATTAATAGTCAAAACAATTTGTTCTTTTTGTGAAAAAAAATCATAAGTAAAAAAAAGAATGGCAAGTAAAAAAAACTTGCCACTCTTTTATAAAAATAAATTATTTAAAAATTACTATGCCTCTGTTGCTTCTTTATGGAACAACGGAATCACAACTTTTGTCACAAGTAAAACAGTTCCAACTAAAGCGCCAAGAATTAAAGTAGCAGCAATTCCACCTACAGCCCGAGTTGGTATTTTAGCAAGGAAAGAACCGATTTGTTCTCCAGCCCCCCAAGGTAGGTTGCTAAGAATCTTAATCGCTACTGAGCCTACTTTGTCAGCTGCTGTTTTGATGCCTTCGCCTAATGCCAGTCCAAAATTGCCAATACCAGCACCGATACTTTGAATATTCATCTAAAACCTCCTAATAGGATTGTTAATAATGATGAT
>CAZTYI010000030.1:0-13803 GCA_964618335.1 uncultured bacterium
TATTATAACAGATATTCCTTATGCAAGCATGATTAAATATTCTGATTTAGAAAAAGGTAAATATTTTCTCTATAAGCTGAAAAATGTCTCAGGCGCTGTGATTGAAGAAGATCTAGATAAATTTGTCGATAAACTCAAATCCCAGCATGTTAAAAATCCAGAGCTGGTCAAGATGTTAGACAACATCAAATGGATTAAAGAAACCAATTCTCTGCTGATCACCGGTTCGCCTACAGCTCTTGAAGAAGCTAAGAAAATTATTGCTGATTATGACATTGCCAGAGCTTCCGATAGAGGACCAAGCGACAACTTTTTTATCTACAAACCTCAATTTGTTTCCCCTTCCTATATTGAAAAATCACTGAAAGATATTTCAGCCAGCCTGCAAAAAGCCCAGCTTTCCGATCCCTCTCTTTTAGCTACTATCCAAAGTATGAAATTCATCGATTCCACTCAGTCGCTGGCTTTTACCGGTTCGGAAACTACTATTGAAAAAATTAAAAAATTAATCTCTACCATCGATGTGCCTTCAGCTATGCCATCTAAAGGAGGAAAGGGCAAGCCTACTTATTTCCTTTACCAAATCAAGCAAGCTCCCTATCAACAGCTGACCGCTTCTATCAGATCTTTTGCCAACGATCTAAAAAATACTTCGGTCGATCTTTCTTTTATCGAAGCTCTCAACAGCATCAAATATAAAGCAGAAACCAATTCTCTTTTATTTACCGGCGCTCCCGAAGATTTAGAAAAAGTAAAAATTATTGTAGAACGTTTCGATGTACCTTCTTTAGGCGAACTTCCTGCAGAAGGAGATTCAGCCTTTTTCGTATATAGACCTAAATATTTATCTGGCCCAGCTTTGGAAACTGTTTTAAAAGAATTCAGCGATCACTTAAAAACCACCGGATTTGCTAACCAGGGTCTTTTTAATACTATCCAAAATATGCGCCGAGTAGAGAAAAACGATTCTTTGATTTTTTCCGGCGACGGTAAGTCACTTGAAGAAGTAAAACACCTTCTCGCCACCTTCGATGTTCTAGGCAAAGGTGAAAACATGGAACTCGATACCATTCAATCCATCGAAGAAGACACCTGTTTCTTGGTCTACAAACTGCAATATCATAAAGGCAATGAAATACAGACTGCTTTAAAACAAGTTGCTAAAGAACTGATCAAAAACGAATCAAAAACCAAACAGGATTTAATCTCAGCTATCAATTCTCTACAATGGATCCAGATTACCAATTCACTGCTTTCTACCGGCAATCCAAACATTATGGATAAGTTAAAAGAACTGATCAAATCTT
The DNA here is from genome assembly GCA_964618335.1 of uncultured bacterium. Lineage (GTDB taxonomy): Bacteria > Chlamydiota > Chlamydiia > Chlamydiales > SM23-39 > CAZTYI01. Next base: position 1,308 of record CAZTYI010000030.1, read on the forward strand.
TAGACGTGCCTTTAAAACAGGTCTTTATTGAAATTCTAGTTGTAGATACCACGCTAACTAACATGCTCAACTTTGGCTTAGACTGGGGTTCAAAATTAAAATACAAAGACCGTTTTACCGCTGCCACTTCCAATTCTCCTTATAGCAGCACCGGCGCTCTAGATCAGTTTACTACTAATCTAGGTTCTATTTCTGAAACCAATACGCCAACTGGCTCCTCTGTACCATTTACCGATGGCTTTGATCTTGGAATCATCGGCGATATTATCATGCACAAAGGAAAATCTTTCTTATCGCTAGGCTCTTTTATTCAAGCCTTACAGACTGACAACGAATCTTCTGTGGTCATGACCCCTAAAATCCTGACTCAAGACGGAAGAACCTCAACTATTTTTATCGGCACCAACATTCCTTACCTTGGTTCTCAAACTGCCATTGTCGGCGGCGCTACCAGCTCAACCACTCAAAACTTGGAATACCGCGATGTTGGCCTAGATCTTTCCATTACTCCAGTCATGGGCAACTCTGACATAGTTACGCTGGACATCGATCTAAAAAGATCAGTGGTAGATTCTACTGCTTCCACTACTACGCTGACTGGTGTTACTACTGCTAAAACTGCTATGCAAACAACTGTACATATTCCCAATAAAAACTTCCTGGTCCTCAGCGGCATGGTCACTGAAACTAAAACCAAACGCAAAGAAGGCCTGCCCTGCCTCGGCGGACTGCCTTGGATCGGAGCAGCTTTTTCTCAAAACAATAACTTAGAAGATAAAAGAAACGTGGTGATTTTCATTCGTCCGCATATCATCAATTCTTATCAGGACATGGTCTCTTTAACTGAAAGTCAAGAAGATTACTTTAGAGAAAAAACCGGCTCTCCTGTGTTAGAGCAGGAATTTGACGAAGCAGCTGAAATGATCAAATCGCTCGGCGATGAATAAAGCATGGATAAATACAAACACAAATACAAATATAAAAAATCTTTATTTCGGATTCCTTTATTTTTATGCTTGTTTTTCTCTATTTCAGCCTGTTACAAGGTACCGAACAAAATAGAGCCTAAGCTCAGCTATAACTGCAAAGCCCAAGAACTAAAAAACTTCTCACATACTTTCCCTCCTTTAACTCCCTCTGAAAAAAAGAGCGATTGGGGCACAGAATATACTATTGCTCTAACCTTTGCTAAAAAGCTGGATCTTTACCGTGCTATTTCTACTTTTGAAAGAGCTGATATTTTAGTGCCTGCAGAAAATGCAGAGCGCAAAGAAGCGATCGAGTACTACATTCTGCTTTGTTATTATTTAGCGCAAAGATATGACACTCTGCTGGATTATTTTCAAACTAGCGAACTGCACCATGTCGATAAAAGCTTTTTAGCTTTTGAAGATCTGTTAATTATTCTATATGAAAGCTATCTGCAAACCGGCCAAAAAGAAGAAGCTGTCAAAATCCAAATGATGATCCAGGAACATTATCCTGAGACCGCTACAAAACTAAAACTTTCCGCCGCTTTAATCGATGCTGACTTTCAAACTTTACAAGCTCTGGAAAAGAACCCGTCATTAGATTTTATACCTCCTTTTTTAGACAACTACGAGTCAAAAAAAAAATCCATAACTAAAGCCAAGCTTTTAAATATATTGCCAGGAGCAGGCTATCTTTATCTAGGCCAGCACCGTTCTGCTTTGACTGCTTTTTTAATTAACGGACTCTTTATTTTCGCTACCTATGAATTCTTCCATAATGGCTATACAGCAGCTGCCATCATCACGCTGAGCTTTGAGGTAGGCTGGTACTTCGGAGGTATTAACGGAGCTGGAGAAGAAGCTAAATTTTATAATGAACAGCTCTATCAAAAAGAAGCTTCTGCGTTAATGCAAAAAGAAAAACTTTTTCCCTTTTTTAGCTTGAAATACACTTTTTAAAAATGAGAAAGATCAATAAAGAAAAGATGAAAATGAATCTAAAAATATTCAAACTGCTTTTTTATTTGGGAATGTTTGCTCTACCCCTAATGCTTTCTGCCCGTTTTGAAGAACCATGGGGCAAAGATTGTGATCTTAAATACGTTTCTGAAGAAGAAAATGCAAAAAAAAATAAAGATAAAAATAAAAAAAGCTCTGTTCTGGGAAAAGCTGCTAATGCCGTGATTGTCTTCCACCAAAAGGTTCTTTCTCCGATCGATGGACCTAGATCTCATTTCCGACCTTCTTCTTCCCGTTATATGCAGCTCGCTATTCAGCGCTATGGGTTTTTCAGAGGGTATTTGATGGGCTGCGATAGATTGCTGCGAGAAAACGGCGAAAAATGGGTCTACAGAACGATTAGCAATGAAGGTGGAAGCTTTAAATATGATCCAGCGGTTTCTGATAAGTTTACTAAATAATTTTTGAAAAATAATCGCTTGTTAACTTGCTTTTTTTAGATTGTCCTTTGAAGCCTAGCTGAGTAAATAAAATAGTAGAAATAACGTTCTAAATCTTCGAAAATTACTTCATATTCTTTACCATTATATGCAGCATTGCAAAAAACTTCGCGTACACGCGCTAACTCTTTTAAGCGTTTCTTCCAACGCTTATCTCCTATAGTCAAATCAAATAGCTCTAGAGCACGTATAATGGACATATTAAAACGCTTTTCATCTCCGCGAGAATGAGCTACGCGCTGTACTTCGCTGCCAATATTACCCAACTGTTCTGCGAGAGAAAGGGTTAACCATCTTCCCGCAGACAATGATTGATGTTGAAAATTCGCCATTATTCTTGTACCAATTGACTGACAATTTTTATAATTTCTTGACGAATAGCCGGATCATTAACACTAAGAGACCGATTGCCTTGAGAAGGCCTGATATTAATCATAGAATCATATTCGATAAATTCTTCGCCTGATTTTTCAGGATAAAGATTAATGCCCCATAAATCTCCCTGTGCAGATTCTTTTTCCAGTAAAAGCGTTTCTTCATCTGCATGCAATTCAGCTCCGATCACCATGACTTTTTTCTTGATATCTACAACCGCCTTTACCAAATCTCCAAATTGCTTTTCTGCTATTTCTAAAAGCTCAGATTTTTTAATTTTTTTATCAACTAGTATAATAGGCATAAAATCACTTTGTTTTTGTAAAAAAGCGTAGCATTAAATCTTGGAAAACTCAAGATTTTCAAAACTAAGACAATCGTAACTTAAAAAAAAACAGTAAAATAAACCAAAAAATCAACCTAACAAATCTTCAGCTCTTTGATAAGCCTGCCAAGTCGAAAACTGCGGGCTGGACTCATCTGTTAAAAAGAGATTATCTCTATCCAGATCTTCGACAAGTCCTACTTTATTAAAGACTTTAAAGACCTCTGGCGTAATACCTGAAATTAAAAGATAACGCGAAGTTTTTTCCAGCCGTTTTTTTAAATTTAAAAGTGCATAGCACATCGAAGCATCCATGTAATAGACATTATTCAAACGCAGAATAATAATTTCGACAAAAGGATCTTCAGCTACTTCTTTAAAAGTACTCTGAAAGAGATCTACGCTGGCGAAAAAGAGCTCTCCTGCTACTCCTACAATCCGGACTTTGCGATGAACGTAGTGTTTTTTAGAAACAACGACCAATCTGCCGGCGGAATTAAAAGCATACTCGACAACATGCGGCACAGCTGCTCTTTTTAAATAGAGCGCTATTGAAATCACAATACCCAGAAAAAAGGCTACATCCAAGCTAAAAATCAAGCATGAGCTGACGGTCAAAAGAAAGACAAAAGCATCGGCTTTGGTAGCAGCAAAACAAAACTTAATCTGTTTAAAATCAACCATACTGGGCACAACGAAAAGCAAAATAGCGGCTAATGCTGCTAGAGGGATATGTCCAACTAAATCCCAGCCTAAATACAAAAGCAGCCAAACGAAAAAACCTGAAAAAATAGCTGCCAAACGGGATTTAGCGTGGTTACGGAAATTTAAAAGAGATCTAGAAATAGAACCGGAAGCAGGCATAGCTCCCATTAAAAAGGCTAAGAAAGCATTGCTAACGCCTACTGCGAAAACCTGCTGGTTGGCATTCACTTCCTGCCCGCTTTTAGCAGCCACAGTCCGAAAGACCGAAAAGACCTCTAAGATGCCTAAAGAAGTAATCGCTAAAGCTGCTGGCATAACGCGGTTTAAAAGTCTTAAATTTATTTTTGGCAAATACCAATTTAATTTAGGAAAAGCATCCGCACCTAAATCTTTTAAAGATTCAACATGCCAATTAAAATTGACCTGTTGATTCATAAAAAAAGCTAAAAAAGAAACGGCTACAATCATGACGATAGCATCTGGAATTCTGGGAAGAAATCGCCGCATGCCAAATAAAATCAGCAAGCTCACTCCTCCTAACGCTAAAGTCGGCAGCTGCACTTCAAAAAGCCTCGTTATAAGATGAAAAAGTCTAAAGATGATTGGCTGACTCTCTTCAATCGCAGCAATGCCCAAAAAGGGATAGAGCTGATTAACGATAATGGCGATCACAACGCCTACAAAATATCCTAAAATTACCGAGCGGCTGACAAACTGTAATAGCTTGCCCATGTTGAAAAAACCAAAAGCGATCTGCAATAAGCCCATCACCAGAACAATATGCCCTAGGATTTGCAAGGTCAGCGCTGCTTTTTGTTCAGGCGGAATTTCCGGGTAATAAGAAAACAGAATATCGGCAATCGAAGTTTGAATTAGAATAGCTACGGCGGTCGTCGGCCCGACGACCATATGGCGGGAAGAGCCAAAAGCTGAAGCAAAGATAGCTCCAAAAATAGCAGCAAAAAAACCAGCTGATGGCGGCAAACCGGCTAAAAGAGCATAAGCAATGCACTGAGGAACGGCTAATAAAGCTACTGAAACAGCCGCAATTAAATCTTCTTTTAAACTACCTATGCGATACTTTCGCATTTCGTTTAAAAAAGGAGAAAAAAAACTAACTTCGCTTTTAAAAGGACCAAACATAACTTTTTTTAACTCTTAACTATTAAGCCTTAACTTTTCATTTTTGCTTTTAAATGTCATTGTAAAGATTAATAAATATTAAGCTATGGATATTATCAAACAACTTCTTCCAAATCAAAGACTATTAAAAAAGACTGTTAAAAACAAAAAAAAATTATAGCTGAAAAACCATTTAGTCTTTAGTTCTCTCTTTAGTCCGATCTTTTTTGCCTTTAGTTTCAAAAAATAAAGGTACTCCTAAAAAAGAAAAAGCTTCTCTAAACTGGCTGACTAAATATTTTTGATAAGTTTTTTGCATCAAAGAAGGATGGTTGACAAACAAAACAAAACGCGGCGGTTCTATTTTTACTTGCGTCAAATAATAAATTCTTAGTCTTCTCCCTTGAATCATCGGAGGATGGTATTTCTGCAAACATTTTTGCATAAATTGATTTAGCTCTCCGGTAGAAATTCTTTTCTTTAAATTATTTTTAATTATTTCTACCTGAGGAAAAATCTGATTAGTATTGCGCCCTTCTTTAGCAGAAATAAAAAGCAGGGGGTATTCTTTTAAAAAAGAATTCTTTTCTTGAAGATCTTTGATAAAATGCTCCATCCGGACACCGCTGACTAAATCCCATTTATTCAGCAAAACCAGACAGCCCTTGCCCTGCTCTTTAATGACCGTCATAATCTTTTTATCCTGATCGGTTAGAGCTTCTTGTGAATCCAGCAGCAAAAGACAAATATCCGCTCTTTTGATCGCTGATTCAGTACGCAAATGAGCAAATTTCTCGACTGCACTTTTTTCTTTATTTCTTCTTCTAATACCAGCTGTATCGATCAAAATATATTGTTTCTGATTTATTTTCAGTAAAACGTCGATATTATCTCTGGTAGTTCCGGGGATTTTTGAAACGGCCACTCGTTTTTCTTTTAACAGACAATTCAAAAGCGTAGATTTACCGGTATTAGCTCTGCCTAAAATTGCTATTTTTAAAATCTTATCACTATTTTTATCTTTTGGAGTTTTCTCAGAATTAACCTCGTCTTTCTTTTCTTCCAAAGCCATTTCCACTAGCTCTGCGATATTCAGTCCCTGCATGGCAGAAACTGCGACCATATTTTTGATGCCTAATTTATAGAAATCAGAAAGGCCAATTTCCTGACCTTGAAAATCATCGATTTTATTAACCGCTAAAGTCAGAGGTTTGCCGGTTTTAAGCAAGAGAGAAGCTACTAATTCATCCAGCTTGGTCACTCCGATTTGGCTATCAACCACCATAATTAAGTTATCAGCTTCTTTAATCGCTTGATAAGCCTGCTCTAAGACCTCTTGATTAAAATCTTTTTTAGAATAGGGATCGATACCTCCTGAATCTATAAGGGTAAAAGGCTGACCAAAAAACTCACCTTCCTGCAAAAGACGGTCTCTGGTAACTCCTTCTTCTTCAGCGACAATAGCTAATCTACGACCTAGAATACGGTTATAAAGAGCTGATTTTCCGACATTAGGCCGGCCGATAATTGCAAGTTTCATAATAATAATTCTATTTAATTGAGGAACAATAAATTACCTGAAAATAGAATAAAAATAAACTTAAAAGAAAAAGCTTCAAAATATTTTTATACTAAAATTTTCAAATACCATTCTTGTCCTTGCCAATTGACAACGCTCTCCTATATTCTCTTTCTCAAAAGAAGCGGTATATTACTCTAATGCGTTACTGCAATTTATTAACAAAATACTAAAAGATTTTTTTTAAAAATGAAAAAAATTTCCTATGCCACCTATCTCAAACGCTATCAAAAACACCCGTTAATCGATGTCCGCTCCCCTTTAGAATTCAAAAAAGGCCATATCTTTTCAGCAGTTAATATTCCTCTCTTCTCTAACCAGCAAAGAGCTATCGTCGGAACTCTCTACAAGCAGCAGGGCCGTAAAAGAGCTATGTTTGAAGCTCTAAAATTCGTTTCTATGCCTACCATTGCTCAAAAAGCTGATCGGCTCAATTCCCCTACTCTAGTCGTTCACTGCGCCCGCGGAGGCATGCGCTCTTATGCTGTCAGCTGGCTGTTAGAATTTCTAGGTTATAAAGTTCTGACTCTAGAGCTAGGCTATAAAGGCTACCGTAGATGGGTTCTAGAGCAGTTCCAAAAGACTTATCCGCTTTTTATCCTTTCCGGAAAAACTGGTGTCGGCAAAACTTTTTTCTTAAAAAAACTCACCCGCTATATCGATCTAGAAGGGTTGGCTTGTCATAAAGGCTCAGCTTTTGGCGCTTATCAAAGAGCTCAGCCTACTCAAGAGAGTTTTGAAAACCTGCTTGCTTATCAGCTTTACAGGCTTAACAATCCAGATAGTTTTAAAAATAAAAACCTGAACTTAAAGCAAAATGTAACCCAAAATAAAGACCAGTTCATTTGGTTAGAAGATGAAAGCCGCAGTATCGGAAAAATTACTATTCCCGAACCTTTTTTCAAACAAATGCAAACAGCTTCCGGCTTGATTTTAGAAGACAGCCAAGAAAAACGCATTCAGCGCATTTTAGCACAATACCGCTACACTCCTTTAGAAAAGCTCAAATCCTCAATTTTAAAGTTGCAAAAGCGCCTAGGCTCGGAAGACACTAAAAAAGCACTTTTTTATTTAGAAAATAACGATAAAAAAAACTGCTGCGCTCTTCTGTTAAAATATTATGATAAAACATATGACTACACGTTGAAAAAAAGAAAACAAGCCAAAGACTGTCCTCTTCTAGATCTAAGTTTGAAAAATAACTCTCAAGCAATGGCGCTTCTTAAAGATTTAAACCTAAAGATTGACGTACTCCAACGTGCTTTAGCCGTTGGAGTACGTCAATGACGGACATGTAAGATCCATAATATTAACTATGAGATCTATTGTTAATCTGAAAGGCCCTGAACGAAGATACCTTATTGAGCAGCTTGGTTTTCCCAGTGAAGATACTTTTGGTTTTCAAGATACCCTTGCTTATGGAATAGAACATGACTGCCTAACAAATCCAGATCAAGCATAAAACTATTTTTAGCTTAGAAATTTAAATAGTTTATAATTTTAAATGTAAAAAGCTGAATAATAGATCGTTTACATCTGTTTTTAAAAATCAAAAATCCAAGTCTTCTAATAGCCCGATCAGTTCTTCTCTGGAAAGACTCTTAATTTGATCTTTGTCATCAGCGCCAATAGTCTCTTCGATCAGCTTGGCTTTTTTTTCAATTAACTCATGAATACGCTCTTCAATGGTATTTTTAGTAGTTAATTTAAAGACTTGCACTCCCCTATTCTGACCAATCCGGTGCACCCGGTCAGTCGCCTGGTTTTCTTTAGCCGGATTCCACCAGCGGTCATAGTGAATCACGATTGATCCAGCCGTCAGATCGATACCTGTACCAGAAGCTAGCAATGAACCGATGAAGACCATGCACTCAGGATCTTCTTGGAATTTTGTGATCTCTTCAAAACGTTTTTGGGTAGCGCCGGTGATCGAAGCAAACTTAATATTATTTTGTTGTAAATAGTTTTTGATAATTTTAATCATGCCTAGATATTGAGAAAAGACGACTACTTTTTGTTCTGAGTCTAAGGCTTCTGCTAACAGCTCTTTAAAGAGCTCCCATTTACCGGAAGAGGCGTGAGTCAACTTAGGTTCAATTAACGAAGGATGGTCGCAGAGTTGTTTGAGTTTAGTTAAGAGAGCAAAGACATGCAAATAAGCTTCTTTATTATTTTTGTCTTTCAGCTCTGAAATAATTTTATTTTTCTGTAAAGAGAGCAGTTCTGAATAGAGCTCTTTTTGTTCCGATAAGAGATCGGCATAAGCAATTTCTTCGGTTTTTTCCGGTAGATCTTTAAGCACTTCTTTCTTCCTTCTTCTCATTACAAAAGGACGCACCAGCTTTCTTAAAAGCTTTTTTTTCTTTTCATCATTTTCTTTTTCAATCGGCTCTATGAAAATCTCTTTAAAAGAACTATCAGATGGGAAATAGCCCGGCAGCATCAAATCAAACAGAGCTTTTAGTTCTTCTAAGCGGTTTTCAACAGGAGTACCAGTTAAAGCCAAGTACATCTCAGCAGAAATCCCTTTTAAAGCTCGGTGGATTTTAGAGCTTTTATTCTTGGCTATCTGCACTTCATCGAAAATCGCAATTTCAAAATCAAGCGATTCAAAAATCTCTTTCTCTGATCTCGCTAGTCCATAAGAAGTCAAAATCAAATCAGCTTTCGGTTCAATGGAGCGTCCTAATCCATGAAAGACACAGACTTTGATCTCTGGTAAAAACCGTTTTAAAAGATTTTCCCAATGGTAGATCACTGAGGTTGGACAAACCACTAAATACTTACGTTCTCTTTTTTCATCTTTTTTTAAAGCTGTCGCTAAAAGCCCCATAGCCTGGTGGGTTTTACCTAGTCCCATCTCATCACATAAAAACCCTGATAGTCCTTCTTGATATAAAAAATTAAGCCATTTAACTCCAATTTCCTGATAGGGTCGAAGTGTAGATTTTAAATAACCAAGGTCAATTACACTTTCTCCGCCCATGGTGCTGAGCTCATCAAAGAGCTTTTGCATTTTTTTGATCTGCGAGGTTTTACCTATTGGACGTTTTATGTTTTCTAAAACAGTCAGCTTGATCCATTCCCAGATTTTCAATCTGATCAAGCCCTGTTTTTGTAAAATACGCTTAGGATTAATCTCAGCCAGCCACTTAAAGCGATAGCCTCTTAAAAAAACCAATCCAGCTGGAGAAAAAAGATATTTTTTATGATCAAAAAGAGCCTGCCAAAGCTGGATAGCATTGACTTCTCCATCGGCAAAACCAGAACTATAAACCAGCTCTGCTAAATAAGAGCGGTTTGATTTTTTTAATCTTTTTAGTTTTAAGTTTAATTTTTTAGGTCTGACTAGTCTGGGATCGATCTCCAAAATAAAGGCTTTTAAACGCTCCAGTTCGTAATGCACAAAAAAAGATTCTTCGGATAAGGTAATCTCTCTTTTTTCTCTAAAACCTTCCGGTAGTCTGAGATGAGAAGGTAATTCAAAAAAGCCCTGTTTTTTTAAATAGACAAAGGGCTCAAAAAATTTAAGATCTTCTAATTTAATTCCTTTTTTAGGCAGAATTTTAGGAGTAATGACAATTCGATTATTTTCATTCAGACTAACTTTAAGGCCTACTTTAGCTAACGGATTTTCATCTAAGAAAAAACCGCTGATCTGATCCAGCTCTTTACTTTTTTTACTTAGAAAATAAGCTACCTCTTCTTTTTCTACTAAATCTGGCAAAGCCGGTAAATTAATAGATTTTTTTCCATAAAAACCCTTCCCTTCTACGTAGACCCAAGCACCATAATCGATCACTTTTTTAAACTCTTTTGGAACGATCAGCTTTCTGATAAATTGCAAATCGTCTTCTTTCGTAATGTTAAACAGCAACTTTTCTTGAAAAGAACCAAAATGAAGAGCAAAGCTTTCCATGTTTTGTAAAAAAATCCGATTTTCTGAAACAAATTCCCCTACTTTTTCTTTTTCAATAATTTTAAAAACAGGTTCTTCTTTTAATTTTTGCAGAGTGATATTTTTATTTTCATCTTTTTCTCTATCTTTATTTTTATCTCCGGCCACAACATTTTTATTTCTGACTACAACCCATGGATAAAAAATCAAGGCTGTTTCAAGATCTTTTTTTTCTTTTAAATAAGATTCAATATGCAGATTTTTCTGTTCATCGATAAACAAGTTTTTTTGGATTTCTTTAGGTCTAAGTTCAAGCTTAAAAAAATCTGAAAGCGCAGAAACATTATTACTCAGATATTCAGCTATTTCTCTTTTCGTGAGAATCAACTCTTCTTTCAGTGGCTCCTTTTCTTCTAAATAAAAGCCTTTTTCACAAAAGTTTTTTTTATTTTTAGAAACATAGATCCAAGGGCCGATTTTAATCCCCTCTGGTCTTTTCTCAGTTTTTCTTTCGAAGACAATTAACAACTCTTCTTTTGCATAATCAAAAAGAGCTTTTTCGATCTTTTTAGCTTTAAATACTTTGAGGTTGCTCTTCACCATCTCCAATAATGGAATCAGACTTTGCAACTCTTCTTCGGTTAAGGTGATTTTCAAATCCAGCTTTTTGGAACTTATTTCCAGACTTAAAGGCAAAGGGCTGCCTTTTAAAACCACTTTTAATTCAGCTCTGTTTAAAAAAAGCCATTTGGCCAGATCCGACCATAAAGAGAGCTCGTATTGCATTTCCAAAGAGGCATGGCCGGCTTTGTAATCAGCTAGCTCTTCTTGAGAAAGGCGGGAGAATTTTAAAGAGGTGTGTTCATTTTCCGGCTCTTTCTTTGCAAAAATCTCTCTGAGCTTCTTTTTTGCTTCCTTAGTTTTAGGCTCTAGATCTAAACCTCTTGATTTCAATGACTTATTGTTATTAAGGAGTGTTTGAGACCCCCATCGCTTGAAAAAAACCAGCCCTAGTTCCCTAAAAAAAGACTCTTGATAGAGCAGATGCAGGGGTTTTTCTAGAAAAATGGCTTTATAGGCCTCTTTAACATGCTGACAAGAGCCTTTACAGCTGCAAAAAGAGTCTAGAATCTGCCCATTATCATCTAAGCGTAAAAAGGGCCAAACAGAGCCTTTTTTACCCTTGATTTCTACTTCATAAGTAGAGCCGTAAAAGATAATTTCGCCGATTTTATGCATATAAATAGTTCTATTTTAACAATTATCTAATAAAAAGACTCCCCTTTTTTTAGGTAAATCTTTCTTTTAATTTTGTCCAGTAATTAGTTTGTAAAGTACTTTCTTTAATAATGGTATTAAATTCAAATCTACACTATAATTATAGGTATATATAAAATATGTTTATTAATTAATAACTATAGAAATTAAGATCAATAAATAATTAGGAGTAAAATTATGTCAGCTACACGACCATCTGCAACTAGTGGATTTTCTCCAACACATATAGAAGATCTAAGAGACGACGAAGTTGAGGTAGATGTTCCAGCAGATTACAACCCACCAGCAGCAGATCCTGCTAGCTCCAGCACTCTCCAAAAAGTCATAAACTTCATAAAAGCCCATAAAGAAACTCTTGGCACCATGACATTCTGTGCAATTTTCTTGACAGCTTCTATCACTTTATGCGCTTTTGGCCAGATTCCTCTTGCAGCTGCAATTGTTTTTGTCACTCTTATGACTCTATCCATGCTCGGAGGAGTCATGAACATACAAGAAGAAAATCGCACTGCAGAATTTTATAGCTCAACCGCAAGTTGGTATGTACCATACGAAGGTAAATAATCTGCGTTCTTAACTAAAAAACAATCTCAATCTTTAGAGCTTCATTATAGCATCGTTTTAGGATCAACAGACTCATAGCCTAAAGCCTCGGCTACAGGCTGATTAGTCACTTTACCTAAACAGACATTCAATCCCATACATAAATGCTTATCTGCTTTGAGTGCTTTCTTATAGCCTAGATTAGCTAACTTTAAAGCATATGGTAAAATAGCATTAGTC
>CAZTYI010000031.1:0-13745 GCA_964618335.1 uncultured bacterium
GGCATTGTCTGCGACCGTTGCGGCGTAGAAGTGACGCTATCCAAAGTCAGAAGAGTAAGGATGGCTCACATTGAATTATCTGTGCCTGTAGTGCATATTTGGTTTTTCAAGACTATGCCAACCCGAATTGGTAATATTCTGGGATTGACGACTTCTGAACTAGAAAGAGTGATTTATTACGAAGAATACGTAGTTATTGACCAGGGTCAGACAGAATTAGAAGTCAAACAGCTTTTAAATGATAACGAATATCGCGAAGCCATTGAAAAATGGGGCGCTGGTAGTTTTACTGCTAAAATGGGTGGTGAGGCGATTAGAGATTTACTAGCCAAAGAAGATCTGCCTTTTTTAATTAATGAGCTGAAAGAAAAATTACGTAAAACCAAATCTATGCAAGCGCGGATGAAAATCGCCAAGCGTTTGAAAATTGTCGAGGATCTTTCTTCTTCTGACAATAAAGCAGAATGGATGGTGCTCTCTTGCGTACCTATTATTCCTCCTGATCTCAGACCTTTAGTACCGCTTGATGGTGGTAGATTTGCGACCTCTGATTTAAACGATCTTTATCGACGTGTGATTAACCGTAACAATCGTCTCAAATCTATTTTAAAACTAAAAACTCCTGAAGTTATTATCCGTAACGAAAAGAGAATGTTGCAGGAAGCTGTTGACGCTCTTTTTGACAATGGCCGTCATGGTCATCCAGTTATGGGTGCCGGTAACCGTCCTTTAAAATCACTTTCTGAAATGTTGAAAGGTAAGCAGGGACGTTTCCGTCAAAACCTACTTGGTAAGAGGGTTGATTATTCTGGTCGTTCCGTAATTGTCGTTGGACCTGAATTAAAAATTAACCAGTGCGGTATTCCTAAACAGATGGCTCTTGAGTTATTTGAACCTTTTATTGTCAAAAGATTAAAAGATCTAGATTTTGTCTATACGATTAAATCAGCTAAAAAACTGATTCAAAAACAATCCCCTGAAGTTTGGGATGTTTTAGACGAGATTATTAAAGGCCATCCAGTGCTGCTCAACCGTGCTCCTACGCTTCACCGCTTAGGTATACAAGCCTTCGAACCAGTTTTGATTGAAGGTAAGGCGATCCGCATTCATCCATTAGTTACCACAGCTTTTAACGCTGACTTTGACGGTGACCAGATGGCTGTTCATATTCCGCTTTCTATTGAAGCGCAAATCGAAGCGAAGCTTTTAATGATGAGCCCTGACAATATTTTCTTGCCTTCTTCCGGTAGACCGGTAGCAGTGCCTACGCAAGATATGATTTTAGGTCTGTACTACGTCATGCATGATCCGATTTATTTTCCAGATCAGCATGATAACGGAAAAATTAAGTTTTTTGGTTCTACATCAGAAGTCTTGCAAGCTTTTTATAGTGCTGAGAGTTTTGACTGGCACTGTAAATCCTTTAAAAAGTTAGGAAAAAAAAGAAGAAACGAGACTGGTCGAGGAATGCATATCCATGAAAAGATCAAGCTGCGTCTGAAAGAAGGCGTGATTGAGACTACTCCTGGACGGGTGATTTTTAACTCGATTATACCTCATGAGTTAGGCTTCCAAAATTATGCTCTGCGTAAAAAGCGTCTTTCCGAGTTAGTCTTGGAATGCTATAAAAAAGCAGGCTTAGAGAGAACTGTTAAATTCTTAGACGATATGAAGAGTCTAGGTTTTAAAGAAGCGACCAAAGCCTCTCTTTCCATTGGTATCAAAGACGTCGTTATTCCTTCTAACAAAGCAGCGGTTTTAGCTGAAGCCTCTAAAAAGGTGGAAAAAGTTAAAACACAATATGCAGATGGTATTATTACATCTGGTGAGCGCCATTCTAAAATTATTTCGATTTGGACAGAGGCGACTGATAGACTCTCTAAAGATCTTTTCAAACTAATTGCTCAGATTAAAGACCACCGTCTAAATCCGCTTTATTTAATGATGGATTCTGGTGCTAGAGGTAATAAATCACAGGTTAAACAGCTAGGAGCTTTAAGAGGCTTGATGGCGAAACCTTCTGGAGAGATTTTGGAATCGCCGATTACGGCCAATTTTAGAGAAGGTCTTTCTGTTTCTGAGTACTTTATTTCTACTCACGGTGCTCGTAAAGGTCTTGCCGATACAGCCTTGAAAACGGCTGACTCTGGTTATTTAACCCGTCGTTTAGTAGACGTTTCTCAAGATGTCTTTATTACTGAAGAAGACTGCGGTACTTTAAACGGCATTGAAGTGATCTCGATTAAACAGGGGCAAGAAGAATTAATTCCATTAAAGAGCCGTATTTTCGGCCGTACTATTTGCGATGATATTTATCAGCCAGGTGACAGCACTAAGCTTTTAGCCAAAGCTGGCGAAGTCTTAACAATAGATAAAGCTGAAGCGATTGATTCAGCGGGTATTGAGCAAGTCAAAATCAGATCTGCTCTAACTTGCGAAAGCACTCGAGGCCTTTGCTCTAAATGTTACGGTGTCAATCTAGCGACCGGTAATCTGGTTGGCTTAGGTGAAGCTATTGGTATTATTGCAGCTCAGTCTATCGGTGAGCCTGGTACGCAGTTAACGATGAGAACGTTCCACATTGGTGGTATTGCTTCTGCTATTTTAAGTCCTCAGATTATTGCTGAGCACGATGGTATTTTGATTTATGAGAATCTACGTATTGTAGAAGATGAAACAGGCAACCATTTAGTTCTAAACAAAAATGGTTTCTTGCATGTTGTCCGCGATGAGAAGAGAACCTTGGAAGAGTATAAAAAACTACTTTCTACTAAATCCATCGAGCCTTTACAGACATTTGCTTTAGAGCTCGGTACTAAGATTCTTTTCAATGACGGAACGGCAGTTAAAAAGAAAACTAAAATCGCTGAATGGGAAGAGCACTCTGTTCCGATCATTTGCGAAAAGCCAGGCTATGTTAAATACCAAGATTTAGTCGAAGGTATTTCCAGCCAAAGCGAAGTTAACAAAAAGACTGGTCAGATCGAGTTAGTAGTTAAACACCAACGTGGAGAACTTCATCCTCAAATTTCTATTTTTAAAGATGAAGGGCTAACTGATTTAGTCGGTACTTATGCTGTTCCATCTAGCGCGGTTATTTCTGTTAAAGAAGGACAGCAGGTTAAAGGCGGTACGATTTTAGCTAAGTTGCCAAGAGGAGCGATTAAGACCAAGGACATCACTGGTGGTCTACCTCGAGTAGCTCAGCTATTTGAAGCCAGATCTCCTAAAGATGCAGCTGAGATTGCCCGTATTGACGGTGTGGTTGACTTTAAGGGTGTTCAAAAGAACAAGCGTATTGTGGTTGTCCGCGATGAAATTTCCGATATGGAAGAAGAGCATTTTATTCTGCTCTCTAAACACTTGATCGTTCAAAAAGGCGATGTAGTTTCTAAAGGCCAGCCTTTAACAGATGGTCTAGTGGTTCCTGAAGAGATTTTAGATATTTGCGGTGTTAGAGAACTTCAAAAATACATTGTTAACCAGGTGCAAGAAGTTTATCGTCTGCAGGGTGTAGACATTAATGATAAGCACATTGAAATCATTGTTCGTCAGATGCTGCAGAAAGTCAGGGTTACAGATCCTGGCGATACTACTTTCCTGTATGGTGAAGATGTATCTAAAAAAGACTTTTTCAAAGCTAATAGAAAAGCTCTAGAAGAAGGTGGAAAACCTGCTCAAGCTATGTCTGTGCTTTTGGGTATTACCAAAGCTTCTTTAAAGACTGAATCCTTTATTTCAGCGGCTTCCTTCCAGGAAACAACTAGAGTATTGACTGATGCTGCAGTGCAGGGCAAAGTCGATGATCTGTTAGATTTCAAATCTAACTTGATCATGGGGCATATTATTCCTGGCGGTACTGGCTTTAGCTTGAAAAAGAAACTCAAATCTGAAGATGAAAGTGGATTGATTTTTGATTTTGAGGATAAGCCTGAAGAAGTGGTAGCTAGCTAATTAGTTGTTTTATTATTAAGAAGTTTAGCTAGCCAGAGATAGTGTTTTAGGTTTGTTTTCAAAATATCTTGGTTTGTTTTTTCTTTAGATAAACCAGATTTAATAAAAACGCCTTAACCGCAATAATTTTTCAAAACAGCATTAACCAAGGCTCCTGCAATGTTTGTACCTATAAATCCAACAGGAGAGATGGTTTGTCTTTGAGAAAGCTCTTGATCTAGATCTAAACTTTGATGCATTAATCTAGCTACGTCCGGGCTTTGTATTTCACAAACGATTTCATCATCATAATAAGCGCTTTTGATACCTAAATTATAAGAGCCGATCACGGTGGTGAAATCATCAAAGACAGCTACTTTTTTATGGTACATTTGATATGATTCTTGATACTCATAAACTTCATCTAATAAATCATAATTAGGGCGTGCTGGCAGTGTAAATGTTTTTGCCTCAAAGCTATTATCAGGATAAAACATATACTAAAGAAGAGTTATTAGAATTATCAAGAGATTTAGCTGGTAGGAATAACATAATTCAATCAAAACGCACAGGAAACTTTGTTGCGAACGCTATGCTTGATACATCTAGAGAAGAATATAATCGAGCTATAGAACAAATAAACCTATTGATTGCTTCTTATGATAAATGCCATGAAGATGCACATTCAAGTTCAGCATATACGCAAATGATAGAGTTTCTGACATCTGCGAAAAAGGCTCTAAACCCAGTAGAAACAACTTAAGCAAACAAGACAAAAAAAAGTTAAATAAGCAAAGCTTAATTATTTATTTTGAGTCAGCAAAGAGGCAAGTAAATCGGCCTCTTTTTTTATGCTTGGTTTTTTTAACTTTTCCAAAATCAGCTTTTCCAGTTTTTCAGTATCTGCAGAGAACTTATGAATGCCTTCTGGGAGCTTTTCAGAGGCCATAGCGTCCTCTTTCACCATCTGGTGGAATCTTTCTTCAGTCATCTCTATTTTTTCCAGAGGCAGCTCTAAAGCTTCTGCTACATCCAAGCGTAGGGCTACAGGCTCTAAAGTACTTTTTAAAGACTCTAAGAGAGCAGGAGAGATAGTCAGTAGATCGCAGCCGGCCAGTTCTACAATTTCTCCGATGTTGCGAAAAGAGGCTCCCATGATCTCGGTTTTGTAGCCGAATTTTTTGTAGTAATTGAAAATAGACTTAACTGATAAAACTCCGGGATCTTCATAAGCGGGAATTTCTTTTTTGCCAGAGGCTTTTAAATGCCAGTCTAAAATCCGTCCGACAAAAGGAGAGATGAGAGTTACATTAGCTTCTGCGCAGGCAATTGCTTGGGGCAGAGAAAAGAGCAGGGTTAAATTGCAGTGGATGTTTTCTTTTTCGAGGGTTTTAGCAGCTTGGATGCCTTCCCAGGTAGAAGCTAGTTTAATTAAAATACGCTCGCGAGAAATTCCTCTTTCTTCAAAAAGAGAAATGAATCGACGGGCTTTTTCAATGCTTTTTTCTGTGTTAAAAGAGTCTCTGGCATCAACTTCAATGGATACTCTTCCAGGAACTATTTTTAAGATTGCTTCGCCAAAGTTGACAAAGATACGCTCAAGAGCAGAAGAGAGAGGATCTGCTTGGGTTTTAGCAAAGGTTATCGCTTCATCAACGAGAGCTTGGTATTTAGGATTAGAGGCAGAAGCGAGAATTAAGGAGGGATTGGTAGTGGCATCGGTAGGCTGAAAAGCAGCGATGCTTTCAAAGTCTCCAGTATCAGCGACAATCGTAGTGTGTTTTTTTAGCTCTTCTAATTGATTCATTAACGCCTCCTTGTAAAGCTGAAATATTACGCTAAAGATTAAAGGTTTTAGAAAGTTTTGGCAAGCTACTTGCTGCAGAAACTGTATTTTTAGTTAGCGCGGGAGTTTTTAACTACAGCGCAAGTTATGGCAATAGCAATCACCAAGCCTAAGCCCCAGGCCATTGCAGACATTGCTTTTGAACTGGTAGAAGAAAGTTCGGATTCTTTATAAGAGCATTTTTTTTCAGTACTGATTCCGGTAGAACAGAGGCTGATGCATAAAAAAACCAAGATTAATTTTTTCATAAAATAAAGACCTAATTAAATGTGGTTAGCTTAATTGTATGACAGATTAAGGTTTTTTTTGGCAAAATTTTTATTTTAAAATAAAGATTTATTTTTAAAAAAAAGTCAAAGAGGGGAGAATCTTTTGGCTCAAAAAACTAGCTATGCTATGATGAAAAATCAATGAGATAGAACCAGGGCCAAAAAACATGAAAGAATTACAAGAAAGCAAAGATAAAATCCAAAAAATTTGCGATAGTTTGAGGCTGCAAACGATTGAGCCGGCTAAACAGGAAGCGAAAGAAATATTAGAAAACGCCCATTTGGAAGCGCAGGAAATTAAATCAACAGCTCAACAAGAAGCTAAGGGAATTACGGACCGCGCTGCTAAAGAAATTGAAAAGAAAAAAAAGCTTTTAGAGACTTCTTTAGCGTTAGCTTCTAGGCAAGCTATTGACGTACTTAAACAAGAAATCGAAAAGAAGTTTTTTCAGGAAAACCTTTTTGCTTTAGTCGAAAAAAACATGGTTGATCCTAAGACGATCGCCAGTTTAATCGAAGCACTAGTTAAAGCGATTGAAAAAGAGGGGACAGGCGCTGATTTTGAAGTTTATATTGCGCAAAGCGTCAGCCCGAAACAGGTAGCTCAGTTCTTAACAAAAGATATCTTGGATAAGTTAAAGGATAATAAGCCGCTCAAAGGAGATTTTCTAGGCGGTGCAAAAATTGTTCTGAAAGATAAGAAAATTACTTTGGACGTCTCTGAAAAAGAGCTAAAAGACTTAATCTCGGAATATATCCGTAAAGATTTTCGCAAGTTGATTTTTGGTTTGTAATATAGTGATTTATAACATTAGGAAAACAGGTCTGTTGGATGACTAAATATTATTTTTTGGGCACAGCTTTTCCTTTGTTATCTTTGAAGGTAAAAAGCGACTTGAATTATGGAGAACTGTTGCGTTTGATGCAGTGGAATTTAAGTCCGAAAGACCAAGAAATAATCGGCGTCTTTAAAACTTATATAGATTTGAAAAACCTGAAAAAACTGTGGTTGAAACAGCCGTTGGATCCGAGAGGCAATCTGGATGAGAGAAATTTAAACGAAGCTTTGCTTTTAAAAGACGGACTACCGGAAGTTGTCTTTGAGTTCATCGAGAAATTTAATTCAGATCAAGCCAGAATCAAAAACTTTTCTTATGTTCTGAGTAGGTTTTTTAGAGAAGAGCAACGAAATCCCAAATCGGATTTTTTAAGGTTTTATTTTGAGATGGAACGCTCTATCATTTTAATTACGGTGGCACTCAGAGCTAAGCGGCTGCAAAGAGATTTGGCAGAAGAATTTATGTATGAAGATCAGAGTGATTTTTTAGTCAAAGCTCTTTTAGAACAGAGCACTGCTTCTAGACCTGAATTAGAAACAGATAAAATGGTCATTGTTGATCTTTTTGAGCAAAATTGTAATGATCCAAAAAAATTACATATGGCTTTTTTGGAATATCGTTTTCAAAAGATCTCAGATGAAGCCGAGAAAAAACCTTTTAGTATAGATCAAATCCTGGGGTATTTAGCTGGGGTTATGTTGATTGATGATCTCTTTCGTTTGAATGCAGGAGCTGGTAAAAAAATTTTAGATGGATTATTAAGGTAAACTTATGCAACAAACAGCGTACGCTACAGGAAAAGTCGTTAAGGCTTTTGGAAATCTTCTTCATGTGGAATTTACAGGGTTAATTAGGCAGGGTGAAATTTGCCTGATTAAGTTAGGCGACTTAGAGCTTTCCGCTGAAGTCATTGAAATTAATAATAACCAAGCTAAAGTACAGGTCTTTGAGGACACCTCCGAGATCAAACTCGATCAGGAAGTAAACTTTTCTTATCACTTGCTGGAAGCGGAACTGGGTCCTGGGCTATTAAGCTCTATTTTTGATGGCTTGCAAAATCCATTGGTAAAAGTTGCTGAGGTTTCTGGTCTTTTGCTGAAAAGAGGCGTTTATCTGCCGGCTTTGGACAGAGAAAAAAAATGGGGTTTTAAGCCGACAGCGAAATTAAAAGATGTTCTCGAAAGAGGGGATTTGATCGGAGAGGTTCAAGAGGGCCGTTTTACCCATCGTATTATGCTGCCCTTTGCTTTGATGGGCAAATATACTTTGACCTGGCTGGCCAAGGCTGGAGATTACAAGATTGAAGAAGTTATTGCCAAAGTAACTGATGACAATGGTCAAGAGATTCCGGTGGCCCTGCTTCAACGCTGGCCCGTTAAAGCAGGGCTTAAAGAAGGCTCGAAAATCAGACCTTTTGAAGTCATGAGTACAGGCCAAAGAATTATCGATACTCAGTTTCCTTTAATGAAAGGGGGAACTTTTTGTACGCCAGGTCCTTTTGGTGCTGGCAAAACAGTCTTGCAGCATAATTTAGCTAAATTTTCTTCGGTCGATATTGTGATCATTGCCGCTTGTGGAGAAAGAGCGGGAGAAGTGGTGGAAGTTTTACAAGATTTTCCAAAACTGATCGATGAACATACCAAAGAGCCGTTGATGAACCGTACGGTTATTATTTGTAACACCTCTTCTATGCCAGTAGCAGCTAGAGAAGCTTCGGTTTATATGGCTGTCACTATCGGTGAATATTATCGCCAGATGGGGCTGAATATTTTAGTCTTGGCCGATTCTACTTCACGCTGGGCTCAGGCAATGAGAGAAATCTCTGGAAGATTGGAAGAGATTCCTGGAGAAGAGGCTTTTCCGGCCTATCTTTCTTCTAGGATCGCGGCTTTTTATGAAAGAGCTGGAGTCTTGCGCTTTGATGCTGAGACTACAGGCTCTTTAACTATCGGAGGTTCTGTTTCTCCAGCAGGAGGAAACTTTGAAGAGCCGGTCACACAAGCTACTTTAGCTGTAGTCGGCGCTTTCTTGGGGCTTTCCAGAGAAAGAGCCAGTGCTCGACGCTATCCAGCGATAGATCCATTAATTTCCTGGTCGAAATATTTACCTTACGCTACCGAGTATTTTGAAAGCCAAAGCGCAGGCTGGAAGCAAAGAGTGGATTCAGCTTTTTATTTTTTAAAGAAGGGTGATGAAATTGCTAAACGGATGGAAGTAGTCGGCTGGGAAGGAACAGCCTTAGAAGATATGATTATTTATCTGAAAGCCGAACTTTTTGATATTAGTTATTTACAGCAAAATGCTTTTGATCAGGTAGATGCTCATTGCCCTGCGAAAAGGCAATGCGAGCTGTTTGCTTTAATAGGAGAAATTTTTACAGCGCGTTTTAAATTGGATAATCATGATGAAGCGCGTTCTTTCTTTTTAAATTTGCAAAATGAAATCAAAAACTTAAACTTCATGCCTTTTGAATCCGAGCCTTATCAAAAGAAGCTGGCGGAAATTAGAAGCATGATTCAAGCGAAGGCTGCCAAATGAAAAAAATTTACGATCATATTTTAGATATGCGCGGTAACTTGATTACAGTTATGGCTGAGAATGTAGGTCTAGGCGAGCTAGCTAAAATTAACAAAAAAGATGACACTTCTTCTTACGCTTCGGTTTTAAGTTTCGACAAAGATAAAGTGACTTTGGAAGTTTTTCAATCCATCCGCGGAATTTCTACCGGAGACAAAGTGACTTTTCTAAAAAGAGGGATGCAGGCTATTTATACTCCCAACATGCTAGGCCGCTGTTTTAACGGTGTAGGAGAGCCACTGGATGGTGGAACAGAGCTGCTAGGAGACGCTATCGACGTCAATATCCCTTCTTTTAATCCAGTGAAAAGGATTGTTCCTAAGGAAATGGTGAAAACTAATATTCCTATGATCGACGTCTTTAACTGTCTCGTCAAATCTCAAAAAATCCCAATCTTTTCGGTTGCTGGCGAGCCTTATAACCAGTTGCTGATGCGGATTGCCAACCAGACTGATGCTGATGTAATTGTGATTGGCGGCATGGGATTGCGTTTTGATGATTATCAAGCTTTTGTAGAAAATGCTGAAAAAAAAGCCTCTTTAGAAAAAACCGTCATGTTTATTCATCAGGCGACAGATTCTCCAGTGGAATGTTTTATGACGCCTGATATGGCCTTAGCGATAGGCGAAAAGTTTGCCATGCTAGGCAAAGATGTGCTGGTGCTTTTAACCGATATGAGCGCTTTTGCTGATGCGATCAAAGAGATCGCTATTACCATGGACCAAATCCCTTCTACTAGAGGTTATCCCGGTTCGCTTTATTCTGATTTGGCTTCCCGTTATGAAAGAGCTGTCGATATTCAAGATTCCGGCTCGATTACTATTCTGGCGGTGACCACTATGCCAGGGGGGGATATTACCCATCCTATTCCTGATAATACCGGGTATATTACCGAAGGGCAGTTTTATCTCTACGATGGAAAGATTGATCCTTTTGGTTCGCTTTCCAGACTAAAACAGAACGTCATTGGCAAAACTACCAGAGAAGATCATGGCGAACTGGCCAATACAATGATCCGTCTTTATGCGGATTCCAAAAAAGCTAAAGAAAGAGGCTCGATGGGTTTTAAGCTTTCTCAATGGGATGAAAAGCTAATCCGCTACGCCAACTTTTTTGAAACTAAAATGATGTCGCTAGAAGTTAACATTCCGCTGGAAGAAGCGTTAAATCTAGGCTGGCGGATTTTAGCGGACTGTTTTTTGTTAGAAGAAATTAGTATTAAAAAACAGATTGCTGAGAAATATTGGCCAAAAGAAGCTTAAAAATCAGTATCTCTTGGTATTGGTATAAGATATGAGAAAGGTTGTAACTCAAAGGTAAAGATTAATGAAATTGCAGTTTACCAAAGGCGCTTTAAGATCAGAGGAGTTACGCTTTCAGCAGCTGCAAAGATATCTGCCGACTTTAAAACTAAAAAAAATGCTTTTGCAATCTGAGATTGATATTTGCAATCTGAATCTAAAAAAAATGCAAAAAGAATTTGTCAAAGCTCGTCTTTTTGCAGATGAAGTGGGCTTGCTTTTAACCAGCAACAGCGAAGAAAGTCCTGTGCCCTTTGCCGAAGTGAAACACGTGCAGAAAAAGTATGAAAATATTGCCGGTTTGGAAGTGCCGATTTTTGAAAATGTCATTTTCCAAGATGCTGAATATGCTCTTTTTGATACTCCAGTTTGGTTTGATGAAGTGCTGAGTATTCTTAAGAAAGTCATTATTGTGCATCAAAAAATAGTCATCGAAGAAGAGAGA
The DNA here is from genome assembly GCA_964618335.1 of uncultured bacterium. Classification (GTDB taxonomy): domain Bacteria; phylum Chlamydiota; class Chlamydiia; order Chlamydiales; family SM23-39; genus CAZTYI01. Next base: position 11,211 of record CAZTYI010000031.1, read on the forward strand.
AAAAAAGCCTTAGCTAAAGAACTGAATGACGTTTCTATTAGGGTCAATCTTTTTGAAAAAATACTCATTCCTAGAAGCGAGCAGAATATTAGAAAAATTAAAATTTTCTTAGATGATACCCAGCTCTCTGCTTTAGCTCAGGCTAAAGTAGCTAAAGAAAAAATCTTAAAAAAGAAAGCCTATGCTAATCAAACTTAAAAAGTATCTTTTTTACGGGATTAAAAAGGATTTAGCGCTCTTTTTTGAAGCAGCGCAGCAAGCTGGCTTTATTGAATTTATCGGCACAAAAAGACAGATGAAAGAGCTGCCTTTTTCTCTCAAAAACTTCTTATCCGCGATTAAAATTTTAAAAACCCAACCAGTGCTTTTCCAAAAACAAGATTTGTCAGCAGAAGAAGCAGCCAAACAGATTTTAGAAATCGATAAAGATATTGAGCGTTTAAGAGCCATGGAAGCTGATTTGGAAAAAGAAGTTATAACAGCTGCTCCGCTAGGAGATTTTTCACCTGAAGATCTTCTTTTTGTTCGTAAAGAAGCGAATCTGATATTCCAGTTTTTCTTTATTAAAAGTTCTGAGAAAGTCAAAAAAAGAGTGCCTCCCGAATTAATCTATATCTCTACCGAATATGATTTAGATTATTATTTGTCTTTAAGTTCGGAACATAAAAGTTATCCTGGCTTTGTTGAAATCAAGATCACTAAGCCCGCTAAAGTTTTAAAAAAGCGGCTGGACATGATCCGTGAAAACATTTTGCTGTTAGAAAGAAAACTGAAACGCTACAGCTCTTATTTAGAACTTTTAAAAGCAGAAGTTTTAAACTGTTATAATGGGCATAATCTGCAGATCGCTAAAAATGAAAGTGCGTTAGAACTCGAAGAGCATATTTTTAGCATCGAAGGCTGGGTTCCCAAAACTAAAACAGAAGAGCTAAGAAAACTTTTAGAGACTTTTTTAGTTGAAGCGGAAGAGACCACCATTGGAAAGAAAATCAGAGTTCCGACTTGCCTGGAAAATATGCCTACAGCTCAAATCGGCGAGGATTTAGTAAAAATCTATGATATTCCTTCCGTTACCGACAAAGATCCTTCTTTGTGGGTGCTTGGCTTTTTTGCTTTCTTTTTCTCTATTGTGGTTTCCGATGCCGGGTATGGAGCTATTTTTTTATTATTAACTCTAATTTTAAAATGGCGTTCTAAAAATAAAAATCCCTCAGCTTTTTTAAAGCGCTTTATCAAACTAGCGTTTTTTCTTTCTTTCGGCTGTATTATCTGGGGTGTTTTTACAGCTTCTTTTTTTGGGATGAGTTTTTCTCCCGACCATCCTTGGCAAAAGATTTCCATTATAGAAATTTTAATTGAGAAAAAAGCAGCTTATCATCTGGCTTTGAAAGATGATGTCTATCAGACTTGGACTAAACAATATCCCGCTTTAAAAGAAGTTAAAACCGGCCATGAGTTTGTGGTTGGCGCGCTTTCTAAAGCTGGTAAATATGAAGTTGTGAATGAGTTTTATCGCAATGTCTTATTAGAGCTTTCGCTTTTAATCGGTGTGTTCCATATCACGATTGCTTTTGTACTCAATTTAAGAAGAAATTGGGCAGGCGTTGGTTGGGTCTTATTTTTATTTGGTGGATATTTGTGGGCTCCTTCTATTTTGAAATCGACTTCACTAATTTATTTTACCCATTTACTGACCAAAGAGATGGCCATTCAAATTGGCAATTATATGCTCTTCTGTTCATTGCCTTTAGTCATGATTTTAGCTTTAATTCAGCGCAGACTGGCGGGCATTAAAGAAATTGTCGGCGTGATTGGTATTTTTGGCGATGTGCTTTCTTATTTACGTCTTTATGCTTTAGCTTTAGCCGGCATGGTGTTATCGCAGACTTTTAATAGTTTTGGCGCTCAATTCGGGTTAGCTATGGGTATTGTTTTAATCATTTTCGGCCATCTAGTGAATATTACTATGAGCATTATGGGCGGGGTTATTCATGGTTTACGACTTAATTTTTTAGAATGGTACAATCACTGTTTTGAAGGGGGCGGAAAACTGTTTAATCCTTTAAGATTATTTAAAAAATGATAAAAAAATAGGAGAACGATATGGATTTTGGAAACATAGGACCAGGCATTGTGTTAGGTCTAGGCTGTCTTGGCAGCTCTGTCGGCTGCACCATTGCCGGATCGGCTTCACATGGTGCTATGACGCACGTTGAAGAAGGTCATGGTAAGTTCATCGGCCTTTCAGCTTTACCCTCTTCTCAGGCTATTTATGGCTTTATTTTGATGGTTTTAATGGCTGATCGTATTAAAGCCGGCGGACTGGATTCTTTTGTAGCAGTAGGTATTGCGCTTTTTGCCGGTTTAGCGAATATGATCTGCTCTATTTATCAGGGTAAAGTCGTTGCGACAGCAATTCAGGCTTCGGCTAAGCAGCCAGCTATTTTTGGTAAATGTGCCGCTGCAGCAGGTATCGTAGAGACCTTTTCTTTGTTTGTCTTTGTCTTTACGCTCTTGATTATTTAGTTAGAGAAA
>CAZTYI010000032.1:0-13705 GCA_964618335.1 uncultured bacterium
AAGGATGTTAAGACAGTAGTCATAGCAACTCCAGCTGAAGGCCCATCTTTAGGAGTAGCTCCCTCTGGGATATGCAAATGGACTTCTTCCTTATCGAAGAAAGGTATATTGGCAGCATAATGTGCAAAACGACTATGCAGATAAGACCAGGCAATTTGAGCAGATTCTTTCATCACATTGCCAGCCTGGCCAGTCAGTATCATAGAAGTCTTGTCAGCTGCTGAACGAGAAGCTTCCACATAAAGCGTAGCTCCACCCATGGAAGTCCAAGCCAGTCCGGTACAAACTCCCACCGGCATTCTTTCATAAAACACATCAGAGAGAAAGATTGGCTTGCCTAAATAATCTTTCAGGTTTTTTTCGGTGATGGTGATTTTTTGCGAACGTCTTTTTTTCTCCATATTTTCAGCAATTTTCAAAGCTACTTTACGGAGGATTTTTTTGAGGTTATTTTCCAAACCTCGTACGCCGGATTCTCTGGAATATCCATCGGCTATTTGAGCAATTGCTTGTTTGGTAAACTGAACGTTCGAAGCTTTCAACCCCATACTTAAGCGGTTTTTAGGAATCAGATATTTTTGAGCAATAGCAATTTTTTCAGCTTGAATATATCCGGAAAGACGCATGATCTCCATCCTGTCTTTTAAAGGCTCAGGGATAGTATCTAAGACGTTAGCGGTAACGATAAACAAAACCGAAGAAAGATCACAGCCGACATCCAAATAATGATCATGAAAATCTTTGTTTTGTTCTGGATCTAATACTTCTAATAAAGCCGAAGCAGGATCTCCTTGAAACGAGCTGCCCATCTTATCCACTTCATCAATCATAATGACTGGATTCATCGAGCTGGTCTTTTTCAGTGCTTGGATCATTTTACCGGGCATAGCGCCAACATAAGTACGTCGATGACCTTTAATCTCAGCTTCATCGCGCATACCTCCTACAGAAAACCTAAAAAATTGTCGATTCAAAGATCGTGCAATACTTTTACCAACGGAAGTTTTACCTACACCTGGAGGTCCTACCAAACAAAGAATACTGCCTTTGACCCCTTTAGATAGTTTTCCTACGCCGATAAATTCAATAATCCGCTCTTTAATATCTTTCAGTCCGTGATGATCTTTTTCTAAAACTGCTTTGGCATGTTTTAAATTGAGTGTTTCTTTAGAAAACATCCCCCAGGGCACAATTGTCAACCAATCCAAGTAATTGCGACAAACGCTGTATTCAGGAGACTGCATTTCTAAATAGCTGAGTTTTTCCAACTCTTCTTCAACCACTTTTTGAATATCTTTAGGCGTTTTACGCTTGGACAGACGTTCTTTGAATTTTTCCAAATCACAGGTTTTATCATCTTTTTCCATACCCAGCTCTTTTTTAATCGCTTTGAGCTGTTCTTTTAAGAAAAAGTCTCTTTGCGCTTTAGAGATAGTCGATTCTATGCGTTGGTTAATGGTGCTTTGCAACTTGCTTAAATCCAGCTCTTTTTTCAAAAGTAAAAGAGCTTTATCAATTCGTTTTTGCAGATCAAAAGCTGCCAGCACTTCTTGCAACTCCTCTCTTCCCGCAGTCGTCAGCGCTACGGCAAAATCCGCTAATTTACCCGGTTCGGTAAAATCAGAATGGCCTAAGAAGATTTGTAATTCTTCTTTAAAGAGCGGGTTCATTTTCAAGAGTTCTTTAATTGTGGTAATAATATTGATTGAATAAGCCTTGATCTCTTTAGAGATTTTTTCTAACGGCGGATCTTCGTGATAAGCAACTTGGGCAGAAAGATATTTTAGTTTTCCATCGCTCTTGATCTCAATTCTTTTTTCCATGCTTAAGACCACCTGCGCTCCACCCTGTTCTATAGGAACAATGCGCATGATGCGAGCTAAAACACCGACATTATGCAGATCTTTCAAACCGATCTTATAAATATTGGCGGTTTCTTTTTTGGTTAGAAAAAGACCAATGCATTTGTGTTTAGTTTTTGCCACTAGCTTTAAAACTTCGTAATAAGAGCCTTTTTCAATCAAAATCGGAGCAGCCATTCCTGGAAAAAAGGGACGACGGCTTAACGGCAGAACAAAAACTTCTTTGGGGTAATCGTCAACATTTTTTTCGAATGATTTCTCTTCGGGAATAGCTTCTTCATCCGTCGACGCAGCAACATATTGATGTGGTTCCGGCAATTTTTCTTCTTTTGGCATTTTTTCTTCCGGTTTTTTTTGCTCTGGCTTTTTTTTCTCCGGCTTTTCCTCTTTATCCTGATCTTCTTGATCTTTATCTTTCTTCAAGGAACTCCCCCAATTTGATTAAAATACTTTAACAACTATTTTTATATGGCGCAACTTAGGCTTTTTCTTTTATTTTCAGCTATGCTATTCTAGTCTTTACCTTTACAGAGAAAAAAATAGGTTGTCAAATATTTTAAGATGTATTCTTTACTTATAGAAACCAGTTCGCAAACAGCTTTTCTTGCCTTAGGTCTAAATGGCTGCCCAATTATTGCTCAAAACTTAAAAGGAGATGCGACTCTTTCTACCGAAATTTATCCAGCTTTAAAAAAACTTCTATCTGCTAGTAACTTAGAAATTGACGATCTCAGTTATATCAGCGTCGGCACCGGGCCCGGTTCTTATACCGGCATCAGAATAGGAGCCTCCATCGCTAAAGCCCTTTCCTTCAAATCTAAAATTCCGATGATTGGTTTTTGTTCTTTAAAAGCTTGTATCCCCTCTTTCAACACTCCTTTTTATAGTTTAGCCGATGCCAAAACCAGCGGTTTTTTCCTGCTCGAAGGTGAAAAGATCGACCAACATATTATTTATAAAAGTCACCCCCGTTTAATTTCACTCGAAGAAGCCCAATTATTGTTTACTAAAAACTATTCTTTAGTTTCTCCTCACATTGAAATTTTAAAAAAACGGTTGCCTTCTGTGCCTCAAAATCTGTTCATCGAAGGGCTGCCTAACGCAGAACATTTAATGTATTTAACTCATATTAAATATATGAATAAAAAATTTGATCTTTCTCAAAAACTAGAGCTTTTATACCTAAGAGAGCCAAATCCCGTTGCACTATAAGAGATTTTCTTCTATAATTATTTATAAAAATTGAACTTTAACTAAATTTTCAACTTTATTGGAGTAAAGATCACATGCCCATAGTAAAGGTCCGTATCGGAGAACCGATTGACAAAGCCCTTCGAGCTTTAAAAAAGAAACTTGACAAAGAGGGCATTATGAAAGCTGCTAAATCTCACCGCTTTTACGACAAGCCATCTGTCAAAAAAAGAGCTAAATCTAAAGCCGCTATCAAAAGAGCTAAAACAGTCGCTAGAAGAAAAACTTATTAGCACTTAAAAGCTTTATTTGCTAATTTTCCTTCCAATAAAACTGCTATCTTGCTATTTTAGAGTTGTCTTTTTAAAGGTTTAAAGCTTTTTTAAAGACTCGAAGTTAAAAAACTTCGCATAACATAATTAAATTAAAATATTTACTTACCATTATGACAGACTATTATAAAACTCTAGGCCTAGAAAAAAACGCTTCTGATGAAGAGATCAAAAAAGCCTACCGCAAAAAAGCGCTTAAATACCATCCCGACCGCAATCCTGACAATCCTGAAGCTGAAAAAGCTTTTAAACATGTCTCAGAAGCTTATGAAGTACTCTCCGATCCCAAGAAAAAACAGATCTATGACCAGTATGGCAGTGAAGCTTTAAATGCTCAAGGTGGTGGCATGGGCGGCGGCGGAGCTCATTTCTCTTCGATGGAAGAGGCTCTACGCACCTTTATGGGAGCTTTCGGCAATGGTAGAGGCGGTGGCGGCGGTGATTCTATTTTTGATTCTTTATTTGGTTTTGAATCCCAAGCTGAAGAGCGTCAAGGAGCTTCTAAAAAACTAGATTTAACTCTGACTTACGAAGAAGCAGCCAAAGGCTTAGAAAAAGAAGTCTTAATTAATAACTATATAACTTGTCCAGACTGCCGTGGCTCAGGAGCTGTCTCAGCTGCCGACATCAGAACCTGCCATGCCTGCCAGGGACAAGGACAGATTTTTCAATCAAGAGGCTTTTTCTCTATGTCCTCAACCTGTCCTCATTGCGGTGGCGCCGGTAAAACTATTACCAAACCTTGCCGTGAATGTTCAGGAGCTGGCAAAGTCCGCAAAAAACGCAAAGTTAAAATCTCTATTCCAGCTGGCGTAGATGAAGGCATGCGTCTCAAAATGCGGGGTTATGGCGATTCTGTGCAAGGCGGTAGAAGCGGAGATCTCTATGTCTTTATTCATTTAGAGCCGAATGAGACCTTTATCCGTGAAGGAGACGATGTTTATATTGATATTCCGATTACCTTTACCGAAGCTGCTCTTGGTACTAAAAAAGAGATTCCTACTCTTTTAAAAGAGAGTTGCCGAATTGTGATTCCAGAAGGAATACAAAGCGGCAAAATCTTAAAAGTACGCGGCAAAGGCTTTCCTAATGTGCACGGAAGTGGCAACGGCGATCTTTTAGCCCGTATTTCTGTGGAAACGCCAGTCCAGCTCTCTTCTAAACAAAAAGAATTGCTGCGTAGTTTTGAAAAGACTGAAACAGATGCCAACCATCCTAAAAAGCGTTCGTTTTTCGATAAATTAAAGTCTTTTTTTACCGGTTAATAACTCTTTCTAATTAATCCTTTTTTTAAAAAAATAACGAGCTTCTTTTCTCTGCTCTATAATTTTTTTCTCTGTTCTGTAAAGCCTATATTTCATTCAAAAAAAAAGTTTAAAATATTTCTTTTATTTCTTTAAAAATAATAATTTCCGAGTTATACTTTCAGCGATTTTTTAATAGAAATTCACAGCAATATCATAATAAGGAGAGTCGGATATGGCAGCAATATTGAATGTAATCGGTGGAATAGATGATGCTATTGCTAATAAAATAGACAAATCATCCAAATCCGGTTTCAAACTCCTAGGATACACTTTTTCTTGGCTGACTTTAATTAACGAAGCAGCTCTTGAAAGATTAGGTGGTCTAGGCGCATATCTTAAAGCTGCTAAAGGAGCCACCTCTCTTTGGTACCCTTTAGATACTTTTGTCAAAGCCAATAAATTCAGACATGTGATCAGCGGCCCTCTCGAAACAAGAACTGATGCACGTACAGGAAGAGTAACAACCGCTTTAGAAAAAGTTAGCATGGCTACTCTGGATCTCTTCATTCCTCTTTGTGATGCTGCACGCGTATTTCACGATTTTAGTGTTTGGAACTTAGATAAAGTCGCTCCTTTTTTCAGCTCTTTTTCTCTTAAACAGCTTTTTGGAACTGTCGGTAGTATGTCTTTAGCAATTCGTTTTGCGGTAAGAAGCTCTGATTCATGGAACTTAATCAATACAATTAATCGTGAAATTGAAACACATAACATAGAGTCTCCAAAAACTATTCCTCAGTTAGAAAACGAAAGAACTAAAACTTATTGTGAACTAGCTGGAAGAATTACTCTGGTAGCTTTAGGTATTATTTTGGCAGCAGCTTCTATTACCGGTGTCTTTTACTGGCCTCCGGTACTTGTTTGCGCCAGCATAAGTTTACTTTCTGATTTTGCTGCTCAATATTTTAAAGACAGAGAAGCAATTCTAGTGCCAGCGTAAAACTTAAGAATGCTGAAAGCTATTTTTAAAAATCTTTTTCTGCAAAACTTTTTCAAAAAGTTTTGTATTTTTCAAAAATTAGTTTGACTGCTGCTCTTCTTTCGTCTTAGACTAGTACTTAAATACAAATTCATTTTTTGCAAACTTTTGTTTGATGTTTTTTTTCTTAGCTTGATCTAAGTCTCAAAAAGTGAGTTTATTTTAAGATTTAGCTAATGAAAAAAAAACTCAGAGTAGCTCTCATCTGCGGTGGTCCCTCTTTAGAAAGAGGCATCTCTTTAAACTCCGCTAGATCAGTTCTTGACCACCTCTCTTCTGAGACAATTGAAATTGTTCCCTTTTATTTAGACTGCCAAAAAAAAACCTATGCCATTTCTAAAAACCAGCTCTATTCCAATACCCCCTCTGACTTTGATTTTAAACTGCAGCAAACAGCTCAAGCTCTTTCTGAAAAGCAATTCATCTCTCTTCTAAAAAAAACCGATCTAGTTTTTCCTGTTATGCATGGTGCTTTCGGTGAAGATGGCACTTTTCAAACTTGGTTAGAAAAAAACAACCTGCCTTTTATCGGCTCATCTGCTGCTGCCTGCAAAAAAGCTTTTAATAAATATGGCTCTAATCAATTTTTAAAAAAGCTTGGTTTTTTTACTTTTCCAGCCGCTCTTTTAAAAATCTACCACCATAATCACAGAGAAATTATTGAAAATTTTTTCCAAGAAAATAACCTTAAACGGGCAATTGTTAAACCTGCCTCCGGCGGCTCTTCGATTGGCGTTTTCTCAGTTGACAATCCTCAGGAAGCTTTTCAAAAAGCCTCGTTAATCTTTTCCAAACGGATGGATACACAAGTTATTTTAGAACCTTTTGCTGAAGGGCGAGAGTTTACCGTTATCATTTTACAAAACCGTTTTGGTTTGCCTGTAGCTATCCTGCCTACAGAAATTGAAACTGATTATGAAAAGCATCAGATTTTTGATTTCAGAAAAAAATATCTACCTACCCGCCAAGTTACCTATCACTGCCCTCCCCGTTTCGATAATTTAACCATTGAAAAAATCCAGGTTCAGGCCGAACAGCTTTTCCAAGCTTTCGGTATGCGTGATTTCGGTAGATTTGACGGCTGGGTTTTTCCAAACGGAAAAATCTGGTTTTCTGATTTTAACCCTATCTCCGGCATGGAGCAAAACAGCTTTTTGTTTCAGCAAGCCTCGCGAGTAAATTTAAGCCACAGCGCTGTTCTAAATCTGATTGTAGAAAGAGCCTGTCAGCGCTATAACATCTCGTTTCCTAAAAAAACCACTAACCATTCTTTCGACAGCCAAAAGAAAAATAAAAACAAAGATGCAAATATAGATAAAAATAAAATCCAATCAAGCATTAAAAAAAACGTGCATGTGCTTTTTGGCGGCAATACTTCGGAAAGACAAGTCTCTGTGATGAGCGGCACTAATGCCTGGTTAAAACTAAGACATTCTAAAAAATACCATCCAAAACCTTTTTTCTTAGCTCCCGATGGGACTGTTTGGTCATTGCCCTATCATCTGACTTTAAACCATACAGCAGAAGAGATCTGGGAAAACTGCAAAACTGCTAAAGAAAATCATTCCAGACTCAAAGAGCTGGAAGAAAAAGCTCAACTACGGTTGGCTTTACCAGAATTACTGCCAGCTGATCAAATTCAAAGAGATCAGTTAAAACTTCCCATTCAGATGAGCTTGGAAGAATTTATCAAAAGTTCTCAGTTTGTGTTTATTGGCCTACATGGAGGCAGCGGAGAGAATGGCCAATTACAAAAGCTTTTACAAAAAGCAAAAGTACCTTTTAACGGACCCGATGAAAAAGTGTCTGCTCTTTGTATGGATAAGTGGGAAACATCTGAACTGATTAGAAATTTAAAAATTCCAAGCCTTTCTTCTATCCCTGGAAAAATTCTACCAATAGATCATTTTAATAATCTTGCTAGAGTAGATTTCAAAAAAGTTTTTTTAACCCTTTTAAAAGAACTGAGAGCTAAAACCTTAATTGTCAAACCCAGAACTGACGGTTGCTCGTCAGGCATTATTCATCTAGCTTCTGCTTTAGATTTAGAAAAATATATAATGCTCGTTAAATCTAAAACACCGTTTGTTGAAAAAAATAGTTTTTCAGGACAGAAAACCCGGATCGAAATGCCGATCGAACAAGTTAAATGGCTGCTTTTTGAAAAGTATATTGAAACTGATATCATTCGCGTGAAAGGCAACCGGCTAAAACACTATTTCAAAACTGGGCTAATCGAAATCACAACAGCTGTTTTAGAAAAAGCAGGCAAGGTTCTAGTTTTAAACCCTTCGATTACCGTTGCTGAAAATAAAGTACTCTCCGTAGAAGAAAAATTCCAAGGAGGGACGGGCATTAACATTACCCCTCCTCCCTCTTCTATAATCGCCTCCAAAGCTTTGAAAAAAGCTAAAAAGCTTCTGCAAAAACTCTCAGAAAAACTGGGCATTAAAGGCTACGCGCGGATCGATGCTTTTATCCAGATTAAGACGGGAGAGCTGTTAATTATTGAGATTAACACCCTTCCGGCTTTGACTCCTTCTACCGTCTTATATCATCAAGCGTTAGCTGAAAAAAAACCTATTCATCCAAGATCTTTAATTGAAGAGCTGATCTCTAATAAGGGCTATTAATCAGCTGATAAATCTACTGCAGGTTATTTACCATCTTTTTTCAAACTTTTCTTTCTTATAATTAATTTTTCAAAGGGAATGTTGGGTCTTTTTTCTGTCAGTCTTTGCACAGTAACTACTAAAGGATCTCTTCCGCGATAAAGTTTTTTTATCTTATCTCTTTCTTTTCGGTACTTTTCTAAAACTGGATCATTTTCAAAATGCCTAAAAACAGGCAAAGAAAAATGGTGATAATTTAAACTCCATCGTAAAAAGAAATCTTTGTTTTCATAACTGTCAAAAGGCGCATAACGAAAATAATCTAAAGAACGCCCCTGCCGCTGATCCAATCCATCCATCCAGTAAGTGAAAAACCGTGCATTTTCTTCGCCAAAGCCAAAGAGCAATCCCCAAGCTATGTAATTATATTCTATTTTTTGCCAAAAAACAGAAGCTGGATTTTCTAAATCATAAATCATTTCCAGAGGATCAAAATCAAACCCAACCAACTGTTTAAAAAAAACATAATGCTTTTGAAAAAGCGCAATGGTGTTAGTGATATTAACAAAAAAAAGCGACTTAGTAAAAGGAGCATCCCTGTTTAATTCAGGACGTATTGCAATCAGATAGTTGGTCAGTTTAATCTTCTGTTTAACCCTTTCCCATTGTTGCGGATAAAAAGGTTTTCTCGCATTAAAACAATACCCCCAAAAAAGCTCTTTCCAAGAAGGTTTTTTATGAAAAGTTTGGTGTGCTAATTGAGGTGGTAATTTAGCACAAATTTCTTCGAACTCTTTTTTTGAAGGATTAGACCAAATCAACATGTTAGAAAGCGGTTTACTGCCATGCAAAACATATATTCCTGAACTTTCTAACAAAACATTATAAAAGAAATTACGCAGATCTTTTTTTTCTTTCCTTGTTAGCTGCGCTAGGATCTTTTTCCCCTCTTTATAATTGGATGAATAAGTAATTGTAAAAATTACAATTGCAAAGAAAAACATCTTTAAAATATTCTTTTTCCAATTTTGTTTTTTCATTATCAGAGCTTTTATGTTTTATTTGTTCTTGAATCTTACCAGTTTTTTTAGCAAGTCGCTGATTGTATGCAAAAAAGAAAAAATTGGCAAGTTGCCAAATTGTGTGAAAATTAATCAAAGGAGGAAGGTTTATGTCTGTTAATCCTATACGAGAAGATCAAGGAGCTGGTAGTGAAGGAGGTTTTTGGGATTTTGTCCGCGATGCAACTTCGATCGTTTCAAGTATAGCTCAGGTATCTCAAGCAGTCATAATAGAAAAAGAACCGCTTTCTGCTAAAGCGCAACTTGCGCCAACTAGAGCTGCTGCGCTGTCAACATCTGAAGGTGGCGGCGCTTCGCGAGTTTCTTGGAAAATTGGACATTGGGTAGACCATTATCATTGTTATAGATGCAATGTTGATTGGACCGAAGTCTTTGTTTTTGGCCCTCCAAAATGTCCTGCGTGTAATAAAAGAGATCAGGTCTCACATACAAGTTCAGAATGGGTAAAATCATAAAAACTTTTTAAAGTTTTTATGATTAGCTAAAGATTTTTGAACTCTTATACGTACTCAAAAAGAAAAATAATAAGCAGACAAGTTATGAGCAAAATAACCGATGGATAATATTTGTTTGTTATTTTACTTGTTATTGCCATGCGGCATTTTTTGGCTGTAACAATCCACTTTTGCTCTTTTTTCCCATGATCCAGTAATTTCAACCCTTCTTTTGCCAGCGTCCGTGTTACATGTCGTTTGGTATAGCTGATAATCGTTTCTAAAAATTCTCGAATATTTTCTGTTAAATCTTGCGGCAATTTATAACTGGAGATTACCTCATTGATAAAAAATAAGCCTATAAAAACTTCATTTTCGACTCTTCCCAATCTAACAAAAGGTTTTAACTCCTCTAAAAGGCGCCTAAAAATTGGAACTGTCAGAACATCAGTACGATTAACTAGCAGTTCTAGAAATTTAACCTGGTCCGATGCTAAAAATTTTGCATCCCAAATTTTATCTTTAAAAGCTTGATAATCCTGAATACTAATAGATCCATCTACAGGCATTTCTGTTCTTTGCTCTAAGATTTTTTCATAGCGTTTTTGAACATATTGTGCAGCTTCTCTATAAGCTTGAAAAGCTTCCTTTTGCTGGGCTGCTTCCCCAGATGTCCTTCTAAAAATATGTAAAGTTGCTCTAGAAAAAAAAGAACCTGCCAGTTCTTCCAACTTAAACAAATGTTTTCTCTGCTCTAAAGAAGACATTTGACCAAAGTCAATGCTAGTTGATGATGCGAATAATGTTGTCATACAAGCACACCTTCTAAAGGAAGTGCAGGTGTAGAATGTGGAGATTTACCTAAAAATAAAATAGCTATCTTAACAATAGCCGCTATTGCAGTAGCAATATCTGGCAAGTGTTTAAAAGTATTTCCAAATGTAATTGAAACCCTAATATATAACGGATTTCTGTTCAAAATCTGCAACCCTCTGCAGCTCTCCTCACGAACAAACTGATTATTACTGCGTTCCAATGTCGTTCTGTAAATTTGAAATGCTAAATTTCCCAAAGTAGCATTATCATGCCAATGTTTCATTTGTCGATTTAAAATTTGCAAAGATAAAAAATTTATAGAAGGAAGAGCAGCAGAGGCTGAAAACTGAAAAGAAGCTAGATGTTTTATTATACGTTCAACCTTTCCTGGCTGTATTTCATTAAAAGATGCGCTGTATTCATAAAAATTTTCTAGAGCATTAAAAATTTCATCCTCCCGCAGTTCCTGCAAATACCTATCTGACGGGTTACTAGCAAGCGGTCCAAAAATCCTTTCAATAATAGACAGCACTTGATTTATATTTTCTCTGCTAATAATTAGATATTTGTGACTTGTAAAACTTACAGTAAAAGTTTCTAAATTTTCTAATCTAACTTGTTCTTCTGTCCTTCTCCAAGGAAATAGCCAATTAAAGGGATTCCAAGCACTTTTTTTTTGGCTTTTTAAAAAAGTAATTACAATAGATTTCCTTGCCAGAGACATCTTTGGATCATATGGCACTATTTGGAACTTCGGCGCAGGTTGTTCTAGCAGCCAAGGAAGCACTTGTCCTACCGACCTGTCTGATACATTACCGGCAATAATAGCAGAAGACATTAATACTCCTTTGTAAAAAGGCGGTATTAAACTTAATTTTTTCTCTTGTTTTTTAGCAATTAAATTTATGATTTATTTTCAAAAGTCTAAACAAGCATTAAATGTCACGCCATGTAGATAAAGATTGCTTTGGTTGTGATGATCGATACCACTGCCGCTAGTTACTTGATCTACCATAAATTGTTTTTCTCTTAAAAAAGTTTGGAATTCATAGAGTGCTGAAAAATCATAATGAAGACGGTTCTGATAAAAATAAGCACCCCAATTCAAACCTAAAGAAGTTTCAAAAACCGGTTGCACTATAGCACCATTGTCCTGACCAGACAAAGTATAGTAAGTATCAACTAAGCTATAACTGTAATTAGAATAAGAAACTCTATAATGGGAATACAAAAGACTGCCATTAACATTTGCTAAAAGACAAAAATGCTGCCTAAAAAACCAGGAAAAATCCATTCCAGTTCTACCGCCAATTTTCCAAGTGTCAGCTTTACCAATATAGTGAGGATTATAGTTACCTATGACAGGATAATTAGCTGTCAGATCCTCTTTAAAATTCTGATCAATCCAGCCGCCTTTAAGCCCGACAAAAGGCCTCATAATTAACTTGGTGCCAGCATAAAAAGAACGGCCTAATTCTAAATCCAAAAGATCTACATCCAAGTTCCATTGAGCAGTAATACGGGAAACAGTATCAGGCACAGACCTATCCCAGAAAAAAGGAATCAAGACATATTCACTGATACTATAAGCTACTGTATCCTGCAAATGCAGCCAGGTATAACGAGCGCGCAGATCCCAAGCATCATAGCCCTTTCCAAAAGAAGAGCCCGCACTGATTTTAAAACCAGGTTTAAAATCAAAATCCATTTCATAGTATTTTTGATGGCGAGGATAACCAGCCGTAGATAGTATCTGAGAACGAGCTACATCCAGATTGCCTTCTAAAGCCTGCCAATAGACAAAAGAGCCTTTCACCCATACATTCCACCCCTGATCTAAATCAAGCCTGCCAGGAGCGTTATATTCCGTTCTCATCTCACCTTCCATCATGCCATGGCCTGGCTGATAGGGAGCAATGGTTGTTTCTTTGGGAGTCACATCTTTTTTCTGATACGCTGAAGGAGCAGCAGTTTTTTTAGCTGCAGCACTTAGCCCTGTGACCAGTGCTATTAATGCTAAAACTATTGAGACCCTGCGAATGAAAGAAGACATCTATTTGCTCCTTGTAAGGATAAAACTTTTTTCTAAAAACTCTATTTTTGTTTTTTCCGTTATTTTATTTTGCAGCTTTAATTTTATATTTTTAAAAACCAAGTCGGAAATTCACTGTCAAACCTTGTAAATAAAGAGCTCCCATATCATCGTACATCTGCTCAAATAAGAACTGGTTTTCTTTTAAGAACACTTGGAACTCATATAAAGCTGAAACATCGAAATGCATTTTGTCATTCAAGAAATAAATACCCCAGCCAAAGCCTAAAGAAGTTTCAAAAACCGGCTGAATTATATCCATATTCTTAGTAGCAGTCAGGGTATACATATTAGAAGCAGTGCCCTGATAAAGATAATTGCTAAACATAGATTTAAAATTAGCATATAAAAGATCCAGTGCTACATTGGCATCTATCCGAAAACTGCGACTGATAAACCAGGAAAGATCGCAGCCGGTTCTGGCTCCGAGCTTCCATGAATCTACATCGCCATGGTAAAAAGGATAATAGGTGCCAATATTAGCATTGTAATTGGTGATCGTATTGTGATACTTCTGTTTGATATAACCGCCTTTCAGTCCCACAAAAGGCGCAGTAATTAATCTGGTGCCGAGATAAAAAGCTCTCTTCACTTCTAAATCCACCATATCAAAATTAAGCCGCCATTTAGCTTTAGCGCTAGTGATAAAAATACCGCTATAGCCTGCATAAAAACTAGGGATTAAGACATATTCATTAAACTGATAAGAAACCTTGTTTTTCAGATGCAATCCAGTATATCTAATGAAAATACTCCAATCGTCATGGTTATTCAAGGAATGACCGATACCGGCTTTCAGCCCTGAATAATAATCAAATTTCATATTGTAATAGACTTGATTTCTGGGATAATCGGTAGTCGATCTGACATCGCTGCGGGCTACATAAATATTTTCTTCCAGCGCCTGCCAGAAAATCAAAGAGCCTGTGGCCCATGAATCCCAGTTACCTTTTAAATCAATCCTTCCAGGAGCATTATAGCCTGAAGACATCTCTTCTTTG
>CAZTYI010000033.1:0-12960 GCA_964618335.1 uncultured bacterium
CCCCTTTTGCCGTGGATACAGTGCATCAGTATCCTGCGCGTCCCGCCGTTGCCCGACCGCTTGAACGTCAGCCCTACCACGCAGGAGAACCCGCCGTAAGGTATGGAGTACTTTTCGGACAACTGTCTGGTGATGTCGTAGTCAGTGTTATCGGTGCTGCAGGCCTTGTTGTTTTAACAGGAGCTAAAGGAGCAAAAAAGCTGGCAATCCCCTCAAAAACCCCTTCTATTCCCTCATGTGTTTTTTCAATAGTTGTAGAAATGGGACTTTCTCCACCTGAGGTTTTTATGTCTATACGAGTAACTTGATGATTTTCTTGTATAGGAGTTGCTCTAATAGTTTTTACTTGTTTAAAAGCGTCTTCTCCGCCTGCCGTATAAGTTTGTTGAAGAATACCTAGCATCATAGCTTTAATTTCTGCATCACCATCAGTCTTTTCAGTGACAACTAACCACATTCTTCCGCTGTTAGGAGGATATTCTACACTTATAGGTTTACCTTGAGGTTTTTTAGCATCTCCAGAACCTGAAACTGGTGTAGAACTTCCTACTGGCATATTTACCCCTCTCCTTAGTTTTACAGTATTCAGGGAAAGGTTTTTTTTTAATAAAAATCATGAAATAATGCTTTTAAGATGAAATATTAATCTAAAAACTTAGACTCTGCTTTTACTGTTGAACTTCTTGTTCCATTCTCATTAAAACCTGACTTAAAACAATCTTGATTTTTTGGGATATGGGAGTTCCCCATCTTTTAAAGACCTTATCTACTTCTTCCAAAACATCTTTTTTACAAGCTATTTCTCTAATTTTATCAATTGCAAAATTCCTTACTTCATCACTCCCCCACAAGATTTCTGAAGCATCTGCTTGTGCTTTCGATATATCAGTTTGCAAATCTTCAATTAGATGGCTGGACATTTTTTGAAAATATGTCTTTATTTGGGAGTCAGTAATGTATTGAATTTCCCTTACTAAGCTTTTTTCGAAATCTTTCAGCTTTATTTTAAATTCCCAAATCTTTTTCGGTTTTAAATTCCCAAGGCTCAAAAAATCAGCTAATCGCTTATATGCTCCTTCTTTTTTGGTTAAGATTAAATGTAAATTCTGAGATAAGAATGATTCTTTTTGATTAAATGCTGCAAAGGACTTTTCATCTGGCAATGGCATACACATGGAAAAAGATCTGCCTATATCATCTTTACCACTAATAATAGTGTGTAAATTTGAAGAAGGTTTTGAAGAGCCTATAATTTCAACCCTTATCCGAAAAGGTTCGCTCCAGCTAATCAAAACAGTTAAAACATAAGGAGCTTCAGATAAAGAGATATTGCTAAAAATATCAAAGCATATTTTTTGGAGTAAATCATCAGGAATGTCTTTATGGCAGGTAATAATCCATTCATTTTTAATAGCATCTTTAACAATGATATTTTTTCCGTTTGATTGATTGTTTTTTTTTAATTCAGGAAAATAATTCGATTTCATAGCTACCCATCTTTGATGATTCATCCTTTGGATTTTACTGTATTTAAGCTGCGATCTTTTTTCAAATAAAAAACATCCCAGAGATTCAGATTTTTGTACTTTCTAAACTTTTATTTCGATGATGACATTTTAATCAGGTTAAGCTGAGATATCATGATTTTGGTACTATAGCGACTACAATTCTCTTGAACTTTTTCTTTTCTTTTGAAATGCTTTTTAAAAAAAAATAAAAGAAAAATGTTTTTAAGATTATTTATTTGTATATTTGTAATTAGTGGTTTTTCGAGAGAATATTATTATCCAGAAATTCATCAATATTGGAATCTTTATTGTTTTGAGCATCTTTTACATTGTTCTGAAACATGTTCTTCTTATGTTGAAGATAAAGCAGGAAATATTTGTTTAGAATTCAAAGAATGCGCTCACGCTAATTTATATATAGATCCAAATTTAATTAAAGAAGTTTCTCCATTCATTCAGTATATTCCGTTATATAAAAATCAAAGATGTAGTTTTCAAGTTTGCCAAAAATGCAATTCGCCAATTGTTAAAAAAAAATTTACCTTCAGCCACTGGAATGAAATTGAAGAAGAGTGGGATGAGAACCATATTTTGTGTTTTAAATGTCCTTGTCTTATTAACTGGCTTAATTATCCTTATGAAAATTCTGAATACGAACGAATAAAAGCTCATAACGATTATTTTGCTAAGAAAAATTGGATTCAATGTTCAAATATATCATTATTTTCAGAATACTTTGAATGGCATAACAGTTTTTATTTTCGCTTTTTGAAAGAACATTTGCAATATTGTTCCGGAAATTCTTCATGTCAATGTTATTGGCCACAAGTTTCTTATTTAGCCTGCCATATTAGCAATATTGTCTATCAGACAATAGGAGAAAACTGGGATGATTTTCTTTCACTTGTAGAAGAACCAACCTATAGAGAAGAATTTTATCCTCAACTCATTAATCTCTCTGAAGATTTCATTCTCACAGGACTCTTGACTCATGCTTTTTTCTATTCTCAATATCGTGAAATCCTGCTTGACCTTTGTAAGTTCTCTGAAAAATATACATTAGATGCTTTTTATGCTTCAGAAGCTATTGATGTTCTTTATAGCATCATTGAAGAAATTCAGCTTCTGTTTCTTAACTTGTACGGGGAATGTTTAAATAAACATCCTCATCCTAAAATTTATTATGAGAGAGGTATGATTTATATGCATCGTGGAGAATCCGATGCCTCCCTTTGGGATATTCATCAATTTATAGAATATCTTGAAAAAAATAAAAAAGAAGATCTCCTAACCTCAGATTTATATTTAAAAGAAGGATCTGCGTATGCAGAGCTCGGTCTTTATGATCAAGCTGTTAAAGCTTTAACCGAAGCTATAAAAAAAGATCCAAAAAATAAAACAGCTTATTTTGAAAGATCTGCTGTTTATTTTGAATTAGGAAACTATGATGTGGCCATTAAAGATTTTATTTCCTCGGACTATAAAAGTACGCCTCTTGATAGACAAAATATAGATTTTATCAAAGGCTTGATTAAAGGCACTTTTAAAGGAGGACAAAAAGGCCTTTCGGAATTTGTTCCTTCTATAATTGGCTCTTTAAGAGGTCTAAGTCATGGTCTTTGGTCTTTAGTTTCAAAACCCAAAGAATTTTCTCAAGAAGTTTTTCAAGCAGCCTATAACTGTGTTCAATATCTAAAAGATCATTCTTCAAGAGAATTAATTGAAAAATTCACTCCAGAATTACAAGAATTGATGAACAAATGGGATCAATTATCCGAAGTTCGAAAAGGAGAACTAACCGGTTATGTAATTGGCAAATATGGAACTGATATTTTTCTGACCACTGGTTCCATGAAAGCTATTAAGTATTATCGCGATCTTAAAATAGCCAATAATCTTTTCACTTTAGAAAAATGTGCTAAAAATTCTAAAGATGCTAAAATTATTATGGCAGAAGGAATAAAAAGATGGGCGGCCAGAGAAAAAATTTTAAAAAGTAAAAATATAAAGATAGAATGGAATAAGCAAGGCAAACATATTATTGGGCATAAAAATTACATTGAAGGCAAGAGTATCTGGAAACATAAAAAACCAGAAATGCTATTAACAAAATATGCAGGTAAAGGTCAAAAAATAAGAGGAAAACCAGGACAAGCTGGATATAAAGAAGTCGTTGATTTTGAGGAGAAAGTTGGTATTTACATTAATAAAAAAACAAAAGAGCAGCTAATTACAACAAGAGGAACTATTCATTATTCCCAAAAAGGTATTCACATTGTACCAGCACCTCCTCAGCAACCCATAGGAAAAAAATGATTGAAAGAATAAATATACTTTTATCAATTCAAAGAGCCTTATTAGGTTATGTTATACCATGTTTAAGATGTGTTACAGCTTCTTGGACTAAAGATACAATCAAAATCATATATTACTATGATGGACAAATTTCTGAAGAAGATTTTGATATTTTAGACTCTTCTACAACTGAAATTTACACCGATTTTATTGATGATAAATGTGATATTAAAATTCTTCGTTTAGATGCTCCCAACAAAATTCCTTATTTGAAAGAAACAGTTTTTCAAAGATTTGAAAATTAAAACACTGATTACCAAAAAGTTAAAAACTTCGGACGAAGCAGACTTCTAACCTTCAATTATTTTCTGCTTTAACGTGAAAGTTTTTTTCAATCAACTTCCCTTCTACTTTTAATTTCAAAAAAGAATCCTTGGTATTCCACAGTCCGATCTCTTTCTCTCCTTCGTAAAGATAAAGCTCATGACTTTTCAGCTGCTCTACACCATCACTGCTTAAAAGATAAAGCGACCGGCTCATTTTACGGTTTAAAGCATCGTAGCTATACACAATCTTATGCGATAAGGTTTTTTCCGTAATCAAACGATCTAAAACATCATATTCATATTCGATCATGCCCTTTTTCGTGCGTCTGGAAATAATCTTGCCATTTTCATTTCTAGAAATACTTGCAGTTCCAGATTTAGAATTTTGATTGTTGATCATCTGATAAAAAGAACTGCTCTTAACTTTCTCTTTTTGGCCTTCTAAATCAAACTCATAAGCTAGATTATCCATCCCTCCTAAAAGAGAAGCTCTTTTCCACTGCCCATAAGCATCAAAATCAAAAAAGCGACGTTCATACAAGGGGTGTTTGTTTTCGATTCTTAAAACGCCTTCTAAATGCACAGGGTTCCATTTAAAAAGCAAATAGCTCTGGTCCGGCAGCATAACCTTTTGCCTACGCCCTAAAAGATCAAATTCTTTTTCAAGCACTAATCCATTTTCAGCTGATTCTTTCACCACTTCGCCAAAACCATTCCTGACAAAAATGGTTTTTAGATTTAGATTTTTATCTTTGTCTTTATTTTGATCTTGAATCTGATTTTTATGGCCGTTTTTCACTAAATCTGCGCTCTCTAATAGTTCGCCTAAAAGATTATGTTTAAAAGTATAATGAATCGTTCCATCAGAACTTTTTAGCTCTGCTAAATAACCAAGCTGATCATAGCTCTTCTCAATGACAATACCGGAAGGCTTTGTCGTTCTTATCTTCCTGCCTTTTAGATCATAAGCATAAGAAACTTCTTTTTCAAAAAAGGGAAAAAGATACTTTTTCTGCACTAAATTGCCAACGACATCATAGTTATAAAAACACTCTTCTAAAAAGGGTTCGCCGCCATTAAAACTAACTTTTCTTTTTTTTCTTAAATAAGAATCTGCGTCATAGACCAGCTCTGTTTTATCTAGCGGCTCTTTTCTTTCTTTTTGAACTAACCGCCCAAGAGCATCATAAGTTTTAATCAGCTGCTGGCCATTTTTCTTTTTAATGACCTGCAAGACCTTTTGATTTAAAAAGTTCTGGTAATTTTCGACATACTCATATTCTACTTTTTCTGGCTTTCCATCTTGCTTACTGATTTCTTTTCTGGCCAAACGCCCTAAAGAATCATAAAAATATTTTTCTTCACAGCCATCAGACAAAATCCGTTCACAATTCCAGTCTCTTATATATTTTTTCTGTTTAAGGATATTGCCTTGCAAATCCTCAATTCTTTCTTCTAAAAGACAGCCTTTGAGATCATTTTTAAAATGACAGACATATGAATTATCCTGATTGCTAATGCTTTTTGTACAAATATACCCTAGCGCATCATAGGCATAGCTAATCGTTCTCTCACCTTGATTTTCTTGGCTTAGCCGGCCAGCAAAATCATACCGGTAGTTTTTTATTCTGCCTAAAGCATCAGTCTCTCTGATCAAATGAAAGCTGTTGTATTCTTTACTCTCAGAGAGCAGTAAAGAAGAAGAAGAAGAAGAAGAAGAAGAAGATGATGATGAGGAGGAGGAGGAGGAGGCAGAAGAAAAAACCTCTTTTTTAAGCAGTCTTTTTTGAGAATCATAAGTATAAACCGTCCTAGTCCCCATTTGATCGATCTGGCTTTGCAGAGTACCATCTAAATTGTAAAAAAAATGCTCTGTGCTTTGATCTGGATAAATGATTTTAACGACAGCATCCCGCGCATTATAAAATTTCAAGGTCTCTCTTCCCAGCGGATCGATGGTAGCAATTTCTCGGCCCCAGACATCAAAGCGGCTTTTCCAAAAAATATCTTTTTCTTCGCCCTCTTCATTCAAACAGCTGGGCAGCTGTTTAACTATCAGATGACCAAAATCATCGTAAATATATTTAGTTTTGTTTTGATAAGAGTCTTCTTCTTCACTTAAACGATCTTGGAGATCATAAACTTTCCGGCAAGAGCTTTTTTTGCCATCGACCCCTAAAAAGTTTTTTTCAAGCAGCTGACCATTTTCATGATAAACATATCCTGTCGTCCCTTTTTTGGTTTTCTTTTGAATCAGCTGGCCTTGGTCATTGTAACTAAAAGTTACAACAGAGTTTAGAAGTCCGTTGCCGCCGCTGACAGAATTAAATCTACTGACACCACTAAGATGTAAAAACTGATCATAGCTTTTTTTCAGACTATAAGCTAATTGCTCATCAGAGCCAAAAAAGTTTTCTTTTTCTATTCTGCCTTTAGGCGAATAGCTAAAAAGAGTTTTGCTTAAAAGCATTTCTTCTTTGGTCTCTAAATCTACATATAGTTCTTCGGTTCCTTCTAGACAGCCATAAAAAGGCTCAGCTTTTTTTAGTAAAAACCGTTTGATTTTTCTTTCGGTAACTCCTTGAAAATCAGTTTTTTCTTTTCCTGATCCATCATCGACAATTTCTGCAACTAAAAGCCCATCACTATTATATTCATAAAAAAAACGCTGCTCGACTTGATTAAGAGTAAAAATCAGCTTTTGGCAAAGTTTTCCCTTCTCATCGCCATCATAGCTATATTCTATTCTTTTCGAACCATCTTCTTCTAAAATTAGCTGGTTTTCTGAATTATATTTCCATTTTTTTAGATGGCTTTCTACATTCCCTAAGACGGGCAGACCGTCTGCTTGAAATTTAAGCGGTATACATTTTTCTCCAGAAAGATTACCGATTAATTGTTCAGAGGTTAGATTGCCCTGCTTATCATATGTAAATACTAAGGCTGAAAAGGCTTTTTGATCTTGATCCAACCGATATTTGCTAAGCAATTTGCCGGCTTTAGAAAAAATAAATCTATCTGTATGGGAAAGCTTATTTTTGAGGGTATAGTATTCAATTTTGCTAACTCTACCTTGGTCATCATAATGAAAAATTCGCTTTTGTCCTGAAATATCAAAAACTTCTGTATAATTCTTTCCATAAGTTAGATTATAAAAAGGCACTAATTGGTTTTCTTTTTGAAGCAAAATGGTTTTAATTTTAAAATCATGCCCGCTTTTTAGCGGATAATATTCAAAAGCATAAGTTTTACCTCGGCAAGAGGCTTCTTTTAAAAGATTTTGATTTTTCTCTGTAAAATAGCTGTAGCTTTCATTTAATCCATGAGAACTTTTTAAGCTTTTTAAAAAGACTCTCTTTTTTCTCTTTTCCAGACGATACTGTAAAATCATTCCATCAGAAGTATAGATATCAAAATCACTATCAATCAAATATGGATTGTAATAAGTAAAATGGAGCCAGGCAAAAGTTTTAGTCTCGGAAGGGTTGAGGGTTTCAAGAGCGCTTAACCGCCTTTTTCTATCATAGCTATAACGCACTACATTGCCGTTAGGCAAAATCTCTTTTTCCAAAAGATAATAGATTTTGTCAGTTAAAAGCTCAGATAAATCACTATTTTTTTCTGGGGAAATAGCTTGGTAAAACAGCTGCCTTCCCTGCGGTGTCATAATTTCCAAATTCTTTTTCTTGCCGTCCACTCTCCCAGCATAGTCTTTTTGAACAAACTTTACGCCTTCTAAAGCAGTAGCGTTAATCAGTTCTAAAGCATAGAACTGTTCCAAAGCTTGCTGCTGCAAAGCTGTTTTATCTTTAATCTTTTTTTTGGTTTTGGCAGTCTGCCACCAATGGTTTTCTGCTATCGACCGTTCAGTTCCAGTCACTGTAGGGCAGGAAAAAACCAGCTTAAATTCACCGTCAAATAGTTTAATCTCATTTTTTTCTAAATTCTGAACAGCTAAATGCTCCAGCTGAAAATCCCAACTTTTCTCTAAATAATGTTTTTTAAAAAAGATAGATTCTCTACCTACAGCTGCATAATCTACCGTTTGAATAAAAATATGGCCGCTGCGCAGATCCACCATATTTTCTAAACAATCCCATGTATCTCGAGGAGAATCGCTGAGAGCTGCTGGCAAGTCGGCAGCTAAGAACCCAAAGATAATAAAAAAAAGTTTAAAAAAACTAAAAGAACTTAAAAAAGAAAAGAAAGTTAAAAGCCATTTAAGCATATGAGTAAGCAACCCTCAAAAAAAAATTATTGGATAGCTTAAAAGAAATGAACGAGTAAATTCAAGAGGTTTTAATAAACTCTTTTTGATTGGCCAGTTCAGTAATGATACGTAAAATAGAATCTAGCATAGACTGTGCTTGAGAAGCGATTTCGGGACACTCATCAATCGCTTGAATTAGCGCTTTGCGCTCTTCTACAAAAAGCAGGTTTAACTCCGCTTTGACAAACTGCTGCCAAAGTTCCGGCTTTTTTTCTAAGTTTTCTCTAAATTTCTTAAACTCTGTTATTTTATTTTCTACAAGTTTGAGGCTCTGTTCATAAAATGTAGTTTTTAAAACTTGCAGATCTTGCTCAGCTTTTTGTTTCTCTATGCGTGCTTTAGAAATTTTCTCTTCCAAGTTTTGCAGCTGTTTAGCTTTGACCCGAGGTCCTTTCTCTACAAAAGATGTTTCTGAAGAAGAGCGTGAACAAGCGGAAAAAAAGAAACCGCCTGGCAAGACAAAAACTAAAAATAAGAATAAAAAAGTTTTCATTCTGTTAAAAAAAACTCCAAAAATAGGGGGTTATTTTTAATTTTTTCAAATATCGGATCTTGCAATATTTTTTCAAGTTTTAATTCAGTTTGCTCTAAAGCTGTATGCAGCCAACCACCGGCAGGCTTAGCTTCTCCCAAAGCAGCAAAGGCTTTCGCATTCATTAAAGCGACTTCTCCCCTAGCTGCTAAATTATAGCATTCAGAAGATAGCTCTTTGACTATCTGATATTCTTTTTTATCAAAAGCTATTTTGTGCAAAAGCAACTTAGCTTCGTCGGAAAGCTGATTCTTAATCGGCACAAGCAGCTTATAAGCTTTTTCTAGATTACCTTCCTCTAAATATAAAAAGGCTAAATGCTGCTGCGCTGTCAGAAAAATCACACCCCGCTTGCCTGTTTTTTCCAAAAGATCCAGCAGTTCAGTTTTAGCTTTCGCTTTCCGTCCAGCAGCTAGGTCTTGTTCTATTTTTTGCATTAAAAGTGCATTTTCCTGATTCCGATCAGAATCTGTGACAAAACGAGATTTACGCCACATATCAAAACTGCGAAAAGCAAATAAAAAGAAAAGAGCTCCAATTAAAAACCCGCTTTTTAAAAAGAAAAAAACAGAAACAGAAAGAGAAAATAACATACCTATAAACAACGAAAAGCGATAACCCTTAGTTCCAAAAACACTTTCTAGAAAAATACGTAATAGCTGCCCTCCATCTAAAGGCAGAACCGGCAAAAGATTAATCACCGTCCAAAAAAGATTGGCAATTTGCATGATATGTAAAAAGGTCAGGTAAAACACATTTTCCCAAAGATTCAGACTAAGCAGAACAGTCGCCAAAAAAAACAAAAATAGCCCAAAAAGAGGCCCATTTAAGACCACTAAAAACTGCTGCCAATATTTCATCGGCTTGCCGGAATAGGAAGTCACTCCGCCCATAGCCATCAGTTCAATCCGAGGGGTCTGTTTAAAAACCAGCGCTGTCACAGCATGGCCCAGCTCATGAAAAGTTACCGAAATAAAAACCACGGCTATCCAAATTGCGATCTGGTAAAAATCGCTGCTATTGATCCAGCCGATTAAACCGGCCAGAATCCAAAAAAATGGATGAATTCGAAAACTAATTTTGCCTTTAAATTGCTGCATAATCATCTCTTCTTTTAAACTCCTATATCTGCTAAATTAATTAGTTACAACCAAAAAAAATAATATGTGGCACGCCTTTAAAAAGAAGTTTCAAAAGCTTACTCATAAGTTTATAAGAGCCGGGTTTTCTTTAGGGAAAAATTTAAAAAATCTTTTTACCAAAAAGATCGATGAGACAGTTTTAGACGAGTTTGAAAAAATACTTTTTGAAGCTGACTTAGGCGCTGACATGTCCGTGGAACTAAAAGAAAAACTAAAAAAACAGATCCAAGCAAATCCAGCTCTGACCTCAGAAGAAATTTTGGCTTTTTTAAAAAAAGAGCTGCTCTTGCTTTTTCCAATTAATTCACCCAATTCTCTTGATCATAAAACCGCTTCTTCTCCTTATGTTATTATGTTAGTTGGTGTTAACGGCAGCGGAAAAACTACCACGCTGGCAAAACTAGCCTACCACTATCAACAAGAAGGCAAAAAAGTTTTAATCGCCGCTGCGGATACATTTCGGTCTGCCGCAGTTGAACAGCTCACTATTTGGGCTCAAAAAATCGGTTGCGAAATTGTCAAATCTCATCCTAACGGAGATCCCGGTGCTGTTGTCTTTGATGCTTTTGAAGCTGCTAAAAAACGGAAAGCAGATATTCTGCTAATCGATACCGCCGGCAGGCTGCAAAATAAAACTGATCTGATGCAAGAGCTAAGTAAAATCAAACGCATTCTAGCTAAAAAAGATGTCGCCGCTCCTCACGAAACACTTTTAACTATCGATGCTACTGTCGGACAAAATGGTTTAGACCAAGCTGAGCTGTTTCATCAATTTACACCTTTAAGCGGCATTATTTTAGCTAAATTCGACGGTACCGCCAAAGGGGGCATTATTATTGCCATCCAAAAAAAATTACAAATTCCAGTTCTGTGGGTAGGCAATGGCGAAAAGCTAGAAGACCTGATTCCCTTCGAAGCTAACACCTATATTGAAGAACTTTTGGAATAGAAATTTCTTTTTTTCTCACAATCTGATGTAATAGGGTTTATGCAAAAAGAAAAATTACATCTACTCATTCAAGATACTCTGACTTATCTAAAGGCAGATTTAAAAACAGAAAAGAAAACCTTTTTCCCCCTCAAAGAATCCACCTTTGCTTTTTTTCAGCCCTATCTCCAACAGAACCTACTCTCCAAAAAACAGCCCCTCCCTCCAAAACCCCGCTTACCTCTAGCTCCTTTAGCATCTCAAACTGCACCTAAAGCAAATTTTCCTTCTCCTCAAAAAGCGGCTCTGTTAAGAAAAATGATCACCCCTTCCCAGCATCAACCAGCTCAAAATCCCAAAGAAAAAAAAGATTTCCGCGAACCAGAAAAGCCCTCTTGTAACTTAACTCTCTCTTTTCAGCATTTTAAAGATCTGATGCAGCTGGTCAACCCTAGAACCAAAGTACTAGAAGAGACTCTTGATGATACTCGGGCTAAAGAAATTGCCTCTAGCTGGAAACTCAAATCCAAAGTCGGTAAAATTACACTCTTAATTTTCGGAGAAAATCCCAAAGAGCTTTTCTTTTTAAAAGAACTAGCTAAAGCTCTCCACTTACTTTTCCAGCCTACCAAAATTATCAATGTAGCAAATCTAGAAAAAGAAAATAAGTGGGATGATTATCTTTCTCAGCCCTATTTAAAATTGCTTTTAATTACCGACGTTAATCTTTGGAAGCTCAAAAATCTAGTGCAGCACTACCATGAAAACCCAACTACCAACGAAACTTTTTTAAAAGAAGTGCCGGTGATTCTGCTGCCACAGATTTCACTTTATTTTAAAGAACCACTTATGAAAAAAAATCTCTACGAAACTCTGAAGAAAAAAATTAAAGCCATCTCTTTTCTATGAGCAACAAATACGCTTCTATTATTTTAGACGATTTAATGCAAAAGCCGCTGGATTATGAAATCCCCTCCCATCTTTTAGGAAAAATCAAAGCTGGCATGCGCATCCAAGTACCGCTTAGAAACAGCCTGCGCGAAGGCATCGTCTTTCAATTAAAAAAAGAGAGCAGCTTTTCAAAAAACCTCAAACCAATTTCTAAAATCCTTTCTTCTGAAGTGGTCACCAAAGATCTATTCGAACTGGCCGTCTGGATGAGCCGCTATTACGCTACCCCGCTAGCCAAAGTAATTAAAAAACTAATGCCTTCTGCCGTTCGTCAAAATACTCAATTAAAACAAGCTCTTTTTATCTCTCTCAACAAAAGTAAAAAAGAGGTTTTAAAATTAATTTCTGTTCTGATTGTTAAATCCCCTGCTCAAGTCCAAATTCTCGAGTTCTTTCTAAAAGCAAAAAAAGGATTTTTTTTATCAGAGCTGACTAAATTAACTTCCCGTAGTTCAATTAACACACTGATTAAAAATAAGATCCTTAAATCTGTCAAACTAACCATCTCCGAAGAAGATCTTTTTTTAAACTTTGAATATTTTCCTTCCCTTCCTAAAAAACTGACTACAGAGCAAATAGCTGCTTTAGACAAAATTTCTCATTCTCTTCACAAAAAACTCTTTCAAGTCCACCTCCTTCACGGCATTACCGGCTCCGGGAAAACCGAAGTCTACCTGCAAGCGATCCAAAAAGCGCTTGATCTAGGCTACAGCGCTCTGCTACTCGTACCGGAGATTGCCCTGACTACTCAAACCATCGAACGTTTTAAAGCCCGCTTCCATCAAAAGCTTGCTATTCTCCACCATAAGCGCTCAGCAGGCGAAAGACACCAAGCTTGGAAAGATCTCTCTTCAGGAGAAGTTAAAATTGCGATTGGAGCTAGATCAGCAATTTTTGCTCCTCTTAAAAACCTCGGACTGATCATTGTCGATGAAGAGCATGATGCTTCTTACAAAAACAGCGAAGAAGAACCCGCTTACCATGCACGCCATCTAGCTATTATGCGCG
>CAZTYI010000034.1:0-12739 GCA_964618335.1 uncultured bacterium
TTAAAATCTAAATCTATACCTAACTGTCTATCTAAAAAAGGGTTTGAAAAATAAAAATGGTTCACCGCGCTTTAAAAAATATCCGCAACTTCGCCATTATCGCCCATATTGACCATGGTAAATCCACACTGGCTGACCGCCTTTTAGAATTTACTAGAACAATTGCCTTACGCAAAATGCGCGCCCAATACTTAGATTCCATGGATCTAGAACAGGAAAGGGGCATCACTATCAAAGCCCATCCCGTCACTATCTCTTACCATGCTAAAGATGGTCAAATCTACCAGTTTAATATTATCGATACTCCAGGACACGTAGATTTTACTTATGAAGTTTCTAGATCTCTAGCCGCTTGCGAAGGCGTACTTTTACTGGTCGATGCCTCTCAAGGAGTGCAAGCTCAAACACTAGCTAACGTTCTACTAGCATTAGATAAAAATTTAGAAATCATCCCCGTGATTAATAAGATCGATCTGCCGGCAGCAAATCCTGAAGAAGTTAAAGAACAGATCGAAAATTTAATTGGTCTAGATGGACAAAAAGCTATTTTAGCTTCCGCCAAATTAGGTACAGGCATAGAAGAAATTTTAGAAAGAATCATTCCTGACATTCCCCCTCCTAAACCTCCTGAAGATAATATTCTACGCGCTTTGATTTTTGATTCTCATTACGACACCTACCGTGGCGCTATGGCCTATGTGCGCATTATCAGCGGAGAAATTTCTAAAAAAATGCTGATTAAAATGATGTTTTCGGAAAAAACTTTCGAAGTTTTAGAAACCGGTATCTTTTCACCTTCTGAAAAACCAGTCGATATGCTCAAAGCTGGAGAAGTAGGATATCTAGTCGCCAATATTAAAAATGCCAACGACATTAAAATCGGTGATACAATTACCGGAGTTAAAAACCCAGCAGCAACTCCCCTTAGCGGTTTTAAAATCATTACCCCTGTTGTCTTCGCCGGTATTTATCCTGTGGATTCTTCTGATTTTGAAAATTTGAGAGATGCGTTAGGAAAATTACAGCTCAATGACTCTGCACTAGATGTAGAGCAAGAAAGCTCAACCGCTTTAGGTTTTGGTTTTCGCTGTGGCTTCTTAGGCCTTTTACACTTAGAAATTGTCTTTGAAAGACTAAGAAGAGAATTTAACCTCGATCTGATTACCACTGCCCCTTCTGTCATTTATAAAATTACTCTCAAAGATGGTAAAGAAGTTAAAATCGACAATCCCGTGCATTATCCTGATCCTGTCTCGATTGAAGAGATCCAAGAACCTTGGGTCAAAAGCCATATTATGACGCCTACTGAGTATCTAGGCGCTGTCATGAATCTCGGTATGGAAAAACGGGGAGAGCTGCTGAAAACCGAATCAATGAATGCTACCAGGCTAATGTTAACCTACCGTCTGCCTTTGAACGAAGTGATTACCGACTTTAACGACAAACTTAAATCTGTCACTCGCGGCTATGCTTCTTTTGATTATGAATATGAATGCTACAAACCCAGCGATATCATTAAGCTGGAAATCAAAGTCAATGAAGAACCGGTTGATGCTTTTTCCTGTTTAGTCCATCGTTCCAAAGCCGAAGGCAAAGGTCGAGCTATTTGCAAAAAACTAAAAGAAGTAATTCCCCGCCAACTCTTTAAAGTGCCAATCCAAGCTTCCATCGGCGGCAAAATTATCTCTCGAGAAACCATTAATGCAATGGGCAAGAACGTAACTGCCAAATGCTATGGTGGAGATATTACCCGCAAAAGAAAACTTTGGGAAAAACAGAAAAAGGGTAAGAAGAAAATGAAAGAATTTGGTAAAGTTCAAATCCCTCATCGAGTGTTCATGGAAATTCTAAAGACTGACGATACGTCCTCGTAGCTCAGAGGATAGAGCGGTCGCCTCCTAAGCGACAGGTCGCACGTTCAATTCGTGCCGAGGACGCATTTTTATAAAAAACTTTTTATTTTTATTTCTCCAAATCTTTCTCTAAACCCTTCTTCAAATTTTTCTTCAAACCTTCCTTTAAAAGCTTTTGCTAAAAATTCAAAAAACCATCTATTTTACAATAAAGATTATATAGGAATATTTTATGAGCATCTTTTATCCAATCAAACTCTTTTCCGAATGGGTTACCTATAAACTTTTAAACATTTATCCAGATTCTTTTTTAGGAGAGGCTGTTGAATTTTTTATCTACGATGTTTTAAAAATTTTCATTCTGCTCTACATCTTAATCTTTGCAGCTTCTTTTATCAGGTCCTATATTTCTACCAACAAAATACATAAGTTACTTGGTCATAAAAGACTTTACTTAGGCCATCTTTTAGCTACTTTTTTAGGCATTTTGACTCCCTTTTGCACTTGCAGTGCCATCCCGCTTTTTATCAGTTTTTTAGAAGCAGAGATTCCGATCGGCATCACTTTTTCTTTCTTAATCGCTTCGCCAATGATCAATGAAGTTGCGCTAATTATGCTCTTTGGCCTGTTCGGAGTAAAAGTAGCTTTGATTTATGCGGCCAGCGGTATAGCTATTAGTTTTTTCTCCGGCATTATTCTGGGAAAATTAAAAGCTGGAAAATGGATTTTAAAAGATTTGCTCATCAAAAATTTTCCTAGTTCCTCAAAAGAAACCTGCGCCTGCTCCAAAAAAGATAAAGTGAAAAAGAAAAAACTCTGGCAGGAAAAACTTTTTAATTCTAAGCAATATACTCAATCCATTTTCAAAAAAATCTGGATTTACGTGATCATTGGTATTGGCATCGGAGCTTGGATCCATGGATATGTACCTGATGATTTTTTAGTAAAATATGCCGATGCCACCAAATGGTACGATGTACCATTAGCTGTCCTGATGGGTATCCCCCTATATTCTAATGCTGCAGGCGTTATTCCCCTGATTAACGCTTTAACTGACAAGGGCCTTTCTATGGGCACAGCTTTAGCTTTTATGATGGCAGTAACGGCTCTTTCTCTGCCTGAGTTTTTGATTTTAAAAAGAATTTTGAAGCTAAAGTTAATCTTGATTTTTGCTGGAATCGTCGGAGTTGGAATAATGCTAATAGGCTATCTATTTAACTTTATACTTTAATTTGATTTTTTATACTTTCATGGATGCAATAAATCTAGCATCCCCTAGCATCAGAATAGATAAGTTTAAATCAACTCTTAATAAAGCTATTAATGCCCTCTGCGATGCCTTTGGCCAGCATTAAAAGATATTGTCTTTGCCTGATTTTGTTTCTCTCTCGAGCATTAGTGATAAAACCGGCTTCTACTAAAATAGCCGGCATATGCGTTTCTCTGATGACTAAAAAATTACCTCTCTTCACACCTCTGGAGCGGGCTTTAGTCTTAGCCAGCATTTGAGTTAACACTTTTCCCGCTAATCTCTTGGAAGAAACCGTCTTACGCGCTCCCGGCTTGTCATGATAATAAATCTCAATACCATCAATCGCAGGATTGGAACAGGAGTTATAATGTATGCTAATGTAAAGACCAGCTTTAAAACGATTGGCTAAAGAAGCTCTTTTTTCTAATGGTACATAAATATCTCTGGATCTAGTCAGAGAGACTCTGTAGCCCAGCTGCTCCAAACATCTTTTAGTATAGTGTGCAGTTAAAAGGCAGAGTTTTTTCTCTTCGACATGCGGTTTTTTAATGACCGCTCCAAAATCTAAGGCTCCATGGCCTGGATCCAAATAAATGAGCGGTAATTTATTATTGGTTTTTTTGACTGCTTTGGTACGCATCGGCCTGTCATTTAACTGATATCTGATAGGGGCAGCTACAAGGTTTGTAGGCAAGGCAGATAGAGCTAATAAGGAAATAAAAAAAAGAAAAACATGCTTTAATTTTAAAAAGTCTGACATATTTCTTCTACTACTCCCCGATCGTCAAAAGAACTAGTTTGATCTTGAAAAATCTGATAAGTTTCATGGCCTTTGCCAGCAATTAAAACAATATCGTCTTTTTTAGCCATTTTCAAGGCTTTTTTAATTGCTTCGAAACGATCTTCTTCCACTAAATAATTATTTTTATCTTTTCTGATGCCGCTAACAATCTCTTTAATGATTTTCTGTGGTTCTTCTTTACGAGGATTATCATTGGTAATAAAGCAAAAATCAGAAAGCTCAGAACCTATTCTACCCATTGTCGGACGTTTCCCAGAGTCTCTATTCCCACCGCAGCCAAAGACTGTAATTAATCGCCCGGTTTTAAATTCTTTCAGAGTCTGCAATACTTTTTGTAAAGCATCTGCGCTATGAGCATAATCAACAAAAACTGAAAACGGTTTTAAAATCTTCACTCTTTCCAAACGCCCTCTGACAGAACGAAATGTAGCAATTTCTCTGATAATCTTTTTAAGTTTAATACCTGCCACTAAAGCTGCTGAGATAGTAGCTAAAATATTATAAACATTAAACCGGCCAATCATCTGCGAAGTAATGGTTTCTCTCTGCCCTTGATAGACTAAAGTAAACTTTAATCCAGCAGCCGAGCAATTAATCTCCTCTGCTTTGACATCAGCCGCTTGGTCAATCGCAAAAGTCATAATCTTAGCTTTAGTTTTTCCGATGATAAACTGGGCATAAGCATCGTCGAGATTGATAATCGCGGTTTTTTCTTTAGATAAATTTTCAAACAGCTTGGCTTTTGTTGAAACATACTCTTTTAAATTGCCGTGATAATCTAGATGATCCTGACTTAGATTGGTAAAAATAACAGCGTCAAAATCTATTTCTTCGCATCTGCCTTGGTCAATAGCTTGCGATGAAGCTTCCATCACAGCGACTTTCATTTTAGCATTGACCATCTCTTTTAAAAATCTCTGTAAATTACAAGCTGCTGGAGTTGTTAAAGTAGCCGGATAGCTATTTTTACCTATGATATATTCTATGGTTCCTAAAAGACCGCAACTTTTTTTATTGTTATCCAAAAGATGCTTAAGCAAATAGCTAACCGTGGTTTTTCCATTAGTGCCGGTAACTCCTAGCATAAAAAGCTTTTGAGAAGGAAAATCATAGTAGGCAGATGCAATCTTAGCTTCTAAAGAACTGGCATTGTCATGAATGATCTGCACTATCTGGCTTAAAAAAGGATTATACAAATCACAGACTACTGCTGCTGCACCGGCAGCGACAGCTTCTGAAATAAAATCAGAGCCATCAAATGTTCTGCCCTTTTTAGCTAAAAAGAGATTGCCTGGAGCTACGGTTTTGGAGTTAGCTGAAATTCCAGTCAGTTTGGTCTCTTGTGACCCTTTAATTTTCAGATCCGGTATTTTTATATTCTTAAAAAGCTTTTTAATCTTCATAGCTTAACAGTTTTATTTATAAATTTTTTTAGGAGTATTGTGTTCATCATAAAGTTTACGTAAAGCTGCCGCTTCTTGTTCCCAATGAGCCAATTTTTTTTGACCGCTATTAGGATAGCCATAAGGGTCGTCCGGTGCAACTCCTAAATATTCCAAAGCACGTATGCCAATTTCTCTAAAAACTGGAGCAGCACAGCCACTGCCATGATAAACTTTACCTAAAACAGGATCATATCTTTTTTCAGGCTCATCTATCACCACCATCAAAACAAAACGAGCCTCATCTGCGGGGGCAAAGCCAATAAAAGAAGAAATATAAAGTTGATTAGAATATTTTCCGTTAACAATTTTTTCAGAAGTTCCTGTCTTACCCGCTTCGCTATAATAAGGGATATCGGCTCTTCTACCGGTCCCTCCAAATTTAGTAATGTATTTCATAGCTTTAATCAGCTCTTCAGTACTTTTCTGACTTAAGATCCTCCGCCGCACTAAAGTTTTATCATTTGTATGATCGTAAATCACTTCACCGTCAGCTTTCACGATTTTATGGATTAAAGTCGGTTTATTGTCTAAACCCTTGGAGGCAATAATTCCAAAAGCATGGATCATCTGCAGAGAAGAGACCATGATATTATGACCATCTGCCAAAGAATAGGGTGTAGAACCAGACCATTCCAATCTACCGTTAGGATGTAATTTTCCGGGAGTCGGCACTTGACCAGCAGTCTCTCCTGGTAATTCGATATTAACTTTACGGCCAAAGCCAAAGAGCTCTTCCAAAGCTTTTTTATACCAATGGTCCCCAAAAGCATCAATCACTCGCTTGGTAATCTTACACATGTAAATATTCGAAGATTTCTGCAATCCCATGTACATATCTAAATTATAATGCTGGCGCGTATCTTTGACAGGTTTAGAACGGCCAGGAAAACGGCCCTCTTTAACTGAAATAATTTCATGAGGATCAAAAATAGGCTTTTTACCCATTTTAAGCATTTCTTCGTTAGCTCTGAGAGCGATCGCCATAGTAATTGGTTTAAAGACAGAAGCCGGCTCAAAAGCATCTGTAATCGCTCTGACTCGCGTCAGTTCCTGTTTCTTAGGATCATTAAAGTAAGCGGCATAATTAGAGACATCGAAAAAAGGATATTGAGCTAGTGCTAAAATTTCGCCATTTTTAGGATCCAGCATAATCACCCAGCCGCCTTTAGCTCTGGCTATTTCTACTCCTTTAGCTAATTCCTCTTCGCAAATGGCCTGTAGATACTGATTAATCGTTAGATAAATATCGCAGCCATTTTCTGGACTTTGAATAACTTTACTTCCGCCGATTGGATTACGCGGAGAGCGAAAAATCTGCCGGTAGCCTAATTTCCCTTTTAAATACCGATTAAAATAAAGCTCCATACCGCCGGTAGGAATACTTTGCTGCTGTGCATCTTTATCATCTCTGACTGTATGTAAGACAGGCCCTAAAAGCGTTTTGTAAGGATAGGAACGTTTATAATCACGCACAAAAAAAAGTGTGTTTTTAGCAATTTTTTTACCTTTAATAAAAGAGAGCCACCATTTCTCAATCTCTTCTTTTTTAGCTGCATCCAGCCAAGTAGCAATTTTACGCGAGCGGCTTTTTCTAGAAAAATGGTCCCAGATCTTGGCTTTTTCTTTAGTATCTAGATTTAAAAAAGCGGTTAAATTCTGATAGATCGCTCTCTTATAAGAACTGGGAAATGAATCGGGATCAATAAACAAATGAAATTTCGGAATATCTAAAACTAGCGGTTTGAGCTCTTCCGGATGACCTTGCTTAACTGTTTCATTAGAAAAAAAGCAGCCCCGCATAAAGGGTTCGACGATTAAACACTGGTGCTGAGAAAGCGCTTGTTTAGTCCATTTTTCTCCCTGAACAATCTGGACCCGGTAGAATTGCAAAATCAAGATACAAAAAAAGAAAAAAAGCGAAAAAGCAACTACAAAAAGACGACGATAAACCGAGAAATTTAAAAACGGCTTTTTAGGCATGTCATTAAAATAACGAATCTAAGATTAATGTTGCAACTGAAGAGCGATACCTTCTTCTACTTTTAAGACATCTTTCACTAGCGGATGTCTTAAATGAGCAAATTCCGGCAGACGAGCTAATTCCATCAAATGAGAGGGGCTTTCAAACTGCTCAATCTCATATTTAATTCTGCGGTTTTCTTCTTTTAAAAGTACCAGTTCCCTTTCAGCTTTCGGTACCATGATTTTCAGTTTAGTCAGTTCATTTTGTTTATCTAAATAAATCAGCAGTAAGGCTAAGACTACAGTCGTACAAAGAGTAATACGAAAGAGCATCTGCTTTTCCCTTTTAGGTTATTTTTATTTTATTTTTTCACAACTTTACTTTTTACTAGTCTATTTTATCTTTTCCACCACTCTCAATTTGGCACTTCTGGCTCGAGGATTATCTCTCATCTCCTCACGTGTAGCTACCAGCGGCTTTTTATATATAAGCCGAAATTTAGCCGGCTGTTTTTTTTCCCGATAATCCAAAGGAGTCAACGGCCTAGTTATTTCTTTAAAGCGGGTTTTTACAATTCTGTCTTCTAAGCTATGGAAAGAAATCACCGCCATTCTCCCCCCTTTCTCTAAACAATCTCCCAAGGTTTTCAAGCCTTCTTCTAAAACTCCCAGCTCATCATTCACAAAAATTCTCAATGCCTGAAAAACTAAGGTCGCAGGGTGTAATTTCTTTTTGCCAATCCCCTCTGCTTTTAAAATCCCTGCCAATTCATCTGTCGTTTTAATCCGTTTTTTTCGGCGTGCTAAAATAATGGCCTTGGCAGCCCTCTTCCAGTGTCTTTCTTCCCCGTAAGTCTTAAAAATCTCTCCTAGTTTCATTTCAGAAAAACTATTAACTACTTCTTCTGCGGTTAGCTTTTTATTTTGGTCCATCCGCATGTCCAAAAAACCTTTCTTTTGAAAGGAAAAGCCTCTTTCACCCTGATCCAGTTGCATGGAAGAGACCCCTATATCTAAAAGAATGCCATTCACTTTCAAAGGTTGAATCATCTCTTGGGCTTCTTTATAGTTCCCCTGCAAAAACTTACATTTTTCTCTGAAGGGCAAAAGTATTTTTTTAGCTATCTGCAAAGCTTCGATATCTTGGTCAATCCCAATATAGGTTTGAATTTCCGGATGTGCTTTTAAAATTGCTTCTGCATGACCTCCAGCTCCCAGCGTACCATCTAAAAAAATCTGTAGCTTTACCCCCTCAAAACTTTTAATTACTTCTTCTAGTAAAACCGGCTTATGGTGTGAGTATTGGTTCATCCTTTTTCTCGTTGAGAAGCGCAAAAGCTTCTTCGGTCATCTTAGCTAAATCCATTTCCTGATCTTGTCCAGAAAGTAAGTTTTGTAGATTAAGGTCATAAACTGCTTTCGGCCAAATTTCGATTTTGTTCACTACTCCGGCTAACACAATCTCTTTTTCAATTTTCACCGCTTCTTTTAAACGTGCCGGCATTACCACTCGGCCAATTTTGTCGCAATTGGTATGAAAGAGTGTTGAAAAGAATATAGTGAAGAACTTTTGGTATTTGGCAACATTGAGATTTTCTCTAAATCTCTGCACAATCTTTTGAATGTCTGACCTTTTATATATGGCTAAACAACCGCCCAGTCCCAATCCTAAAGTAAATTCTAATTTACCATCTTCCACTAAGCCATAACGAAAAGCCTGCGGTAGAACAAAACGATTTTTCTCATCTAAGCTGCCATCAAAAGAGCCGCTAAAAAAGAATTGGTCCATAAATCGTTCCCACCGTTTTCCACATATTAGCAATCTAAAAAAAAAATTAGCAATCTTTTTCCAAAAATTCTCTGTTTAAGAGTTTCACATAGCATAACAAACCTCTTACAATAAACCGCTTAAATGACTTTTCAACAAAAGGGGTAATTTGGTGGGAAATTGTGGAAAACTTGTTTACAAACTACCGAGATCTAACCTACTTACAAGCCTTTTCAACCCTTTTTACTACGCTTAACTTGTTGATAACGAATAACTAAAAGATAATTTTTAGTTTTTTTTTAAAAGCTGCGTAAATTATGTTCAAAACTTTTCAGACAAAAGGAAAACCTTTTCAAAAAAAATCAAGCTGCTACAATTAGGATAAAATAGATAAAAAGGTAAATAAGTGGCAGACACAGGCAAAATAACTATTGATGACCGTGGTCTTTTAGAAAGAGGCGTTCGGAATTTACAGCTAAACGAAGAAGCGCAAGCAGAAATGCCTGCGCATTTAACTACTGCCCAAATACCCACAAAAGAAGTTCTAAAACCTTCTACTCGAATCGCCGATCCGTTACGAGCCACTAAACTCTATCGTAATTCTAAGGCTGTTTTTAGAATGCCAACGACCGCCTCTCCTCTGATTTTTCGTTTACATATAGCTCCTAATATCGGAGATAAAGAAGAAATTGAAAATTATGAAAAGCAAGTTAAACAAGTTAAAACTGCTCCTAAAAAAGAAAAAGCCATCATACTCCAACTTTTGAAAACCTTGAAAGAAAAGGAAAAAGATTTTGAAGAGATAGCAAATAGGTTAAAAGAATTTGTTTTAGGATAAAAATATAAAAATAAGCATAACTATAAAAATACAAAACACGTATAGCAAGTATTAAGTGGATAAAAATAAAACCATATATAACCCAACAAACAAAAAATACTAAAATGTCAATGAATTGGCTTGATATTTTAAATTGGTCTGAGTTTCAAACAGACGAATTGCGTTCGGTTGGCTTTTCTTATCTACAACAAGGTAAATATGATCTGGCGTTAGTTTTTTTTGAAGCTCTGAATGTACTAGAAGCCGACAATCCCCAAGATCTACAAACTTTAGGTGCTTTGCATTTAGAAAAGGGCGATAACAAACAAGCGTTAGAATATTTAGATAAATCTTTAGAAGTACAAAGCGATCCTTTTACTATGTTAAATCGCGTTAAAGTTCTTTTTCAATTGGGTTATAGAGATCAGGCTACAGCCGAAGCAACTTTGTTAATAAACTCTGACAATCCTGAAATTTCCATGCAAGCGCAAGCTTTAATGATGGCTTTTACTGAAGAAAGCTAAAAATTAAATCTATTTTTTTTGCTTTTACAAAAACACTAAATCGATGATCAGGAATCCGAGTACCTAAATCTTCTATTTCTCAATAAGCATTTATATTTTCTCTTTAAAAAACTTCAGAAAATTTCTTGCATCCACCTAAATCCCGTGTTAGATTAACATACGAAACTTCCACAAGGTTTTATGCTTACATGTAATGCTGAAGAGCTCTGGGCTCAATTCCTAGAGCTAATACAAAAAAAATGTTCTAAAACAGAATACGAAAACTGGATCAAACCAATCCAGATTTTGGATTCTGAAGAAGATGTTTTGAAATTGGAAGTGCCTAATATTTTTGTCAGAGAATATCTCTTAGACAACTATAAAAAAGATCTGGCTATCTTTTTTCCTCTCGGAAAAAAAATTGAATTTGTAGTCAAAGAACCTAAAAAAACTGCTCATGTTGCTTCTAAACCTCTGCCCAAAGCAAAAAAACCTACTGATTTAAAAGAACGCTATACTTTTGAAAATTTTATCGAAGGTCCTTCTAATCAATTTGTCAAATCTGCTGCACTAGGAGTCGCTACACGTCCGGGAAAATCTTTTAACCCTCTTTTTATCCACGG
Source organism: uncultured bacterium (assembly GCA_964618335.1). Taxonomy (GTDB): domain Bacteria; phylum Chlamydiota; class Chlamydiia; order Chlamydiales; family SM23-39; genus CAZTYI01. Next base: position 11,026 of record CAZTYI010000034.1, read on the forward strand.
CGGAGTTGGCCTGGGGAAAACCCATCTTTTGCATGGTATTGGAAATTATATCCGCCAGAACCGTAAAAACGCAGTAGTACAATATATTACGACAGAAACTTTCATTAACGATTTAGTCAATCATCTACGCAATAGATCTTCGGACCAAATGAAACGCTATTTCCGCTCTTTAGATGTACTCTTAGTAGACGATATTCAATTCCTGCAAAACCGTCTTAATTTTGAAGAGGAGTTTTGTAATACTTTTGAGAGCTTAATCAACCAAAGTAAACAGGTAGTAATCACTAGCGATAAACCTCCATCCCAATTAAAACTCTCGGAAAGAATGATCGGCCGTATGGAATGGGGTCTAGTCTCTCATATCGGCATGCCTGAGCTAGAAACCAGGGTCGCTATCATTCAGCATAAGGCTGAAGAAAAAAATATCAAAATACCTAGCAATGTCGCTTTTTTCATTGCCGATCATATTTATAATAATGTGCGGCAATTAGAAGGAGCAATCAACCGTTTAAGTGCTTATTGCAAACTGATGCGTTTGGAAATCACTGAAGAAATTGCCGAAAACCTGCTGAAAGAGCTCTTTGAATATACACCTACCAAAAAGATTTCCGTAGAGGAAATCTTGAAAGCCGTAGCTTTGGTTTTCGAAGTTAAAATTTCAGAAATCAAAAGTGATTCAAGACTCAAGAAAATAGCTTTAACACGCCAGATTGCTATGTATTTAGCCAAAGAACTGCTAGATGAATCTTTAACCAAAATAGCAGCTTCTTTTGGAGGAAAAACTCATTCGACTCTCTTGCATGCTTGGAACAAGATTGTCCTTCAAATTAAAATCAATCCAATTTTAGCTAAACAGATTAAATTAGTCAGAAATAACTTAAACGCGTAGAACTAAACACATAAAGCGACTAGATCTATATCCTTAAAACCTTTCTTTTGTAATTCTGAGATAGCTTTTTGAGCTACGCCCTCATCAAAAAGAGCCATCACTAAAAGAATTTTTTTAGAATGCAAATTGCTTTTTTTAACCACTAAAGAAGAACCAAAAAATGAAAGAGACAGATGTAAAAAAAGTCTTTTTATAGGACGCTTAAATATTTTTCCCACTTCCAAGGCTAAAGTTTCATTAAGCTTATAACCACCTTTAGAAGGCAAAGGAACAATTACATCACTCAGCGCTATCTTTTCTTTTTCTAATTGGCAAACCATATATGAAGCGGCAATTTTACTTAGCGGCTTTAAACCCTTTTTTAGATGTAAAAACAAGCTTTCAGCAACGCCCATTTTAGAAAAAGCAATTGTCGCATGATCAATAGAACGACGATAAAGTAAAATATCTTCTTTTTCTAAAAGTTCTAATGATTGAATACAATCTTGGCAAAATAGCTGTCTATTCGTTTTTGTTTGGCAATGCAAACAAAGCGTTGGAAAAATCAAATCTAAAGTTTTCTGCATCAATTCAAAAGCCATAAAGATCCAAATTTTTTTTTTAACAAAAAGAAAGATAACTTCTTAGCCTTTTTGAATCAAGTTGAATCTACCATAGCTGAAATCAACTACCATACCCCCACGGCTAAAGTCGTGGGGGTTCCCATTTCTTGTCGTAAATACTTCGCTGTTTTATTTATTTTTTTTCTTAACCATTTTTAATTTAGGCTTAAAAACAGTTCCCTTCAAAGAAAGAATGAAATTTTCTGTAATTTTCAAAAGCACA
>CAZTYI010000035.1:0-12733 GCA_964618335.1 uncultured bacterium
AAGGAACAAGAGAGATGCACTAGAAGTGGTAGTAGGACAACTAGCTGCAATTATAAGAGATAAAGATGGAAATAAGTATGAGAGATTTAATGCAATCTTAGATCCAGCTCTGCTAGATCTTCATGTTACAAAAGGGCAGGCTGGTAGGAATAAGTTTTTAAAAAAAATTATAGATCCTGAAGATCTTAGAAGATTAATGCTAACTAAAGTTCGAAAGAAAATAGGGAAAAAGTTTTCAAACACTTTAAATGCTATTATTGAACCCCCTCAAAAATAACAACTATTATTTGAGTTGGCCTTATAAAATTATACAAGCTCTTCTATCAATGCGCTGACAACGTCCTAGCATCAGGTTATGTTTATCTAAATATATGTTCCAAATAAAATCCAAAGTGCAAGGCACTCCTCCCATATGAAATTTTTCTTTTGCTGAATCTGTGCGATAACCCACTTTATGAGAATATTCTATGACATCCTCAGGTTGAGCAGCAAAATCTTTATCAAGTCGTTCTATATATTCAAGTATTCCCCGAAGCGAATGTAATACTAGATCATCATCTTCTGTGTAATATTTTTTTGGGATATCTTTTTGGACAACATCTACGAGAGCCATAAGCTGTTCTAATTTCTCATTAAAAAACCTATCGTCTACTGATACTTCAGGATCTCTTATCATAACTAGCAGGTCATGAGCCCCATCTATCAGGGTCGTTTCTCTTTCAGCACGTTCTCTAGCTTTTCTAACAGAACGGGGTTCTGCTGCATACTGATGTATATTTACCCGGGCCCCTGCTCCAATAGTAGTGTCTCTTATGGTAGCTACCCGTCTGTCTAAATGCAAAAAATGAAAGTCCCCATCGATATGAGTATCGAATTTAACAGCAGTTCCATCTAAACTTACTAAACTAGCCATAACTACCTCCTAGTGAGATTCAAACAAGTATTATAATTAAATTGTTATTATTTTTATATATTTAAAATTATTATTATAGATTAGTTTGTCAATAGTTTTATTTAGTTTGTTTTTTTTAATAGCAATTGATTAAAGTATGTTTCCAAGTTATAAAACCATATAATTTGGGGGCTCTATGTTAATTATAGGCGGCTTTATTGTTTTTGCTAAGGTAGTAGCCGGCAGTACTGGTATATTTTTAGCTGGAAAAGGTTTTGTTTCATTATTCGAAACAAAACAAATAGCACAAAAAAACGAAAAAGATAAAATAGAAGTTCTTTTTGAACAGATACGATGCATACATAGAGAACTTTTTGAAGTAGATAGTTCAAGAGAATTTGATCCAGACAAAGAAAGAGAATTTTGGGATCAATATGCATCTTTAGTCCAGCTTTTTCCACATTCCAATTTAGAAATTGTAGAAGATCAACAAGTTTCTACAGTTGCACAAAGAGAAGAATTTTATTCTAGTCTTAGGACATTACCTATTAATCTTCAAAATATTAAACAAGCTATAGATTTATTTGTTCGTTCTGCTTTGTGGCTTGATTCAAGAAGGGAAATTAAAGAAAAAATACGGGAAGTCAGATCAATGCAATCTTCATCGATTGTACGTAATGATGAAACATTTAGAGATACAGTAATAAATACAATGGAGGCTATTAGCAAATTTTGGGCTTCTTCTTCTCATAAAAATGAATATAAAAAATGTTTTCAGGGTTTTATAGGAAATAGAAATTTTGTTTCATTAATAGGCTCCGAGATTGCAGAAGCTTATAGTTTATTTCCCATGTTAAAAAAGCATTTGCCTTTAACTTTTCCAGTTTTAGCTAATTGGGTCAGTTTTTATGATTATTGTTTTGAGGTGAATAAATTTCCTAAATTTGACTATGAGGAATTTAAAACCGAACTTAATAGGTATGTTATTCAATTTAGCCCTCCGTCTGATTTTAACTCAGCAGAACATTATGGGTTTGTGGAAAAAAAACAAGTGGAAACTAAAACTAAAATTTTCGTCAGAGCGGATCTTCACGGAGATTTAAAAACCTTAATTGAAAATCTGAAAATTTTAAGAGAAAAAGGTTTATTAGATGATGACTATTGCTGTAAACCCAATGTCATACTTGTTTTTCTTGGCGATTATGTAGATCGCGGAGATCATTCTTTGCAAGTTTTAAGAGTATTGTTTGCTTTAAAATTAAGTAATCCAGATCAGGTCATTTTGCTTCGTGGAAACCATGAAGATGTGAATATAAATACACATGAAGATGCTAGGGCTATAGGATATGGTGAAGGTGATGTTGATAAAGCATTTAAAAAATTTAGGCAGAATGAGGAAAACAAAAGGTTACTCAACCAATTTTATAATACTCTTCCTCTTGCAGCTTATGTCGGGCAAAAAAACGAAAATGGCAGCTGTCAATATAGTCTTTTTACCCATGGAATGTTTGAACTGCATGTTGATCCAATAGAAATGCTTAATTCGCCAAATCCCACAGATAGGATGCTCATTTCTAAAAAAGTAGAAATGAGTAGGAGAATGCAAGATGTCAGCAGTAGATTACGTGATCCAGATGTCTCAACAACAGAAAATAAATTGCTGAGAGCTTGCGTTAGAATCAATGCATTAGTTACGGGCTCTTCAGAGGCAAGAGAAGCATGGAGAGGCGGTACAGCCTATAATTGGGCAGATGTCACTCCTTATCAAGAAGAAAGGTTTATTGATCAGGATACAGGAAAACCAATGCGTCGGTTAATTATAGATGAAGATACAGGTTTGCCTATATACGAATCTACTATGTTGCAATCTTTGGGAGACAGAGAGTGGAGATATCATCCTGAGGATATTAAGCATTATTTAAGGCTTAGTTCAGATGAACGTTCTAGAATTAAAATTATATTTAAAGGACATCAACATGAAATTAGCAATGCTAGTTGGCCAATGCTAGATGGAAGAATAGTTATTTCGACGCTTTCCATAGCTATGGAGGATCCTTTTACTCATCATTCCTTTGACGAACAACCTGACAAAACTTTGATTTTAACAACTGAAGAGAAAGTTAGAGATTGGACTAAAAGAGCTCTTTTTCGCCACTATGGTTGCAGTAAAATTACTGAAACAGATGAGTTTTCAGTATATGAAAGTGGAACGTATAGAGTTGTTCCAGAGGGTGGTAGCAGAGTTTTATCAGTCCAAATTTAAGAAGCCACGGTCTCTATAACAAGTTTTATATATAACTGAAATTGTAGAGTTATTTTTTTTTATTTATTTTTAATGTAATTGGGAATAAGTTTTTTTAAAAAAAGAAAAATGGAGATATAAAATGGCACCCATGATTAGAAATGTACCTACAGACGTCTCTATTTCTGGTGGTGGAGTTCAATGGAAAAAACAGTTTGCTGAAGAAGACGGCGCTGCAAGAACTGCATATAGACAATTCAGCCATTTTGTTGGTGGTTGTGCAGTTATTAGTGCACAAAGAGCTCTGCTTTATCCCGTTCGTACAAATAGCTTGAAAAGTTTTGCCAAAGATTTCTTTTTACCGACAGTTATGAATCATACTATTTACGATCTAAAAAAAATAAAAAGTACGATAGAAAAAGTTATTAGAATTATTAAGGATTTTTTTCTTGATGTAATTACTCTTCCTATTCGTGTTTTAACTTGCATACCAAGAATGATTATCAATTCTAATAAAGAAGAAACCCCTTTGTTGGTTTACTTAAAACAGCAAAATGATGAAGATGTTCGAAAATTAGCTAAATTAGAGGGAGTTTCTGTTATGTGCAAGGGTTGTCGTCGTTGGGATGATCCTGTTACGCAAAAATGGTATCATTATAATTTTATTGAAGTTCCTAATTGATTTGTAACCTTTAGACATTGAGCCTACATTTCAGAATTATAAAAGCATTTAGGTTTAACCTAAAAATCTAGCCCCTTCCTAACAGTTGTCTTGCTGATATTCAACTTTGCCTCAATCTCTGCATTGCCCATGCCCAATGCTTTTAACTCCTTAATCTTGGAGCTGAGCTTTTGATAAAGTGGCACAGGCTGATCAAAGGTGATCTTAATCCGAACGGGGATCAGCGAAATGGTACGAATTGGTACCCACCTCGTCCGAAGTGCGTACCAATTCGTACTCTTGCGCTCTTCATCCAAAAGCGCAAGTCTATAGGACATTCAATGGCCTATTTGTAAATCATGAATGACATGAGTAACAATTCCTAAAATTTTAAAATCCATTTCTTTTGAAATTTCAATTGGCGCAAATTATAAATGAGGAATAGGGGAGGTTTTGTTTTGAGGGGTTTTCTTAAGGGTTTTTATTAATTTTTACATCTAAAAATGAGCTAAGAGCCTTCTTTAAAGAAGGCTCTTAGCTTTTTTTTTGTTTAGCTTTTGATGGATTTATTGAAAAGTGCCATTGAATTTCCTATCTTTTGGTTATCTTGAATCATGTTTTTCAAACCTTTAGAATTTTTAAATGTTAACGGTTATGAACTCAAAACCGTTAAAAATATTTAGTATTTCAATTGACCTTTATTCCATTTTTTGCTAAAAAATATACGTTTTTTTGCATAAAATGCCATAAATTACTTTTATTTGAGGTTATATGGAAATAAATAGTTTAAGCAACTCAATTGAATGTTTAACGAAAAAACCAAATACAGCACCTGTAACAAACAATAAATTAGATTGCAATCCCGATGATAATACCTGCATTCCCGATGTAGAATGTTCTCCATATCCATCATGTAATCCTGAAAGCAATTGGCGCTTTAAAGTGAAAGATAACAAAATGAACTGTAATCCCGACGGAACGCTTAATATCTGCGATCCAGAACATGATCTCAGCACCAACAACTCAATCCCTAAAGAAAAGTGTACCCCCGATCACTGGTGCGAACCAGGTGATGATCCAGAGTGCAATCCACAAACACATGATTGCCCACCCAAATGGGATTATAAAATATAATTTTAGGTATATCAAAATAGCATTTTTAAAATTTAATAAAGATGTTTACTTAGTCGATGGTTATAAACGCAGTGCCATTTATGATTTAAAACATCAAAATCTTTATAGTATTAGTCGAGATACTCGAAATTTTATTATTGATTTATTAGAAAACAAACAACCTGCAAACTCTCTACCAAACTCAAAAAAAGAGCTATTTGATTATTTAACAAAAAAAAATATCCTCATTTTTTGCGACAAAAAACATTCTATCCCTTCAATACACTCTTTAAAAAAAGATTTCGATATCACTTTTGCATGGATTGAAGTCACACAGCGCTGTAACTTAAAATGCAGTTTTTGTTACGAAGAATCTAGTCCCTGTGCTTTAAAACGCATGTCTTTAAAAGATTTTCAGCTGGTGATTGATCGCTTTAAACAAGCCAACATTAAAAGAATCCAATTAATCGGCGGCGAACCTCTGCTTTTAAAAAATGACTTAAGGGAAATGATTCTGTTAGCTCGAAAAGAGTTTGATTTTATCGAAGTATTTACTAATGGCACCTTGCTCAGCGATGACTGGTGTCAATTTTTTAAAGACAATAAAATTCATGTAGCATTATCGATTCACTCTTATATCCCCAAAGAACATGATAAGGTCGTCAATCAAAAGGGCGCCCACGCCAAAACCATTCGTGGGTTAAAACTATTACAAAAAAACAAAATAAAATATCGGATCGCTACTATTGCTACCACAAATTGTGAAGTTGGGAAAAAACAAGAAGATGCACCTTACCGCTTAAGCCCTTCTTGTCTACGCATCACAGGCCGGGCTTTATTATCACTTTATGATTTTGAACTATTTAAAAATCGTGCGATTACTAAAAAAACCTTTTCCTATCCTTTAAACCTTGCAAGAGTCGTTAGGAGCATTAGCGGCCATCAATGTTTTATCTCAAGGCTTTACATTGATACTGATTTAAATGTATTTCCTTGCGTAATGGAAAGAAGAATGTCAAATGGGAATCTTAAAAAAGACACCCTCAAAAATATTTTAAATCACAAAGTGCGCTTTTTAACTAAAGATCATATTGACGGTTGCAAAGATTGTGAATATCGCTTTGCGTGTTTTGATTGTCGCCCTGACTCAAATGGCAAAGGAGTTTATGAAAAGCCATGGTATTGCAGCTATAATCCATATAATGAAACTTGGCAAGAGTTAGAAAAGATATATAAAAACTTAGGCTAAAAAACACAAGAGAGCCAACTATTTTAATGGTTGGAAAAATTGCACAAAAAAATATTTATATGGCATATTCCAATCTACTCCGTTGTGAAATACCGCCCCAGTTTTCTTGAATAAGTGTATCTTCCAATTCTTGATCGTTTTGGACAAGTTCTTGTTCTATTTAATCGGTTTCTTGAAAAATTCTCGATAGATCAACATCTATTTCGTCTTAGAAACAGGAAATTCAATAATACTTTTTAGATTAATGTCAGATTAAATCTCGTTATTTACAACTTAATCCTTTCCTAACAGTCGTCTTGCTGATGTTCAGCTTTACCTCAATCTCCGCATTGCTCATGCCTAGAGCTTTTAACTCCTTGATCTTAGCGCTGAGCTTTTGATAAAGTGGCACAGGCTGATCAAAGATAATCTTGATCCGAACGGGGATCAGCGAAATGGTACGAATTGGAGCCCACCTCATCTTCAGTTTTCAAAACTGTAGCATTCTTGAGTACATCGGCATAGATGTTATAATCTATATTTTATCAAAACATGTAGAGTTATTGCGTTTTAATCGTAATAAAACGGGTCATATTCTGATAACGGACTAACAGCAATAAGTGCTTTTTCTTTTCCGTTTCTTTAATAGCAGTTTGAAAGTCAGCTATGCATTTGACCTTTTGTTGATTAACTTGCAAAATCAGCATACCGGGTAAAAGTCCTGCTCTTTCTGCCAATGATCCACGCTTAACAGCGGTAATAATCAATCCATCAGTATTACCATTGATCCCAAATTGATTGAGAGTATTGGCCGGCACATCTTTTAGCTCGGAAACTTCAAACCCAATTTGATGAGTCTTTTTAACTGCTACGCCATCATCCGGATGGGGATCGAGTTTGACCGAAACCATCTGTTTCTTACCTTTCCTGATAATTTTTAAATCAACGGATGCTCCTGGATCAAGTAGTGCTAATTCATTGCGGAAAACGCTCAAGTCTTTAACCGGTTTATTATTGTACTCAATAATAATATCGCCTTCTTTCAAATCAGCTTTTTCAGCAGGAGAGTTTTTAGTGACAGAGGAAATAAGCGCTCCATCGGTTTTTTCTAAATTAAGCGCTTCAGCCATCTCTTTATCGATAGGCTGTAGGTAGACTCCCAGATAACCTCTTTTGACAGAGCCGTTTTTAATGAGTTGCTGCATGACATGTTGAGCCATAGGGGAAGGAATTGCAAAGCCGATACCCATATAGCCGCCTGATCTGGAAATAATAGCTGTGTTAACGCCAATAACCTCTCCTTTAATATTGATCAGCGGGCCGCCGGAATTTCCAGGGTTAATGGCAGCATCAGTTTGAATAAAGTCCTCTAGATCTGAGATTCTAAGATTGTTACGTCCTTTCGCACTGATAATACCGACAGTAACGGTAGATTGCAGAGCAAAGGGATTTCCAATAGCAATTGCCCATTCGCCGACTTCTAGATTTTCTGAACTAAAAGTTACATAGGGAAGCTTGGTTTTACTTTCGATTTTAACAACAGCTAGATCGGTTCTAGGATCCGTGCCAATGACTTTAGCATCGAATTCTTCTTTATCGTTTAAAATTACAGTGATTTTATTAGCATCTTTTACGATGTGATAGTTGGTTAGAATATATCCATCGGGATTGACGATGAAGCCTGAACCGCCGGAGATTTGAGGTTCTGGAGGCCCTTGATTAAAACCATGGCCTTTGGGATGTCCGAAGAAATGACGGAAAAACTCATCGTTGAAAAAATCAAAAGGAGTTGCAGAATCTTGTGGAGAACGATTGGCATCGCTGAGTTCTGCTTTAATAAAAACTACAGATGGCGTGGCTTTATGGGCAATTTGAGTGAAAGCTTTTGAGGTTTGAGCCAGAACATTTATAGTCTTACTGTCTACAGTATTATTGTCTGCATTAGTGTCTGTGCCGAAGAGGCTGATAGAGAAAAGTAGAAACCAGAGTCCTGTTTTTTTGAAATGCATAAAAGCTCCTTTTTTGAAAAGTCAACTTATTATACGAATTATTATATAAAAAGCTCCTAAAGCCTACAAGACTCTCTTTTTGATTTTTTTTTTGATATGCCTTGATGGCTAAAACCACAGATTTTCTCAGTGCTTTTTGTAAAAAATAAGCAGCTATTTGTTATAAAAAAATAATTATAAAACTATGACCTAGTAAGAGAGGGATCAGGTTTGTGTTCTGGCTTGATCTTTAATTTTATGGTTTGCTTTCCACGGATTACAGTCAGAATAAATTTATCTTCAAAAGAAGCTAAATAAATCTGATTTCTAAAGTCAGCTATATTTTTGATTTTGATATTGTTGCACTCGATAATTTGATCATTGATTTTCAAGCCGCCTTTTGCAGCAGGGGAGCCAGGCAGGATTTTGGCAATGCTGACTTTATTTTGAGCAGCATAGTTTTTAGGGGGGTAAAAGGTTAATCCTAGAAAAGGACAGCTAAGAGTTTTCTTTTCGATAATTTGTTGGTAAGAACGCTGGACTAAATTAGAAGTAACGGCCAAACCCAGGCCACTAGAACTATGATCTGCTATCGAGGCAGTCATGAGATTAGAATTAAGCCCTATGACAGTGCCTTTTAAGCTGACTAAAGGACCGCCGGAATTGCCGGGGTTAATCGCGGCATCGGTTTGTAAAAAATCTTCGATTTCATTGTTATTCAGCCGACGGCCTTTAGCAGAAATAAATCCAAAGGTAATCGTTGATTGCAAACAGGAATCTAAGGGAGTGCCGATAGCCAAGACAAAACTGCCAATTTTAAGTTTATCGGAATCTCCAAAAGTAAGATGGGGGAAATTAACGCCTTGAATTTTTAAGACAGCTAAATCGATTCTGGGATCTGTGCCGATGACAGTAGCTGGATACTCTTTGCCGTTATGTAAAATTACTTGAATTTTAGCTTTGGGAAAATCAATCACATGGCAACAAGTGATAATGTAGCCATTAGGTTGGATTAAAAATCCGGAACCTAACACACCTGAATAAGGAGTCTTTTCGGTATTTGGAAAGGTTTCCTTAAAAAAAGTATCGTTGGCGTAATCGAAAGCACCTTCGTGGTCAGAGGGATAGTAAACTTTAATCATGACTACAGAGGGAAGGGTTTTTTCACAAAGAGCAGATAAGTCCTTTGAAAAATCTTCTAGGTTTCGAGCGTTAAGAAAAGAAAAAAAACTAAAAAAAAACAAAAACAAGAGCGGTTTATTCTTATAAATTCTTGAAAAGAAAACTCTTAGTTTAGAAGGCTTTTTCACTATTTTACTTTAATTTTTTAGGACAGATCTTCTTTTTTTAGATGGAGTAGATTAACTGTCTTTTTTTAAATTTTTAAATGGTAAACATTATAGAAAAAAAATAAATTACCGCGAGTAAAAGATTTTTTTAGAAAAATAAATGCTTAGCAGCTAAAAAAAACAAAAACAAACAAACGAATCAATCTAAATTTATTCAATTAAATTTAAATTGATTCGATAGAAATATCCGGCGGCAGTTTAGTTTCTAAGAGTTTTCTTTCGGCAAAGCTAGAGAAATCTCCCTCTTGATTGAGAAGATGTTCTTTCACTGCTTGGCTAATATGTTCTTTAGAAGCGCTGAGCAGTTTATCTTTAAATTTTTGCCTAATTTCTTTGGTGTAGCCGGTTTTTTCTAAAAAGAAGGTATGAATACCTTTGCCGCCGGGAGAAAGCGGTTCTTCAATATCTCTTAGGGCGCCGCGGATAGCTTCTTCTAATTTACTTTGAGTGAAATGACCCTCTGCAATTTTTGTGATGGCTGTTTTAAAAGCTTCCAAACTGTCTTTGATTTGGGGATCGCGATAGCTATAAAAATAAAAAGAGCCGTTATGATAATTAGCTCCTGCTCCATAAGCGCCTCCCTTTTCTCGGATTTGAGAATGCAGATAGAGATTTTCCATTAAGAAGGTAGAAAGCAGCAAGTAAGGAGCGCTGGGGTCTAAATAAGAAGGAGCTTTTAAAGCATAGGCGTTGAAGGCTACTGGCGCTGGGATAGCTTTAGCTGAAGATTGACGTTTTAAAGAGTAAGCGGGATTTTGCCAGATAGCTTTTGTTTGCGCTTGCGATTGTCTTGAAAGATTATTGGAAGAATTTTTAGTTACGAAATCTAAGGAATTTAAGCAATCTTTAGATAAAGGAAAAAAGTCTTTTTGAGCAGTAATAACGAGGCTTGGTTTTTGAGAAAAGATCTTTTCTTGAATAGCTTGTAGCTGTGGGATGATGATATCCAGTTGTTGGTCGAGATTGGCTTTAGTTTTTTGGATAAAGCGAAAATAGGGCAGTCCCGAAAGTTCATTATTTAAAAAATGATGCAGATTGATATTGGAAAGAGCATCGCGCATAGCATAGCTCAGAGCATTATTAGGAAGATTATTTTCTAACAAGCTGGCTTGTGCTAAAAAGAGCTCTTGGATCCTTTTTTTATTGGAAAAATCAGCTGTCTGCGCCATTTCTTTTAAAAACTGAAAAAGAAAAGGAGTTTTACGTTTTAAAGCTTTTGATCTTAAACTTAAAGCCGGAGCTAAAAGATTAGAGTCTTTAGCTTGGGGGTTTAAAGTCAGGGTGAGAGAAAAATTACCTAAGTTAGAACTGATAAAACGCAAGTTTTCACTATAGCTGCGTGTTTTACAGCCGATTTGTGGCAGAAGATAAACGAAGAGTGTTAAGACAGGCATTTCTTCTAAAGTAAAAGTAGGCAGATCAAAAAGTAGATCGGCATAAAGAATTTGGTTGGTAAAAGTAGTGTAGTGGCAAAAGTCTAGATTAGGCAGATTTTCATGGGAGAGGGGAAAGTCTATTACAGGATGAGGGATTTGAGAGATTGGGAAAATTGGTAAACAGTCTAAAGAAGCTTCTTTTTCATTTTGAAAAGAGATTAGTTTTTGACTGTTTTCAAGGATGTTTTTTTTCTCTAGAGGAGTTAGAATTTGTTCTTTGTTTTTTAAATCGGCTTTTTCTTCAGCAAGTTCTTTTTGGTGTAGCTTTTGATCCGGTAGCATAGTCAAATTGATCTTATGAGAATTGTCGATCAGATATTTTTTAAGCAGGTTGGTTAAAAAATGGGGGTCTTTTAAAGCTTCCGTCAGCATTTTAAAAAGTTTGTGGATTTGTAAGTTTTTTTCTAGCTCAATACCGTGGTGCTTCGCTAAAGCGGCTTGAAAAAAGAGATGTAAGCCATAAGGCGCATGGTGGCGGGAAATTTCCGATCCAGAAAATTCTAGTTGATGTAAAGCGGCTTCGATCATTGGAGCTGGGATTTTAATTTTTTCTTCTGCAATATTTTCCAGCGTAGTTTCTAAAAGCTTAAGCGCTTTATGTTGTTTTTCTTTCTCTACGCCTTTTAAGGTAATCAGCCAGGGTATTTCGCTCATTTCTAAATTTAACGAGCTGTCGACTTCTAAACAGAGCCCTGATTCTAAAAGTGGTTGGCAAACTAAGCTGGCATCAGTTGCAAAAAGAATATGTTCTAAAAGCGATAAAGCTAGTGCTTCATTTTGATTTTGGATAGAGCAAGTTAAAAAACCTAAAGCCAAAATGATTTTTTGTTGGTCTGTATCATGATCATTTTCAGCTAAAGGATAATAAGCGGTTATATCTAGCGGCTGGGTAAAGCGTTTTTGTTTTGGCAGAGGTTTCAAAGGAGGAATCTGAGAGAAGTTTTTTAAACATTTCTCTTCTAAAAAAGTCAGGTGTTTTTCAGTTGGTAGATTGCCATAAAAAAAGAAAATACCATGCGAAGGATGGTAGAATTTTTGATGAGCTAAGAGCAATTCTTTATAGGTCAAGGAAGGGATGTCTTTTGGCAGGCCTCCGGTTTCGTAGGAATAGGGTAAGTCAGGAGTTAGATGCTGCATTAAAGTGTGGTGGAGCCTTTCATCAATCGAAGAACGGGCCCCTTTCATCTCATTATAAACTACGCCTTTATACATCAGGGGAGAAGAAGGATCAGCCGGATCAGTAAATTCTAAACGCCAGCCTTCCTGTTGAAAAGAGAGCTCTTTTAAAAGCGGATGGAAAACAGCGTCTAAATAGACTTCGAAAAGCTGATAGAAATCTTTTTCGATTTGAGAAGAGGCGGGATAGCAAGTAAAATCTGAACCAGTCATAGCGTTCATGAAAGTTGCTAAGGAACGGCGCAGCATAGAAAAGAAGGGATCTTTAATGGGATATTTTTGTGAGCCGCATAAAACGGTATGTTCCAAAATATGAAACACTCCATTTGAAGAATCAGGATAAGTAGGAAAAGAGACTACGAAGAGATTTTCTGGATCTTCATTTTGCAGATGGATAATAGGAGCTTTAGTTTTTAGATGCTCATATTCAAACAGAGTACTTTTGATCTCTTCAATATATAATTTTTTAACCAGACGGAAATGAGGGTGTTTTTGATCAGCTGACATAGGAATCCTTTTTTTGATTATTTCATGGTATAACATCGGATAAATCGCTGCAATTCTTTTGCTTGCATCAGAAGCTTTTACAACTTTATTTTTTTGTAAAAAATGTTAATATGAAAAAATCTTAATACAAGTATTTTTTGG
>CAZTYI010000036.1:0-12281 GCA_964618335.1 uncultured bacterium
GCTCAGCGGTAGAGCAATTCCCTTTTAAGGAATGGGTCGAAGGTTCAAATCCTTCAAGCCTCACATTTAAGCCCGGAAATATAAAAGTTTCCGGGCTTTTTTTTTGGAAATATTCTTGTTTGAAACAATAAAATTTATTTTTTGACTTCGATAATCGAGCCGGTGGTTTGATTCTCTTTTAAAAGAGCAACAATAACCTCGGCGACTTTTTCAGGAGCCAGTAGTTCGCTAACTTTGTCTTGCGGGAAGTTTTCTCTGCGCATCTTCGTATTAGTTCTTGAAGGCACTATGACATTGACTTTCAAATTTTTATGTTCATCAGCTAACGCTTGGGTAAAATTAACAACGGCTGCTTTAGCTGCAGAATAAACCGGAGAAAAAGCTCTGCCTTTAGCATAAGAAGAAGAAGCAATATTGATAATGTGTCCCCCTTCTTTGAGAGAGGCGTACTTACAGGCATAGATTAGCCCAGTTAAATTAACTTGTACCATATTTTCAATTTCTGATTCGCTTAGTTCTTTTAGAGAGGCTACTTTTAAAAATCCTGCTAAGTTAATTAGCCCATCTACTGGTCCGCTCTTTTGAAAGATCTGTTTCAAAGCTGTTTTTAAGCTTTGGGGTTTGGTTAAATCAGCAAAAAAACTAGAGCTTCTAGAGACAGGGAAAGGTTCTGCTCCGGCTTGTCGTAGACTTTTTAAAAGCTCAGTGCCGATACCGCCAGAGGCTCCAACTACGATATATTTTTTACCTCTAAGTGGATGGTTTATTAATAAAGAAGAATGAGCTGAAGAAGAAGTTGAAGAGGATGAAGAAGAAAGAGCAGATGAAGACAAAGTGCGTAATCTTAAAATTTGTTCGGCTAGAAAAAGATCTAATTGGGTAGTGATTTTGATATTGTTTTCATCGCCTTGAGCAATAAAAACTGGTTTCCCTATTTGCAGAACTAGCTGACAGTCATCAGAAGCATCACAGAGGCTCTTTTTTTTGGTTTTAGTTTTGATTTGGAGTTTGGACTTAGCTTTAGTCTCTTTGTTGGATTTAAGAGGCTGTCCAAGAGCTTGTTGGTGGGCTTTAAGGATTAAAGGATAGTAAAAAGTCTGGGGAGTTTGACCGCGTAGAAACTCTTTTCTTAAGGGGATTTTTTCTATCTGATCACCTCTTGGGCTGTGGACAATGGTATCAAAGCTGGGAATGCAGGTATCGACGGCTTTGTGCTTTTTAGCGAGGCTTAAGTTTTCTTCTAAAATAATTTTTGTAACAAAGGGACGTACTGCGTCATGGATTAAAACTAGCTGAGTATTTTGGGGAGCGGCTAGTAGTCCGAGATAAGTGGACTCTTGTCGGGTTTTTCCTCCAGAGATAATTTTGATAGGAGAACTGTTATTTTTAAGTTCTTTTTTATGAAAAGAGGTGAGTTTTTTAAGATGGCTTTGAGGGCAGACTAAAATGATTAAATCGAAGAGCTTTGATTCTTGCATGGTTTTTAAAGCATAGAGATAGATAGGTTTGCCGGAGAGGTGATGGAACTGTTTTGGCTTTTCGCTTTGAAACCGGTTGCCTTCTCCGGCCATTAGTAAAATAGCTACAGTCATGTTTTTATTTTGATTTTTTGTTTTTTTTAAAATTTTAAATTTTAAATTTTTTTTAAAAAAAGTTAAGTTTGTCTTTTCTTTTCTCTTAATTCTAAGCTCCGTTCTGCTATAATCATCCCCATGAAAAACTTTAAAAACCCAAGAGAAGAAGCGTTTTTAGCCCTTATTTTTGCTCAAAGAGGGGGATATTTAGAAGACTTTTTTCAAAAGACCTCTCTTTTAAAAAAAGATTTGTCTTTAGCTTATGAAATTGCTCATGGAGTACAAAGAAGAAAACTCTCTTTAGAATTTTTAGCTGATCAGCTTTATATTTCTAGCCAACATACAAATAAAAAAGACTCAAAAAAATCAAAATCTCAAAAAATCAAACCTAAAAAGTTAAAACTAAAAACAAAAGAACGATTACTTTTATATACAGCTCTTTATCAATATTTTTTCATGGATAGAGTTCCTCTTTACGCAGTGGTAGATGAAACAGTTGGTTTAGCTAAAAAATATTTCCATCCAAGGTTAGGTGCTTTTTTTAATGCTCTTTTGCGCGCTTTAGATAAAATAGACCAAAAAGAACTTAGCTTGCCTACGGGGCAGAGCCCAAGTGCCAAAGAGCTTTCTGTTTATTATTCTTATTCTCAGTTTTTTGTAGAAAAGCTCTTAAAACAATACGATCTAGAAAAAACCACAAACCTTTTAGAATTAATGAACAAACCCGCTCCTTTGATGGCCAGATTTAGAGAAAGTATAAAAGAAAAAGAAAATGAAGATGATGTTTTGAAGAAAAAAGCTATTTCTACAACAGATTTGAAAGCTGTTTTTATGGGACGACTCAAAGTTTTTCAACTTGAAAAAGGGCAAGAGTTGGAAAATTATTTCAAAGATAGTCATTTTTATATTCAAAATGTGACTCCTGTTTATTTAATTGAAAAGCTCTCTGAAAACCTAAGTTTTAAGCCGGCAAATATTTTAGATCTTTGCAGTGCTCCCGGTGGTAAGCTTTTAGCTTTAAGAGATCTGTTGCCCTCAGCCAAGCTATATGCCAATGATGTTTCAGAAGAGAAAATTAAACTACTTCAAGAAAATTTAGAAAAATACCAAATCACAGAAGCAACAGTCTCGCAAGGTAAAGCCGAAGAATTTTGTTCTTCTGAAAAGTTTGATTTGATCGTATTGGATGTGCCTTGTTCTAATAGCGGAGTGTTGAACAAAAGAGCAGAAGCTAGATGGCGACTGGAACCCCAAAAGCTAAAAGAACTTCAAAAGAGTCAGTTTCAAATGCTCAAACATGCTCTTTCATTACTTTCTGACAAGGGGCAGATCTGGTATTTGACTTGTTCGATTTTAAAAGCAGAAAACGAAGACTTAGTTGAAAAAGCTCAAAAAGAATTAGGCTTAAAAGTAAAAGGCTCTTTTCTTCAGCTACCTAATTCAGAAGGTTGGGATGGCGGCTTTGGCTGCAGCCTAAGCCGATAGGTTTTGGTAAAAAGAGTAGCAGCTCTCTATTTTTTCCAGAAATGCCACCATTTATACATGCTTTGAGGCCGTGAGAAAAGATCTTTGAAGGTAGATGGTTTTTGAGTGAGAATAAAAGTAGTCGTTCCTCCAATAATTACCAAAAGGATTCCGACAAAAGAAGCCCAAGAAGGCAGGACATCTAAGAAAACATAGCTGATCAGAGTGATGTAAATAATGGTGCTGTAAGAGAGAGGAGAGAGAAAAGCTGCTGTACCATACTGAAAGGCTTTGGCTAAAAAGCTTTGGGCAAAAAAAGTACTAATACCAATAGCTATCAGTAAAAAACTCTCTTTTAAAGAGGGGGTTTCCCAGACAGCAGGTAAAAAAGGAAAGAGCGCTAGTGAACTGATTAAAAAGAAGTAAAAAATAATATTATTAGTAGGTTCTTTAGCGCGGTTTAAAAGTGAAATGCCAATGACGGCAAAGGCTGAAAGCAAGCCAGTTAAAAGACCGATTAAAGAACCAGGGTGAAAAAAGGTCCCCTCTGGTTTGAGAATAAAAGCCACTCCGATAAAACCTAAGATAATAGCCCAAAAGACCTGTTTTTCAATCTTCTCTTTGGTTAGAAAATACCAGATAAAAGGAATATAAAAAGGAGAGGTGGCATTTAAGACCGCAGCATCAACCAGATTGGCGTATTTAATGGTCAGATAGAAGCATAAGTAAGATAAAACACCGCTTAAACCGCGGAGCAAATGATAAGAAAAAAGAGAGGTATGAAAAGTCAGCTTTTTGCCTGTTTTATAGTTCTTATAAAGTAAGCATGCAAGAGCGATAACAGACTGAAAGAAAAGAATTTGCAGAGTAGGAAAGGAGGGAGGAAACAATCTGACAAAAGTGGAAGCTAAAGCAAAGAAAAAATAAGCAATTAAAGCTAGAAAGATGCCATGACTAAGAAGAGTTTTGTCCCGAAAAAACATATGAAAAACAGCTTGTTTTTCTTAATTGTACAGTAACGCAGGCACTTTTTTTTCGAAAGTTAAAAGATAAAAACTTTAAGTTATTTTGTTTTGTAATTTTAATATTAGAGCAATTAATTTAAAATACTCTTTTTTAATTTTCATTTTTTATTAATTTCTTTTAAAGAATGGAGCTCTGCTTTTTTTATGGCATAACTCCTTTGTTATTAAGAGTTAAAGCTTTGTTAATTTTAACTATATTGGAAGCTTTTCGCTAGTTTTTTTATACTTTCTTTTTTTTATGTATGGGCATAAACTTTTCGTTTTTAATCAATTTGGAGGTTGAAAAATGGCGGTCATAACAGCAGCAGGTAGTTATTATCCGGATTATTTAGCTTTGAGAAGCGGATCTCCTCTCATTTTAAAAACTGATAGAAAAGTCATTGTGCATCTAGATGTCAATCAAACCCTTATTTTAGAAGATAATATACAGGGAAAATCAAATTCCGATGTGGTTCAGCATGGTTTGGCCAAAGCCTGCCGAGCTGTTTGGGATTCAACTATCAGCGACCGTAGTATGACTTATCATGATTTTGTCTTTGACCATCAGATTGTCGGTCCTCGTAGTGATAAGATTCTTAAGAAAAAGCGGGTAAGTCTGGTAACTCAGTTTGTGCCTTATTTAGCAAAAACACCATCATCACCGCTGCATGTTTATGCTCCACAAGCTAAGGCCACCCATGAAACCGCTCTTCGTCTTTTAGGTTCCATGGCAGAGTCAGGCAGAAAAATAGTTCCTTCATTTTATGATTTGGTAACACGATTAAACGACGCAAGTATTGAATATAAAATTATTCTGAGAAGCTTCGGTAATGATACAGAAGATGCTCGTGATGAAATTGAAAGAGAGACAGGGATAGAGTTTTTTAGACCTACTTTGCAGTTTTTAGGAGAGCATTTAATTCCAGGCGAAGGAGTACCAAACTTTGATGAACAGGGAGCATTTTATCAGTTTTGTCAAGACCATCATACTTGTGTCAGAGATGATTGGAAGTGGTGGAATAGCCATGAAGAAATTGCTGCTTACGGTAAAAAATTTCCTTTAGATCCAGATGATGCTAATGTGCATTCCATCTTTTTCGATGACAATATTAATTCTCCAGTTTCAGCGACCAATATTGTCGCTCCTTTTGATGCTAACTCTGGAAAAGCTCTAGACTTAGAGCCTTTGTTTGCTAGGCATATTCTGGTGCCGGTAGAGCCCTTAGCGCCGCTTTTTAACCCGCATTATTTTGCTAATGAATTGGCTTTATCTTTAGCAGAAGCAGATGGAGTGGTGTATATTTAGCCGCTATTAACCACTAGTTAAGAGAACTCTCTACAACAAATACAATAAGAAGTAAGTTATTTGATATAAGTCTTTACTAATCAATATGTTATATGTTTATGTTTCAGGGTGACTAAAAATTCAATTTTATGTTATAATCTTTGTATTAAAAGGGTGGTTTTTAGTTAGTTTTAGCTAAAAAAAAAGTATTCTTAAAAGAGCTAAATAGCGTATAATTCCTCCCTTCTTTAATAATAATTTAATTTAATAAACATAGGTTGAATAGGAAGACAATATTATGGCGATATCAGCAGTAGCAGAAAGACCAGTAAAAGAAGGGCGTTTTTCTCCGGATAAATTAGAACAGATCCGTTTTTTCGAAGTTGATCCTGATGAAAGGGCTTTACTACCTTTGTTTCAGAAGACAGTAGAATTTAGTAGAGCAGGCCGTACTTGGTCAGCTTCCGAACATGGAATGGCTGTTTTAGAAGAGTATGGTATACGTTCTATCCCTCGATATACCACAACGGTACAAATAGAGATCGAAAAGCTTGAAGAAGATGAAATTATCAGAGAGGGCTTTTTCTGCGTTCCTCAAATTGAAGGACGTAGAGTAACTCAAGCTGCTATAACATTATTTCAAAGAGAAATCACAGGAATCGATTTTAGGTCTTTTCTTCAAAACTTATCTGTAGAAGATAGAAAAATACTTGCTAAGGAAATAGCAGAAGTGATTTATGCAACCGGTTTTGCTGATGCTCATTTTGGTAATTTTCTTCCAACATCCGATGATCGATTAGCGTTAGTTGATTGTAAATTTTTTGGTTTACCAGAAAAAGAAGGATATGAAGAAACGCGTATACACAATGCGTTTGTTGGCCTTCATAAATTTAAGACCTCTTGTGAACATTTTGGTTTTACCGAGATGGTACAAGTTGTGCAAAGTTTTTTAGTTGAACATGCTGAAGATGAAAAAAACTGCCCTATTTGTATAAGAGATTTAGAAGTTGCTCAAAGTGAATAATTCTTTTTCTTTAAAAAGGTAAGAATTCTTGATTTTCTTGCCTTTTTATTTCTCAAAATAAAACTTTCTAAAATAAGAAAATATCGACCAAAAAACTGCTTTGGAGTTACCCTAGATTCAAAACTTCAAAGGCAATTATGGAAACTGATAAAGAAAATCTTGGTTGGATAGAATATGATCTTTTTGAAAACTTCCCTCAGTTCAACTGTAAGACCTATCTAAGGCATGGAGGTTTTTCCAAAGAACCCTTTGCTACCTTGAATGTCTCTGAGGAAGTAGGAGACCATCCAGACAGCGTCAAAGCTAACCGTGAATTAATTAAAAAAGATCTGCAAGCTGGGTATCTGGTTTTTGCCAAACAAAGACATGGTGATAATTTAATCGAAGTCACCAAAGACAATCTAAAAGATATCGAAGAAGCTGATGGCCTTTATACCAAAGAAAAAAACATTGCTTTGGCGATAGCTCACGCTGATTGTCAGGCAGCTGTTTTTTATGCTCCTAAAAAAAATATTCTAGCCGTTGCGCATGCCGGCTGGAAGGGACAAGTGCTTAATATCTATCAAAAAATGGTGCAAACCCTCAAAGATAAATACCAAGTAGAACCTGGAGAACTATTAGTTTCTATTTCGCCCTCTTTATGTCCCAAACACGCTGAGTTCAAAAATTACCAAGAAGAACTCCCGGAAGAGTTTTGGGATTTTCAAGATAAAGAAAAACCGAAACATTTTAACCTTTGGAAAATAGCTATCATGCAATTGACTACAGCCGGAGTGAGGGAAGATCAAATAGAAGTAGCCCAAAGCTGTACTTTTTGTGAAGATCAAGATTTTTATTCGCATAGACGCAGTAAACCTACCGGGCGCCATGCTACAGCGGCAGTTCTGCTCTAGCTTTTTGTAATTTTTGTGCTTTTTTAAAAGTGATTTTTAGAGATTAAGTATGAAAACAGAATATTCAAACCTAGAAATAGTTGAATTTAAAATCAAAGGGCTGAAATTAATCAAACCTCAAATTTTTCAAGATGAAAGAGGTTATTTTTTAGAAAGCTTTCGTCAAAATATCTATCAAGATTTAGGCCTGCCTGAATTTGTACAGGATAACCACGCCTTCTCTCAAAAAAACACCCTCAGAGGCATGCATTTTCAAAGAGGTGTTGGCCAAGCTAAATTAGTCACCGTGGCTGAAGGTGAAATTTTTGATGTGGCTGTAGATATGAGAAAAGAATCTCCTGCTTTTGGTCAGTGGCAAAGCGTTGTTTTAAACGCTCAGACTTGTCAGCAGTTTTTTATTCCAGCTGGTTTTGCCCACGGCTATTTAGTAATCTCGGATCAGGCTCATGTGCTTTATAAAGTCAGCTCTTATTATGAGCCTAAAAAAGAAACTGGGTTTTCCTGGAATGATCCTATGGTTAATATCTCTTGGCCTGTCAAAACACCTCACCTTTCTGTACGAGATAAAAATAGTATGTCCTTTCAAGAGGTTCTTGTATGTTAATTTGGTTAGTTGGTAAAGAAGGAATGCTTGGCAAAGAGCTGTTTCAACTTTTACAAAAAAGTTCTTTTCCTTTTATAGCTTCTGCTAGAAAAGAAGCTGATCTGACCTCTTTAAAAAGCTTACAGTCTTTTGTACAGAACGAACCGATTACCCATATTATCAATGCAGCGGCTTATACCAATGTACAAGCAGCGGAAGAACCAGTAGAGAAAATTAAAGCTTTTCAAATCAATGGCCAAGGAGTGGAAAATCTAGCAACTATAGCTCAAGAAAAAAAAGCTAAGTTGATCCAAATATCTACTGATTACATCTTCGATGGCGAGAAAAAAACTCCCTATCTGGAAGAAGATCTGCCTGCGCCTCTGAATGTTTATGGGCAAAGCAAACTGGCTGCTGAACAAATCATCCAAGCAAAACTGAAAGATTTTATTATTATTCGCACTTCATGGCTTTTTGCAGAAGGGAAGAATAACTTTGTTTGTAAAATGCTCAGGCTTATGCAAACTGAAAAAGAGCTAAAAATAATTAATGATCAATTTGGCCGACCAACTTTTGCATATGATTTAGCTCAGGCTATTTTAAAACTGCTGTCTTTTTCTGGTATTTTTCATTTTGCCAATCAAGAAATTGTTTCCTGGTATCAATTTACTTTGGATATTTTACAGGAAGCGCAAAAGCAAAAAGCAGTTCTAGCAGTAGAAAAAGTCATACCAGTCTGTTCTGATGATTTTGAAAGTAGGGTTCAAAGACCTGCTTTTTCTATTTTGGATTTAAAAAAGGTAGAAAAATTGCTTTCTATAAAAGTCCCTTCTTATAAAATAGCTCTGAAAAAAACTGTGAGCAGTTATTTAGAAAGTCTTAAAAACTAAATAAATGTTGGGGATTAACTTATTTCCCTTACATTGTAAATTTATTGCAGGAAATAAAATCATCTATGTCAAATCAACGAAAAGTTAAAAATATTTTGGTGACGGGAGGAGCGGGTTTTATTGGTTCGGCTTTTATCCGTTCTGTTTTAAAGCAAAAAGATTTTTCTGGTCAGGTAGTTAATTTTGATCTTTTAACTTATGCTTCTTCTTTAGAAAGCCTCCAAGAAATCTCTGCTGATTCTCGCTATACTTTTTTTCAAGGTAATATTCTTAATCATAAAAAACTGATGACTATTTTTGATCAGTTTCAGATCGATACCTGTGTTCATTTTGCGGCTGAGACTCATGTAGATAATAGCATTCGGACTCCAGAAGTGTTTTTAAAGACTAATGTAGAGGGTACTTTTCAAATTTTGGAATGTATTAGAAAAAGACCTGAGACCCATTTACATCATATTTCGACCGATGAAGTCTTTGGTTCTATTGCTAAGGGAACCTTTACTGAAAAAAGTCCCTACCAGCCTAATTCTCCTTATGCTGCTTCTAAAGCGGCCTCGGATCATTTAGTGAGAGCTTATGCCAACACTTATCAGCTTTCGACCACTATTTCCAACTGTTCTAATAACTATGGTCCTTTTCAACATAGCGAGAAGTTGATTCCGCAAATGATTAAAAAAGTTCTTTTAAAACAAAAACTGCCAATTTACGGAGAAGGAAAGAATGTGCGTGATTGGCTTTTTGTAGAAGATCATGTGGAAGCGATTTGGCAGATCATCAAAACTTCCCGTTCTAACGAGACTTATAATATTGGGGGCAATGGAGAAAAAAATAATTTAGAAATAGTCCATCTGCTTTTAAATCTGATAGCTGAAGCTTTGCAGCAAGAAAAAGCCGATCTTTTCTCTTTAATTTCTTTTGTCACTGATCGTCCAGGACATGATTTCCGTTATGCAATTGATTTTTCTAAAATTAAAAATCAGTTACATTGGCAACCCAAAGTAACTTTGAAAGAAGGTCTAAGACGAACTGTTCAGTGGTATTTAGCACATCGTGAATGGCTCTTGACTGCCCGGCCTTTGCAGAAGTTGTTAGATAAAAAAGAGCTACTTCCCAGCAAAGCTAAAAGCTCTTTGCTATCTTAAAAAATATTTGCTCTTCATGGGGGGGTAAGGCTGTCCTCTTTTTCAAATTTTATCTTTGTATATATTATATGTTTGAATACAATTTTCTTTAGGCATACCAAAACAAGATGAAACGTTTTTTATTAGCTATATTTGCATCCGTGTTTTTTCTTCTGACTCTGGGATCAATTGATTCAGATCTAGAGAAGCGTATTCTTGACGAGCAAAGAATTGAAACGGAAATCAAAAATATTGAGAAGCGCAAAGCTTTTATAGAGCCTGAAGTAAAAGAAATAGCGCTGACAGAAACCAAAAAAAAAATCAAAAGAGTTCCTAGAAAAAAAATAGCTGCAGAGCAAGAAACCAGAGCGACTAAATCCCAGGAAATTGAAAATAAAAACAGTGAAAATAAAAATGTTCAGGCTGCAGTTGAAGATTCAAAAGTTATAGGAGCGACTAATCCTGTTTTTAAAAGACCCACACCTACTCATCGTAAATCTTCTCCTGCTCCTATGAAACCCTCTCCTCCGCCAGTTAGAGAACCTCCGCCGAAAACTCCTTCTTCCAGCAGTAAAACATTTAGTCTGCCTAAAAGCAGAGTAGCTCCGCCTAAAGCAAAAGCCACCTCTCCCAAAGCAACTGAAAGGAAAACAGCTCCTTCAAGTACCTCCCGGCCAGGTATTGATAGAGCACCAGCTCGTGAACAGCTTAAGCAGAAAGGCTACAAAGATCCCTTTCAGGGTAGAAGAGCTCCGACTACCAAGTTAAGAGGTCTGATTTTTTGCAGGGATTTAGATAAAATCGTTCCCGATCCTTCGATTTATCCTCCCGGTATTATTTTGAAAGACATGTATATTCAGAAAGAAGATGTCTTTAAAGCCAGGATGAAAAAATTTCTGGGCAGAGAGATTACGACTGATTTGCTTTTGCAGATTAAAGAAGCTGTGGTCAGACATTATTGGAATATAGGTGGCCCTTTAATTAGGGTCTTTGTACCTGCCAATCAGGATATTTCTTCTGGAGAAATTCAATTTTATATCCGCCATTCAGTGTTAGGTCTTTTGAATGTTAATGCAGGTCAAAATACGCCGGAAAAAAACATTAAAGATGAGATCAGTGTTAAACCAGGAGATGAGATTTTTACAGGAGATCTTTTAGACGATAAAGACTGGTTGGAAAACGATCCTTTTCGTTCGGTAGAGATAGTTTATGAACCGGGAGAATTGCTCGGTACTACAGATATTATTATTGGTGTTGAAGAGAAAAGACCTTTGCATTGTTATGCAGGTATGGAAATTTCTTCTTATAAAACGGCTAGTTCAAAACGCTGGAAAGTAGGTTTTAGCAAAGGCCATTTATTTAAACAGCCTAATCATCAGTTAAATGCCGAAGTTAATATTTCTCCCTACGTCAAAAGCTGGAATTCGATTACCGCTAACTATCTGCTGGCTTTACCCAAACGGCAAAGATTTACGCTCTTTATGAGTTATGTTCGTACCAAACCGAAATGGTGGGAAATTAATATGGCGCCTTATCTCACAGCCCGAGGTTTGTCTTATGCTGTAGGTACGCGCTATGAGTTCAGACTGCCTCACTTTGGTTTCTATTTTCATCTTTTACAGTTTGGTTATGATTTTAAACGCTCCAATAGTTATGTCGATTATCTGGGAACTATTTTTGGCAGATCGATCGATGTCTCTCAATTTTTAATTCGCTATGAAGGAGCGATGAAGCAAGCACGAGGTTCGTTTAATTTTGGTTTTTCTCTTTACCTCTCTCCAGGCCGTATGACGATTTTTAACCATAATAAACAGTACGATCGTAATCGTTCCGGAGCGCAATGCAAATACATGTATGGTATTTTTAACATGGACCATTTTGTCCATTTTCCGATTAAAGCCACTTGGATTACTAACGTAATTCTGCAAGCGACGGGCAGCAGATTAATCGGTATAGAAGAATTAGCTTTAGGCGGTAAATTAACAGTTCGCGGCTATGCAGAAGGTGAAGCGGTAGGTGATTTCGGTCTATTAGTTAAAAACGAGCTGAGAACTGATTCCTTTAGGTTAGTGCGAGCCTTAAAAGATAGTTTGCAGATGTTGATCTTTCTTGATTTTGGCTATGTAAATGATATTAACCAAAGCATTCTTGACAAGCAGTCTATTGTTTTACTTTCGACAGGCCCAGGCTTTAGATATATAGCCTCTTCTTGGCTCAATTTTCGTTTTGACTTGGGTTTTCAAATAAAACCAGTACATGGCAAACTTTTTGGTAGGCCGATGAGAAAACATGGCCATATGGGAGCTTATTTGACCTATTAAAAAAAAAGTTATTAAGTCTAGTTTTTATTTACTTTTTCCTTTGTCTTCAAATTGCCTTCAAAAGTTGGTTACGCTAAAGGCACAAGAAAGCCAACTATTTTAATGGTTGGATGAATTGTGCA
>CAZTYI010000037.1:0-2293 GCA_964618335.1 uncultured bacterium
AGAGGCAAAAACTTTGAATATGCTTTTTTATTGGATGCTCTGAAAGAAGAAAGAGGGCAGGGTATTACTATTGATACAGCTCGTTGCTTTTTTTCGTATGAAAAACAAAAATATCTCTTTTTTGATTCTCCCGGCCATATAGAATTTATTAAGAACATGGTTACTGGAGCATCTCAAACTGATGGAGCACTCATTATTTTGGATGCTTTAGAGGGGATTCAGGAAAACAGCCGCCGTCATGCTCTGTTACTTTCATTTTTCAACCTTTCTAAAATTGTAATTCTGGTCAATAAAATGGATTTGGTAGGTTATCAACAAACTGTTTTTGAAAAAATAAAAAAAGAATATCAAAACTTTGCTCAGAAATTTGGGATTAAGATCGATCAGTTTGTACCGGTCAGCGCTGATGTGGGAGATAACATTAAAAATCTTTCCAATAAAATGGAGTGGTATCAAGGTCAAACCGTAGCTGATTTATTAAAAGAATTTAAAAAAGGAACGTCTTTAATTAAATATCCGCTAAGACTGCCTGTTCAGGCAGTGTATAAGTTTAATAAAAACCAAGATCACAGGCGTATCGTGGCCGGCAATCTTTTATCGGGTCAAATTAAGGTAGATGATGATCTTATTTTTTTACCTTCAAAAAAAACAGCTAAAGTAGCTTCCATAGAAAGTTTTTCTGAGCAGCCAATTTCTAAAAATAAAACAGTAGCTTATGCAGGTGAGGCTACGGGTATTATTCTGCATCCGCAAATTTATGTTAAAAGAGGTGAAATCATTTGTAATAAAGCTGAAAAACGGCCTTTTGTGTCCTCGCAATTTGAGGTGAATTTGTTTTGGCTGTCATCTGAACCGATGGAAGAACACAAAAAGTATTTTATGAGAATTTGTACAGCTCTGAAAGGTTTTCAAGTATTGAAAATCGAAAAGGTTTTGGATACGGTATTGATGGAAGAAAAAAAACAAGCTTTTGTAGAGCAGAATAATATTGCCAAATGTATTTTCTTATTAGATGAACCTATTGCCTGTGATTTAGAAGATGATTTTGTAGAAACCAAGCGCTTTACCGTTATCAGTGAAGGAAAACTTTCCGGCGGCGGTATTATTCAAAAAGCTTTGCTTTCGTCTAAAGAAAAGGTTCTATTAGAAAATTGAGTTGCAATACAGCAATTTATTTTCAAAAAAATCTTTTAATTTTGTCTGAAATTTCATAAACTTTAAAAGTTTTTAACTAGGGAATCTATGAAAAAAATCTTTTGGTTTATCTTTAGCGTGCTTTTTTTCTTCTGTATTGATACAGCCTTTAGCGTAGAGGGAAAGATTCATCTTATGGGCTATCCCAGATCCGGCAATCATTGGGTTAGATTTTGTCTAGAGAATTTACTTAGTTCTGCAGATGCATTAAATCAAGAGCCCAGGCGTTATACGTATTGGGGCCATAATCCCAGTCGTCTGCAATTAGACAGAGCTGATCAGGAAAAAGATTATCTGATTGTCATTGTTAGAAACTATCGTGAATGCATGATGAGGCACCATAACAACAGAGATGATAGAATGCTTGATTTTTTGAATTTTGAAGATTCTTATTTTAAACAGTTAGGTCAGGCAGAACAACTTTTTGAATCTCGTAAAAGTGGTTATATTCTTACTTTAAAATGCTATGAAAAATGGAATCCAGCAACCCGCTTTTTAGTGTATTATGAGGATTTGATAAACGATCCTGAAACAACTCTAAAAAGCCTGATGAGATTTTTAGGCCAAGATGAAGCTTTAGTTGATGATTTTATGGCAGATTTTGAAGCCAAACGTGATGAATCTTATGACAGATACAGAAATCCTCAATCTCGCTATTCTAATCTACTTTACCATACTTCTTTGATGGCGGAAGAAGTTATTTTAGGATGCGATGAATTTATGAGAACCAAGTATCCAGACTATTGGGAAAAATATCTTTCCCGTTTTGCATATCAACCAGAATAGATTCTGATATATTCCCACGATTAAAGTCGTGGGCTTTCCCTCTTCTTTTCGTGTATTAATGCGTCCTTAAGAACCTTTGTGTGTTTCTTTTCACTAATTCAGGGTTTATTCCCAAAAAAAAATAATTGATGAAGTTAAAACCTGAAATTAGTATTTGTAAAAACATAAGCCACAAAGGAGGAATTTTATGGCTATTAGAAAAAGACGTTCAAAAAAAAGAGCTGAGCAAAAAGCACCAGCAAAACAAAAAAGACGAAGAAGAAGAAAAACTAATCGCAGAAGTAAATGCGGATCTTGTGAAGAGTAGTTTTTA
>CAZTYI010000037.1:2393-12159 GCA_964618335.1 uncultured bacterium
GGCGATTAAAAAACAGCTGAAAATCAATGAATACGGGGTTTTTAAGAGCAACAAAGGTAGTAATAGCAAAAAAGAGATTGCCGGGAAAACCGAAGCCTCTGTTTACGCCTCTCTTAAATTGCCTTATATAGAGCCGGAGTTAAGAGAGAATTTAGGAGAGATTGAAGCAGCAAAAAAGAGACATCTTCCTAAGTTAATTACGCTGGAAGATATTCAAGGAGATTTACATGCCCATACTAATCGGACTGATGGTCATAACACGATCAAAGAAATGGCAGAAGCTGCTAAAAAAATGGGCTATAAGTATTTAGCGATTACCGACCATTCTAAAAAGATGCGTATAGTGAATGGCTTAGATGAAAAAGAGCTGAGAAAACAAATCAGAGAAATCGATGCGCTGAATAGCAAACTCAGAGGCATTACCATTCTCAAAGGCATTGAAGTTGATATTTTAGCCGATGGAAAACTAGATCTGCCTGGCAGTATTTTAAAAGAGCTGGATCTTGTCATAGGAGCCATTCATTCCAGTTTTAAACTATCTAAAGAGAAACAGACCGAAAGGATTTTGAGGGCTATGGATCTGCCTTATTTTAGCATTTTAGCACATCCTACTGGTAGATTGATTAAAGAAAGGGCTCCTTATGAAGTGGATTTGGAAAAGGTCATGAAAGGTGCAAAAGAAAGAGGCTGTATTTTAGAGATCAATGCTAATCCTAGCCGGCTGGATTTGAAAGATGTGCATTGCAGGTTAGCGAAAGAAATTGGTGTAAAAATGTCTATTTCTACTGATGCACATAGTCTTGATGATTTGGATTTTATTAGATATGGGTTGGGACAGGCGAGAAGGGGTTGGCTGGAGAAAAAAGATGTGATTAATACTGGCAGTTTAAAAGAACTGAAAAAATCTCTGCATAGATAGCTAAATATCATATTTGACGTACTACAATGGCTAAAGCAGGTTGGTTCTAGTTTCAAACAATACTTGTGTAATTAAATATATTGATATTGAAAGCTTATTTTATCCTAAAAAGCTATAATGTTTTATCAAAGCTGAACAAACTAACAAACCATACAGTTTATGTCGGAAAAAATTCGTTTATCTAAACTCATGTCTGAAAGGGGTCTTTGCTCTAGAAGAGAGGCTGAAGATTATATTGATAGAGGCCTTGTGGAAGTCAATGGTGAAAAGATCTTAAAGCAGGGAGTAAAGGTAGAAAGAGATGTTGAAATCAGACTATCTGATGAAACAAAAAAACATAAAGTGACTGTTTTACTCAATAAACCTCTTGGCTATGTCTCTAATTTGCCAGAAAAAGGGTATCGGCCAGCAATTGAATTAATTAACCAAGAAAATCAAGAAGTTGATGGCAGAGCACCTAAAAAGTTTGTTCCCTCTATGAAAAAAAAATTAGCGGTAGCCGGGCGATTGGATATAAATTCCAAAGGTCTGATGGTTTTGACACAGGATGGTGCCTTGGTCAAAACTTTGATTGGTCCTCAGGCAAAAATAGAAAAAGAATATTTGGTGCGGGTTGAAGGTAAAGTGACTCCGGAGATTATTAATAAATTGAAATTTGGCCTGTTTTTAGACGGTAAACCTTTGAAAAGAGCTAGAATTGATCTTTTAGAAGAGGGTCTTTTGCGTTTTGTTTTAATCGAAGGTAAAAAACGGCAAATTCGGCGTATGTGCGAATTAGTTCTCTTAAAAGTCGTGAGTTTAAAAAGAGTCCGGATTGGACGTGTTAAGTTGGGTTCTTTACCGGAAGGTAAGTGGCGTTTTTTAAGGGATAATGAAAAGTTTTAGAAAGCTAGCTGATTGTTTGGCAAAGCTTTTGTTATATTGTGAAATAGTAAATTGAAAAAATAGGGCAATTTAGACTTGAACTAAGTTGCCCATTTTTGTACCGATGTTTATCTTCTTTTATTTGTATATTTATTTTTTAGGCTTAACATATTCTTGTAAGTCCTCTATGATTTCTAGGTATTTAGCTTCTTTTTTTATCCAAAAGCCCGTGCCCATTCCAAGGGGTACATGAATTTCTATATAATTTTCCGGTACGACAATTAGATTATAGCCATATACATCTTTGTCTATTAATTTTCTGTTTGGTGATACATCATGGGCGGCAATTATAGGGACTTGATTATTCAAAAGCGTTTGAACCAAATCTCCACGAATATATACTCCTGAATCTACAAATGCAAAATCAATTTCATTACTAGCTAATTGCTGTTTTACGAATTTGTCTAGATCTTTCAAATATGAAGGGTCTAGTAAGGTGTAACTTTGATAATGAGCGGGTTGATATGCAGCTGCTTGATAAACGCTATCTGCACCCATGTATTTATAAGGAGCCCAGCTGTTTTCCAAATCTCTTCCATTATATTTTCCAGCAAAATAAACAATAGGTATCCAGTTTTTGTAATTACGGTATAAGTTAATGCAATATTTCACCCATTCTGGGCCGGTTCCAGGTGTTACAATTTCGACGGAAATAGCTTTCTCGCTGTGGTCTATAAAATATTTGGTTGAAAAACCCACTCCAAATTCAAGAAATGTCCTTACGTGTATTTTATTGAATACTCTTTTCAGATGACTAATATGTTCTGTATAGTATGATCCTGCGCTTTGTGTTAGAAACTCTTCTGTGATGTCTTCTGCATTTGTAATTAATTTTGTAGTAGAATCTCCTAAGCATAATTCAAACATAGAACAAAATATTATTAAAAAATAACGTTTCATAAAGCCTCTTAAGATTGATTAAATTTACTAAATTTCTTAGATGTCTTTTTGTGTTATAATTTTTAAAAAACAAGGTAACTTGATGCCATTTTAGAACACCATAGTCAAGAAAAAAATTGATTTTTAGAAGTGGAGGACACAGATTCAAAAGTAGATTTTTAAAGATAATTTCTATTTTAATGTTAGGCGGTTTGAGATCTTTTAAAAAAAAATCTGATGTTTTTAAATTTAAGAAAGCGGAACATAGTTATGTTTTTTTGAAAAAAACCAAACCAAGGATTTTTATGAGAGGGAAGATAATCCCATTATTTATCATGATGGGATTTTTATTTTTAGCAGCAAGCTGCTCGAATAAAGAAGATAAAGAAGTCGCTGTGAAACAAAAACAAAAAGAACTTTTAGAACAAAGCAATCAACAGCTTTTTATAGCGATATTAGAAGGAAATGAAGCTAAAGTAAAAGAGTATTTAAGAAACAATGCCTCAGTTAATAGTTTTAATGCAAAAGGGAATACGCCTTTAATAGAAGCTATCAAACAAAACAATCTTTACATTATCAAAACACTGGTAGCACAAAAAGCAGATGTGAATTTGGCTGATAAAAAAGGCATAACCCCTCTCATGCATGTCATACAAAACCGTAATAAAACTATTCCTAAAGTTTTAGATAAGGGTCAAATTATTTATGTTGAGCAAGATGGCACTGTTAATCTTTTTTTACTGGAATTTTTAGTCGGATCTGGAGCTGATATAAATGCAAAAGATGTTAAAAATCGAACAGCTCTTAATTTAGCCGCAGCTTCTGGCAATATCGATGCAGTTCGTTTTTTAATTGAAAACAAAGCAAATGTGACCTTGAAAGATTTATCTGGACGCACACCTTTGATTTCAGCTGCTATGAACGGATACACTGAAATTGCTGAAATCTTGGTATCAGCTAATGATGATATTGATTGTATTGACAACGAAAAGCAAACGCCTTTAATTCATGCAGCCCAAAATGGCTATGGAGATATAGTTCATCTGCTTTTGAAAAAAGGAGCGCAAGTAAACATTAAAGATCAATTCGGAGCAACAGCTTCAAAATTAGCGAAATTACGCGGTTTTAATGATATTGCAGCGGTTTTAGAGAGATTAGAAAAAAAGAAATAAATAATTTCTCGAAAGTTTTCTCAAGAAGGAGGCGTTTTTTTTTCGCCTCCTTTTTTTTTATCTTAAAAAATCTATTAGCGAATCATAAATAAGCGGCTAAGCTGTTTATGAGGAGAATGGATCAAATTTAATATTATATTAAGAATATTTAGTGCTTTTTTTACCAAAAATAAATATGGTAAAAATTAAATAGAATTACCCAACTAAACAAAAATGGTACGCGTCAAAAAACGTAAAAAAATAATCATCGGCTACATACTCACCTCCATGGATATTACTATGGAGGAAGAGCTTTTTTTGAAGTTGGCTAAAAAGAAAAATATAAAAATCATACTGATAAATCTCTTCAAAAAAATCGATGAAAAAGAATTTGAGAACCAAATCAGAGGGTGTGATCTTCTCTATAACAGTTCGCCGGAAGATTTTGTGATTGAATTTTTAAAAACTGCAGAGGAATTGGGAAAAACGGTTATCGATACTCCTCAGCTATATTATTATACAGAAGATAAGTGGATGTTTTACCTGAAATGCAGGAAACATAAAGTTCCGACACCAGCAACCATCTTGCTTTCGCATAATCTGAACATAGCCAAATCCGAACTGAAAGAATTTGGCCAATGGCCGGTGATCTTGAAACGCATCTACGGCATGATGGGGGAATATGTTAAAAAGGCGGATAATCCGGCTCAGGCAATCAGGGTTATGAAAAAAATGCATAAAAAGGACTGTGACAAATTGCCGATCATTGCGCAGGAATTTATAAGCTCTCCCTCTTATCGAGTGACGATCATCGACAAAAAAATCATTCAGACAGCTGTCAAAAAAAATAAGGGATGGAAGAGTACAGGTATGTTCAGCAAAAAATTCGAAAAGTTCAAAATCGACAGTACTCTAAGAAAAATACTCGAAAAGATCATCCGTTTTACACAGATAGATATCTGTGGCGTAGATTTATTGAAAAAGAATGGCAAATGGCTGGTCTTGGAAGTGAACTCAACTCCCTCTTTAGATTTTTTTGATGAAGAATATGAGCATCTAGTCGACCTTGTACTCACTTCTCTGAAAAAATACCATCTTCTGAATAAGGCAAAATCGAAATCCAAGAAAGCTAAAACTAAGAAAATAAAAGCTAAGAGAACTAAGAAATAAATCTATTTAAGATAATATTTTCTGAATTTTTTGATTTCTTTGAGGTTGACCCTAGCTGTCAAAAGCCCTTCTTTGTCGATCATTTCTTTGACAATCCTGTGGGGGTTGGCAATGGCTGAATATGAAATCTGTCTTTTATCTTTCACTAATGGATTGCATAGGGCCACATAAAATATATTTTCATGGGCTCTAGCCAGTGTCATAGCCCTGAGGATCTGGGTTTCTCTTTTCTTGTGTGCTTTGTCATGAGAAATCTGGTCATAGTTCCACATTGCGGGACAGAACACGATTTCAGCACCCTTTTTTCGCATTTTGATAAAAAGGTCTGGATAACTAAGATCCCAGCAGATGGCAATGCCGATTTTGGCAAAATCAGTTTTAAAGACTCTAACTTTATGGCCGGACTCTGTGTTATCGCCGTATAGGTTTATTTTTTTGTAATCACCCTGGATTTTGCCCTGCCTGTCGATGAGGATCGATATATTAAAAGTCTTTTTTTTGTCGACTTTGATATCTTCTGTGATGATGCACCAGATGGAATATTTTTTACATTCTTCTCGGATAGATTTAATGAATTTATCTGTGATGAGTAAAGTGCCGCGTTTCTTAATGCAGGATTCGGGAAAGCAAACAATATCAGCTTTAGCTTTTTTAGCTAGGCCGATATATTTTTTAATCTTTTCTACGTTATTCCCTTTATGCTCGCTAAAGTATTTGATGGGGGCAAGCGCAATGATGGGCTGCTTTTGGCTTTTTTTCATTTAATAATTATTATTTATTATGCTTTTCTTTCTTTTATTTACAAAACTAAAATTATCATTAATAGTTAATAGGATATAATAAGTTAAATAAAGCTAAAAGTCTACTGGATTTTACTAGTTGATATTGATGAACGAGGAAGTTCAATCTATCGAATTTGGACCATTTATCAAGTTTTTTTTTGATTTTTAACAATAATACCTAAGACCGAAGGAGTGAAAAGAGTAGTTAAAATAACCATAATTACGCCAACAGCGAAGATTTGATTATTGACTACTCCTAGTTTTTTACCAATGTTAAGAAAAATCAAACCAACTTCGCCACGGGGCACCATACCGAAACCAACCAGTTTATGGTTAACAGCCTTACCAGTTACATAGCCGCAGGCAAGTTTGCCAATAATAGCAACGGCCGTAATTACCAAAGCAATACCTAGAGTTTTTAAGTCATTAAAAACAGAAAAGTCAACTTGCAGACCAGTGTAAACAAAGAAAAGAGGGACAAAAAAGTAACTGATGTTTTCTACTAAAGAAGCAACGTGTTTTTGTTCTTTTTGATAAGCTGCTGTTTCTATTTCATTAGCTAAATCAGAGTTTTTACCGGTTCTACGTAATCTATCTGCCCAAATATGCAGACGTTGTGCTAGTTGAGGTTTGGCAAAAGCTTTAAAATATATTGGATCTAAAATCAAACCAGCTGCAAAAGCTCCTACAATTGGAGCCAGGCCTGCTAACGTAAAAGCTGTATAAGCAAAAATCCCGCAAAAGACTAAAGCTAGAGTGGTTTTCATTCCTATGCCCGAGTTGACGCTAGCTGCCCATTTTCCTAAAAACGGAGCTATCAGGCGGCCGATAAAAATTGCTCCGGCTAAAAAAGCAAAGGCTTTGACGCATAAAAGAACAATGTTTTTGGGATCAATATGACCTGTTGCAATAATGCCGCTGACAATGGCTAAGATAAGCAGACCAAGGATATCATCAATAACTGCTGCACCTAAAACAATTTTAGATTCAATTGTCTTAAGAACATGCAGATCTTGAAACACACGAGTAGTAATACCTACCGAAGTAGCGGTCAAGGTTGCGCCTAAAAATAGACAGACATTGTTTGTTGCACTAGGAATTAATAATTTAGTAGCAAAATAACCACCAATAAAAGGCAGGGTGACTCCAACGGCAGCAACGAAAAAGGCTTTTAAACCTACGTACTTCATTTCAGAAAGATTTGATTCAAGGCCAATACGAAATAAAAGTAGCAATATTCCTATTTCAGCAATACCTACGACTAAAGCATTATGAGATAAATCTACAATGCCATGAAACTTGGGGAACAAAGCTACAGCAGCAAGGAACATACCCATTAATAGTTCGCCTAAAACAGCAGGTTGATGAAGGCGCTCAATTAAGGCTCCGATTCTGCCGGCTAGAAGTAAAAGGACAATAAATAAAAAAACTAAAGAAAAGGAATCTAAAGAATCAGCTTGTTCTGCTGCATTAGCAAATTGAGGGAATAACAAGATATTAAAACTTATGAAAATAAAAATCGATTTCTTCATGATTTTACCGATATAATTGTCATCATACTAATTATAGATTAAAAAAAAAGAAGTAAGGGAACCTCTGAATAAAAATTATAGGAAATTCAAAGGCCTTTTTGTAAATCATGAATGACATAAGTAACGATTCCTAAAATTTTAAAATCCATTGCTTCTGAAATTTCAATTGAATCAAAAGCGTCATTTTCCGCAGGGGTATAGGAATTTTAACGGCATTTTTGCAGATCATGAATGACATGCGTCACGGTTCCTAAAATTTTAAAGTTCATTTCTTTTAAAATTTCAATTGGGGCGAAAGCAGCATTTTCGGCTTTTAGATATATTTTTTTACCTTTTGCTTGCAAACGCTTAACGGTAATTTCTCCATTTATGGCTGCAATCACAATTTTACCATTTTTGGGCTCTGCTGTGCTGTCAACAAGCAGAATGTCGCCATTTTGAATTCCGGCATTAATCATAGAAAGCCCATTAACTTTAACTAGAAAAGTATCTTTTGGTTTTTTGATGAAAAGTTCATTGAGATCGGTTCTTTTTTCAATTTGGTCATCGGCGTTGGTAGGTAAGCCGGCTGCAACTTGACTTTGAAATAAAGGTAATTTAAAAAAGCGATTGTAAATGTGATCCAAAGCTCTTGGCCAATCGCTCAGCGGTATTCTAATTGATTTGGTTGGCTCTCCAAATTTTCCTGTGCCAGTCGGTCTGCCGGCGCCCTCTCTTTTTCCTCCTCTTGGCATAAATCCTCCATAAAAAATTTTTACAATGAATGTTGCTCTAAAATCATATTAAGCGCAAGCTCGTTTGATTTATGATTAACGAACGTAAATCGTATGTCTTGCGCTGTTAAAATAGATCAGCCGGCAACTTTAGTGTATCGTCCCAGAAGGCCAGAGAGAACCAGGCTGTATCAAACGATTCAAAATGAACTCGAGTCCTGGCTGGAAATACGCTCTTTGGAAGATCTGCCGGTTTTTGTGGAAAAAGAGTTTCGCTCTTTTTTAAGATGCGGCATTTTAGCCTATGGTTTTGCCAGAGCACATTGCTCTCATTGCGGGTATGATTTTTTAGTTGCTTTTTCTTGCAAGGGCAGGGGATTTTGTCCGTCTTGCAATACTAAGCGGATGGCTGAAACAGCTGCCTATTTAACTGATCGGGTTTTTCCCAAAGTTCCTATTCGCCAGTGGGTGCTGTCTTTTCCCAAAAGAATTCGCTATTTTTTGCAGCATAATCCTGTATGTATAGTCCCTGTTTTACGGATTTTTGTTCGGGCTATAAAAAAAGTGTTGGTATCTGTTTCAAAAGCTTCCGATTCTGATAAACTCGGAGCGGTAACTTTTCTGCAAAGGTTCGGCAGTTCTTTGAATTTGCATCTTCATTTTCATTCTGTTGTAATAGACGGGCTTTTTGAGGGAGAGGGAAATTTTTATCCTGTAGGTTTTCTTTCTTCTAAGACGGTTTTTGAAGCCCAAAAAGAAATTCAAAGAAGAGTAGTTAAATTTTTTCTGAAAAGAGGCTTTTTAGAAAAAGAAGAAGCTCAAAACATGTTAAACTGGAAAAACAGCGGCTTTTCGCTGGATGCCAGCGTTTTAATTGAAGCTGAGGATAGGGTAGGATTAGAAAGGCTTATTCGCTACTGCGCCCGTCCTATTTTTGCTTCCAGCAGACTAGAATCAGCAGGGGACAGGCTGAAGTACATTCTCTCTAAGCCTAATCTAAAAGGGGAAAAAGTTCTTTTATTAAAACCTTTTGATCTTTTGGACCGTTTGGCTAAGTTAATACCTCCTCCACGATATCATCGGCATTTTTATCACGGGGTTTTAGCTCCCAACAGTCCGCTAAGAGCAAAGATTAAAGCAATGGCCGGCAAAGAGCCTCGTTTAGCTAGGCCGGAACTGCAAACCATCATAGGCAAAGACGAGCAAACTTCTCAAGCTTCTTCTGTGCCTCTTAACTCTTTAGCAAATAGTGTTAATGAAGAAAAGACGCCGCACAAGATTTCTTTTGGCTGGGCTAAATTGATAGCGAGGATTTATGAGGTGTTGCCACTGGTTTGTCCTAAATGCCAAGAAGAGATGAAGATCATTGCTTTTATTGAAGACAGGCCGACGATCCAAAAAATTTTAAATTGTTTGAACGAGCCGACAGAGCCTCCTCCAATAGCTTCAGCTAGAGGCCCTCCGGAGATGGAGTTTGATTATGACCAGAGCTGTGAATATGATGATTAACCACTAGAAACCTTCTTTTGCAGAGAAGGGAAAGAAGGGTTATGTTTAAAGTAGATTTTACAAGTTTTTTTGATTAATTTTTAACTTAAAAATCAGCAGCCAACCCTGCTTAAGCATGGTTGGCTGCTTCTTTGATCTTAGCCTTGAGAAGATTTTATTGAAACATGTCGTTAAAATTACTATCCTA
>CAZTYI010000038.1:0-12007 GCA_964618335.1 uncultured bacterium
CTAAAAAAAAATCACACTGGTTAAAAAGCGCCATTTTTTTGATAAAAACTATTTTTTCTTGAAGCTTCTCATAGTTTTTAGAAAATAAAAAAGCCTCTCTCCTACCATAAAATCGAACACTAAAAACCCCTGCAAGTAGACCAACTAGAGCTATCACCATTAAGATTTCAAGCAATGTAATAGAACGTTTCATAGTCTTTAAAGATTCTTGCCTAATTTGGCATCTTTCTTCTCGTTATATTTTTTTAAATTATCTGACAAGACTTCAAATTCCTGTGTCTCGCTATTATAAGTAATGATCATTTCCGCTCCCCATCCGTCTTTAATCAATTCATCAGGCTTTTTAACCATTCCTGAAGCTTCTAAAAATGTTTTAGGGTCGTTCGCAATCTCTTCAGGAGTTTTTTCAGCTTCGCTGCAAACTAACTGTAAAGCTTCTTTGATCTGGTTTTGTGCCTGTTCAGTTTTAAAGGCTTTGCCCTTGTCCAAAGCTCCTTTTAAATTATAAGAAAGCACACCGCCAATAATGGCAATCAGTGAA
This sequence comes from uncultured bacterium, assembly GCA_964618335.1. Lineage (GTDB taxonomy): Bacteria > Chlamydiota > Chlamydiia > Chlamydiales > SM23-39 > CAZTYI01. Next base: position 542 of record CAZTYI010000038.1, read on the forward strand.
ATCACGATCATGATTTCGATCAAAGTAATTGCTCTTTTTTTGATCTTTTGTATTTTTATTTTTTTCATTTTCATTTTTCTCCTCTTAATCATTTTCATTCTTATCATCTTTATGACAAAAAAACCTCTTTTGTCAGACAAACAAAAACTAAACCTAAATTACAAAAACTAGCTTAATCTATAAAAGCCCCTACATCCGTTAAAGGAATTAATACTGAAAGAACTACCATTCCCACTAAAAAACCTAATAGCAAAAGCAATGCTGGCCCTAAAAGCGTGGTGATCCGTTGGATCTTCTTTTCTAAATCCTCTTCCATCAGTTCAGATGTTTTCCCAATCATGCCAGCCATATCAGCCGATTCCTCTGCTAGTTCTATCATCCTTTGCATTAAAGGCGGAATATTGCGACTTCCTAAAAAAGCCTCTGAAAGCCGCTTCCCTTGCATTACTTTTTTTTCAGCTTCCTCTATCTCCCTTTCTAAGACCGGATAGCGTGCTACGCCTCTAGATAGCTTTAGCGCTTCTAAATAAGAAACGCCTGAAGTCAATAATAGCGACAGGGTCTGAGCAAAACGCACTAAAGCCGCTTTTAAAAAAAAACTTTTGAAAAAACTATGAGACAATATAAAACTAAAAACTTTATTTTTCCAATCTTTAATGGCAACAAAGCAACCTAAGAGGGATGAAAAAGAAACTAATAAAATTAAAAATGAAGTTTTATGAGTATTTAAAAAATAACTGATGCGAAAAACTAGCTGAGTTAGAGGATGTAGCCGTTTACCTTCAAAAAGATCAAATAGAGAAGGTAAGACAAAAAAGAATAAAACCCCTAAGACTAAGAAACAAAAAAACATTAAAAAAAGAGGATAGGCTAAAGCGGAAAAAATCTTTTTTTTCAATGCTAGTTCTTTTTTTAAAAGCAGGGTAATTTCATTTAAGCTCTGCTCTAAATTCCCTCCTCTTTCTCCGGAATCAATCATCGCTATATAAAGAAAATCCAGTTTGTCTGAAAACGATTTCATGGCTTGTGAAAGCTGTCTTCCTTTCTTTACTTCTTCTGATAAATGAGAAAGGAAAAAGAAAAAGCTGGAACGCTGATATTTTTCTTTGAGAAAAACTAACGCTTCATAAAGTGGCAGGGAAGCACTTAATAGTTTGGAAAGCTCTTCGGTAAAAATGGCTAGTTCTTTTTTAGAAGGAATTTCCTTCTTTTTTAAAACTGGCTTAATTTCGGTCAGAAAAAAACCCTGATTAAAAAGCTCTCTTTGAGCTTCTTCCAAAGTCAGAGCTTCTACCAGCCCCTTTTTTTTCAGATTTTGATTATCTAGTGCTTTGTAACGAAAAAAAACCATTTTTATTCCAACACTTGCTGTTTTTATTCTGAGCTTTACTTTTTTTATTCCAAGCCTTTGATCACTCTAAAAACTTCTTTCGTAGTAGTCACGCCCTGCTCAATCAACTCGCTAGCACTTTGAATCAGATCCACCATTTTTTCAGCTTTGGCAATTTTTTTAATAGCTTCCGCTTCTACGCTCAACATAATCTGTTTTTTAATTTTAGAACTGACCACCATCAATTCAAAGAGAGCCTGTCTTCCTTTATAGCCTGTTCGAAAACACTGGTCGCAGCCCTCTCCCTGATAAAGCGTAGAAATTTCTTTCAGCCCCAATGCCCTGAGCTCTTCTTTTTTAGGCTTATAAACTTTTTTGCAGAAAGGACAAATCTTCCGTACCAGCCTTTGCGCTAGAACCCCTATAATGGAAGAGGAAAGCAGGTAGGGCTCAATACCCATATCCAACAGCCTGGTTAAGGCCGAAGGAGCATCATTAGTATGCAAGGTAGCAAAGACTAGATGGCCAGTTAGCGCTGCTTGAATAGCAATCTCCGCAGTTTCCTTATCTCTGATTTCTCCAATTAAAATCACATCTGGGTCCTGTCTTAAAATATGCCTTAAGCCAGCAGCGAAAGTAAGATTGATTTTAGGGTTAACATGCATTTGCGCTATATTTTCCAGTTTATATTCCACTGGATCTTCAATCGTCATAATATTCAGTTCGGCTGAATTCAGCTCTAACATAGCACTATATAAAGTGGTGGTCTTGCCAGAGCCTGTAGGACCGGTCACTAAAATAATGCCTTCCGGTTGTTCTAAAAGATGACGGAGATTTTTTAAAAGTTTTTGATTTATGTTCAGCTTTTGCAAGCCTAAAATCAAATTGGAGCGGTCTAAAATCCGCATGACTATCCTTTCTCCATATACCACTGGTATTGAAGAGAGGCGGAAATCAATTTCTCGGCCGCCCATCCGCAGCTTAATACGTCCATCTTGAGGCAGCCTGCGTTCGGCAATGTCCAACTTAGCCATAACTTTCAGCCTGGTGATCAACTGCATGGCATATTCTAACGGAGGAGCTGCTCTCTTTTGTAAAACACCGTCGATACGATAACGGATCGATACTCCCTGCCTGACAGGATCAAAATGGATATCTGAAGCCCCCTGCTGCACAGCCTCGAGAATAATCGCATTGAGCATATGGACAGTCGGGTTTTTAGAGGAATCATCTAAAAGATCATACCCCTCTTCTTCGACAGCGGTAGTTTCTTCTTTTTCATAAGTAGAAAAAATATCAGCGGTTTTTTCTTTCTGCTGATAACAAAACTCAAGCGCTTTTTCAATCGCGGCTTTATTGGAAAAAAAGGGGATAACTTTTTTTTCTAAAAAGAGTTCTATTTCACCAGCTAAGGTCAAATCCAAAGGCTCCAGCATAGCTACAATTACTTCTTCAGCCTTTTCTTCTAGAGGCACAATGGATTTTTGTTTGGCAAAAAGATAGGGCAGCAGCGTCTTAGCTGCTTTGACTAGCGGGTAGTTTAATAGATCGTCTTTTTCAAAAGTTTTCAAAGAGCACCTTCAAACTATCTTCAAAAAGTCTCTTCTTCTCTTTCTTCTTAGCTTCTTCTAATTTAGCTAAAAATTCAGGGATATCCCCAGGACGCTTTTGCAAAGCTTTTTCTCTTTCAGAACTGAGAGCTTCTCTTGGATCTTTAATAATTTTAGGAGTAATGAAAATAAACATTTCCGTTGAGTTATCAATCAATTTAGTTGAACCAAACAGCTTTCCAATGCCTGGTAGATCTCCTAAAAAAGGAATCTTTTCTCGATTATCTTCTTCAGCTTTACGTCTCAATCCTCCTAAGATAATAGTTTCTCCATCAGCAATACAAACTTCATTTTCAATATGACGGCGAGTTACTGGAGGACGATCATCACGGGTATTTTGCTGGGGAGTATCAAAATTAATATTGGTCTGCAGAGTAACATAGCCCTTTTCCCCTTCGTTTTCCGGCAGATGGATTGTCGGCGTAATAACAATCGTAGTACCATACTGCACCCGAGTATAAGACTTTTCTACATTTTTCGAGCCCTCTACTCTGACAGCCCCAGTATTAATAGAAAATTCTTCGCCTAGAGAAATTTTAGCCGGAGTTTGATTAACCGCTAAAATTGATGGATTAGCATTAATCTTGACATCTTCCTGGGCTAATAAAAAACTCATCGCCAAATCAAAGCTGGGTAAATAGCCTTTACTATGCGAATAAATAAAATCTAAAATACCTCTTCTAGAAGACTGGTCCGAAGCGTCAAACTCAATTTCTGTTTTTGTTTTATTATTTGCAGAAGAACCTATTTTCAAAAGATTAATACCGGTCTGCTTGCTATCACGCAGAGTTCGTTCAACTAATAAAACATCGATTTGCACCATTCTTTTAGGGACATCGATCCTTTTTAAAACCGTTTCCAAACTCTTGGCTTCTTCTTTTTTGATAATCATCAAAATAGAAGAAGTTTTTGGATCAACTACAATGCTATTGCCTATCTCTGAAGGTATGCTTTTTTCAATTGTACCTGGTCTGACAAAAGCCGGATTAACCGAGAGGCTTTCTCTCGATCTTTCCTCATTTTTTTTAGTTATAGACAGCTGATTAAGATTAGCTGCTTTTTGAGAGAATAGCTTACTTAGGAGATCCGCTATCTCTTGAGGATCAGAATGCTGACAGGTATACCAAAAAAATATATTTTCTTCGCCTTCAGACAGTTTCCCTTCCAGCTGATCTAAAAGATCAAAAGCCCTTTTGACTTTGGCATCTTCGCCTAAAAAAACTAGCGCATTTTTCTCTCTTAAAGGAATAATCTGGATTTCTTCATTGCGCATGCTCATAAAAGGAGGTCGGGATCGGTTGAAGGTCGTATCAGCAAACAACGCTTTAACAATCCTTTCTCCTTCTTCAACCTTAAGCTTGGTTAAATTATAGACTTGATAATTCTTCCCTTCGCTATCTCCATAAGCCGCTTCGTAAAGAGTTAAGAGACTCTCTACATTTTTTTTCATAGCAACTAAAGCAATCTTACTGCCCACTATCTGAAGAGTCATTTCTTTAGGATCGGAGAATTTTTCTAAAAAAGCTAACACTGAGTGCAGTTCATCAACGGGAGGAGCCAGTAAATAAAAAAGCAAAGAGGTGTCAGGAATAAATTTCAGCATTTCTTTATCAGAAGCAATGTGTTCGACAAAACCGGGATTCTGTTTTAAAATAAAAAGCTGTCTTAAATAGGAAGCCAGTTTTTTCACACCAATGCCATTTTGAGTCAAAATCATTTCAATAATCTCTTCAAAATTTTCATGGGGAATCGCCAAAGCCGAATACATGTTAAGTTTAATATTGGCAATTTCAGCTGGAATGATATATAAAAAATCACCTGATCCATATTCCATAATCAACTGACCTAGAGTAGTTTCTCCCTGATCCCAAAAAGCATAGGCTTCCTCACTTTGGTTTTTATCAAGCAAAAATTCATGGAAATGATTTTCCACCTTTTCTTTTTTATCTCTCAGTTGTTGGATTTCTTTCATGAGCTTAAAAAAAGCTGTTTGATCGGCTTGCTTTTGATATAAAAGAGGAGCTCTTTCATATCTTTCTTTCAGTTCCTGCTTTAAATAAAAAAGCTCTTTATTAACTTGCTGCGCCTTGTCTTCAAAAGACATCGTCTTTTCTTCATTAGCATTAGCAAAAGATACAGCTAAATTAAAGATCCCGAAACAAACTAAAAAACCTAGTATTTTTTTTATTTTCATTTTCTTTTTCTTTTTTTGGATTCGCCTGTTTTACTTAGATTTTTTTCAATTAAGGCCACTTGCGTTCTGTCTTTGTTAAAAAAACTGCCTTTAAACACTTTGTCCTCTGTTACCCCTTCAAAGATAAAAAAATCTATCCCCTGCAAGCTTGATAACAGTTCTTGATCAATAGGAGGATTTCTAATCAGCTGCCATCTCTCTTTTTTAAAAACCACATCCCCTTTTCTTAAAATCAACCGTTGCTTGTCGATCTTCAAAGTCACCTGTTTTTGCGTTCTCAAACGCAGATCCTGAAAAAGCTGATCAACATTCTTCGGTAGAGCAGCCGTATTAGTTTTCTGATAAGTTAAAACCTGCCGGTTTTCTCCCTCCCAGCATTCCGCCATCAGTTCTTTTGGAGAGACTTTTTCCACTTTAAAAAGCGGTTTGTCTTTAGCTTTGGCTAAATCTTTTTCCTCTCTCCACTCATTTTTATTTTTCTCAAAGACATAAAAAGCATCCTCTTTCAAATATAGGATTTTTCCTCCCTCTACTTCTAAACGAGGGCGTTTTAGCTTTTCTTCTTGAGCATATTTAACAGCCAAAAGATCTTGGCCCAAATAATGGGCTTGATTCAAACCCAATCCGGCTGGTTGCTTATCTACTAAAGAAGAAGTGGACAGAAAAAAGATTTTAAAAATTGATTCCTGATCTTCTTTTTCAATGCCTGCTTTAAAACCAATCTTGGTTTCTTTATTATCGGGAGCTGCTGCTTGGTTTTCTGTTTCAGTTTTTGATTCTAAAAAGGGAATTAAAAACAGAGGGCTTTTCTCGCAAAACTGAAAACCGTCTTCATAAGCCAAAAAAATCTTTTCGCCTAAAAACACTTTTTTCTTACTTTCTTTCAAACCAATCTGGAGCTGTTTTTGGGGATCGGTATTTCCAGGTCTCAGTTTGACAAAAGAAACTTTAAGATTTTTTTCCAGCTCTTTTAAAGAAAAAGCAATTTGAACCGGCTCTAAAAAAAGACTGCCTTGAAAAAGAGCAGGGAGCTCTTTTGTTTTAATTTCTGTTTTTAAAACCTGACTTTTTAATTTTTCTATTTTATTTTCAAAAAGCCAAAATAAAAAAGAAGCAGCCACAATGGCAATAACTAGAGCCAAGATAAAAATGCGCCGCCCAAAGGACTGATAAAGATCCTGTAACATAAAAACCTAGAAAAAATTGAGAGTAATATAAAAGAGAGGGATATAAAAAAACAATAATTGAAAATAATTAAAAAAAACCTTTTAATTAGTTGTAGAACATTCTTTTAAGGAGAAAAAAACATGGACGAGAAAAAAAACCTTGTTTCCAAGGTCAAAGATGGCGTCTCGGTTGAAGAGCTAGAAACCTTTGCCCGAAAATACACCACTGAAGTTTTTTTGATTTTAGCAATTATTATAGCTTCTATTTCTAGTATTTTCAATTTTTTCACAGGTCCCGGCTGGTCTCTTTCTTTTGCTGGTATCGGAGCTATCTTAAGCATTGCTTTTCCAGAAGCTGTTGTTAAGTTTCAAAGAAAACTTTTTCAACTTATTTCTAAACAGGAAAAAGCGATTCAAATTACCATTGGCGTAATTCGTTTAATTATTGCTCTTTTCATTCCTTTTATTTTATTTGCAGAAATCGGCTTTTTAGCTGGCCTAGGCTTCCACCGCTATGCTAAAGAGAATAATAAATCAAAAAGCACACCTTTCGCAAGCGGACCATCTGACAAAGATGATGAACATCTTTAAAAAATAAAAATAAAAAAAAGTTTTAGAGAAAAAATCAAAGAACTAAAAAGCTCCTTTTTAAAAAGGAGCTTTAGTTTTTTTTAATTTAACTTGTTCTTACGAAAAGCTATATAATCGATTAAAGTCGGTTTATTAGAACTTCCTAAAGCCATAGAAGCAAAGTTTTTATGGCTTTTTTCTTGCAGGAATTTTTCCAGTTCATTCAAGACTAAGAGTTCTTTTTCCGGATGGTTCAGTTCTTTTTCCAAAAGAGAAATTCTTAAAAGAGTGAAGGGATACAAAATCGAAGATATGTCTTTCTTAGCAGCCAGCTTAGCTTTAAAACGATAGCCGTCGACTAGAGCTTCTTTCATATTATGATTGGCAATTTTACTGGAAATATTAACAAATTCTGAAAAGTTACCATTTAAGGTAGAGCTGGCCTGCTTTAAAAAGAAAAAAGCTTCGTCTCCTCTGTTTTCTGTAATTAAGCGCTGAGCAATAGTCCCAGCATAAACCTGAGCATTTTGAGGATGTTTTTTGGCTTCTAAAAAAGCTTTTTCGAAAATCACTTTATCTTTAGAGATTAACAATTCCCCCAAACTCGGCTGTTTGATTTTTTTCTGGAAAGGAACCCCTTCAAAAAAAAGATATCCCAAAGAAAAAACACTCGCCATTCCAATGAAAATATGGTTTTTTTTTCTTAATAAAAAAATAGTAGCTCTTGAAAGAAAATCAACTGATGACATTGTTATTCCTCGTTCTAAAAGAGTCTTAGAATAGAAAAAAATCTATTTCTTGAACACTTTTTTATCATTTTTTATGGCAAGAACTCCCTTCTCTTTCGGGGTGATTGACTACAGACAGACTTTGGTATACACCTCTTCCATCTGATCCAACATATGCTCTAAAGTAAAAGAGCTCTTAACCAGCGAATAAGCTTCCGAACCCATCTTCTTCGCCAAGGCTTGATCTTTTTGAATTTTTAAAACAGCCTCAGCGACTTTTTCTGGAGAAAATCTTGGTACTAAAATCCCTGTCACATTATCCCGGCAAATTTCTGGAATGCCTCCTGTAGGAGTGCCTATCAGCGGTTTTTTCAACAAAGCAGCCTGTAAAAGAGACTGGGAAACTCCTTCATGCGCAGTCGAAATTAAAGCGAAGAGATCTAAAGCAGCAATAGCAAAATTAGGCTGGTTCAAATGCCCAGTAAAAAGCACGTTGTCCAATTTTAACAAGCGGGCTCTTTCGATATACTCTTCCATATGCCCCCCGCCGATAATCACCCATTTAATAGAGGTATGATCCTTAAGCAAAAGGGCCGCTTTTAAAAAATCATTGATCCCTTTCCAAGAACGCATAAAGCAAGCTGTTCCCACTAAAAAATCTGTCTCTTTAACACTTAGTGATTCCCTAAACCTTCTGACTTTTTCAGAATCAACCTCAGCAAAAGAGGGATCTATGCCTGTAGCAACTTCTAAACAAAGTTCTTTATTAGTTCGAGCAGATCTTTTCATAACTTCCTCAGCTGCTACAGCAGAAGTAGTAACGACAGCATCGCATAGCTTATTATATAGTAAAAAGCCATTCAGCCCTCCTCTGATGGGGGTCGACAGATGCCTCATACGAACTACTGGTTTTTTCAAAAGTCTGGCTGCCATTCCTCCTAGCCACGAATCCACTGAAGAATGGGTAACCACCAGATCTATTTTCTTTTTTTTAATCAAGTTCATGATCTGAAATAAAACTACTAAAGCTTTTTTCTTATGTAGTTTTAGGGGGAAAACTTCCAAACCATTTTCTCGCCCTTTTTCAATCAACAATCCTTTTTCAACTACTCCTAAAAAAACTTCATGCCCTCGTTTTTTCAGCCCTAAAGATTCTTTAACAATCCTCATTTCCTGACCACCCCAGCCAGGAGAGGCTTCCAAATGTAAAATTCTCATAATGGTCTAACCTACTAATCCAACCTGATTAAAAAAAAACTATCCATGTAAAACTAATAAAGTGTTGTCAATTTTTAAAATTTTATTTTTTTAAGTTTTCAGTATTTTAATCTGTTTAGATTTTTTAACCCACGATAAAAATTTACTTTAAACTACTCATTTTTAAAGAACTCTTTTAAATTATTTTTTTGAGAGATTGTTCGATTTAACGAAAACGAGGAAAAAGATAAATTCCATACAAAGGATAATTAATAATCTTTCCGTCAAAAGCAAAATTCCTCAAAGATGCTCTAGAAAGGACTAAAGGAGAATTTTCTTCTTTCGAAAATTTCTCGTCATATATTAAAAGACTTTTTTTCTTCTTAGAAAAACCAGCTTTCACCTCAAGAGGAAAAATATGTTGTTCTGTAGAAATTATAAAATCAACTTCTGCCTTTCCTTCACTTGCCCAATAATAAAGTTCATCAAAATGCTTATCTTGAAGCTCTACAGCTACAAAATTCTCAGTTAAAGATCCTTTGAATTCCTGAAAAAGTCGATTTTCTTCTAAAACAATACGTGGATCTAGTTTACTCATTGTTCCAAGTAATCCAATATCAAGTAAAAAAATCTTAAAAGCCTGTTTATCTGAATAGGCATCTAAAGGAAGTTTAGGTGTAGAAATACGATTGGCTTTAACAATGAGCCCTGCTTCTTTTAACCACTGTATTGAGGTTTCAAATTCTCTAGCTCGAGCACTTTTACGAATTGCAGAAAATATGAATTTTTTATTCTCTTTCGCCAATTGATTGGGTATAGAATCCCAAACAGCCATAATTTTCATTACTTCTTCTTTGGGTGCGTGCTTTGTAAAATCCAATATATAAGCATCCAGGATTTCTTTTTGCACCACTCTAACCTGTTCAAAGTTTTGTGTTTTTAAATATGTGGCAACAGACTCCGGCATACCACCAATAATAAAATAGTATTTTAAAAAAGTGACTAACTTATTATGGAATACTTCTGAAATGTTTTTTGGCTGTCGCATTTCTTCGAGCATTGAAACTAACTCTTTCTCTCCGACGGCTCCTAAAAATTCAAAAAAATTCATAGGAGAAAGGTCAAGAAAATTCACCTTACCTACAGGAAATCCTTTGGTAAGTTTTACTCCAAGCAAAGAACCTGCGGCTGCCAAATGATATTCATTCTTTTTTTCACAAAAATACTTCAGGCAAGCCAAAGCTTGAGGACACTCCTGAATTTCATCCAATATAATTAATGTTGAACCTGGTTGAATTGTTTTTTTGAAATAAATATTGAGTTCTTTGATAATTCTATCGGGATCTAAATTTTCAGTAAAAAAACTTGCAAAATTCGGATTTTCATCAAAATTGAGATAGACATGATCTACATATTCTTTTTTTGCAAAGTCCATCAAACTATAAGTTTTTCCGACTTGACGAGCCCCTCTTAATACTAAAGGCTTTCGCGAGTTTGATTCTTTCCATTTAAGGAGTTTTTGATAAAATTCCCGTTCCATATGAACTGCCCTCAAAGAGATTAAACTATACCCATAAAAATACTATTTTATTGATTTTTAATACAAGTATATCTTCGGAAAACGTGATAAAATCACAAAAATACTCTACTTTTTTTGTCTTTTGTCACAAAAAAGCACCCATTCATTATATCTAAAATATTAAACATTAACGACTTATCTCTAAAAAACCCCTTTATTTTTAATTAAAGAACTTTCTCTAAGACAATATCTTTCTAAAATTCATTTTAATGCTAATTATTAACTATTAAAATGTCCGCTTTACGACAAGAAGCGAGAAAGCCCACGAATTTAGTCGTGGAAGTATATTAGTTCTCAGTTTTTTCTTTCTTCCTCTCTCTAACTTCTACACTTCTGCGCAGATAATCAAAAGGCGTAACCTCTTTCATAGTCTCTTCCAGAATATGGAGAAAGAGCAGAAGAGGAAGCAGAAAGAGTTTCTGTAAAGTTCAGTTCTTTGCCTGATAAATAGTCTTTGTCTGTAAAATCAAAAGTCGAAGCTATGAAACTGGAAACATCGACTTTTCCGGAAGGGCCGATTACAATGCCGTTAGAATTGACTAGATAAAGAGCTCCGTTACTTTTTAATTCCCCATAGATTTCAGAAATATTTCCGCCGACCACGCGGTTTAAAGTTGAAGCTTGAGAAGAGGGAAGATTGAATTCTGTTTTCTCTCCACTGGCAATCGAAAATTCCTGCCACTGAATAATCGCTTTTTTAGAGCTCTGAGAAATAATGATATTTTTATCTTGAGCAGAAATGTTAACAGCACCATCTGTTACCTCTCCTCCTTGAGGATTAACAAACAGAAAAAGAGGAAAGATTTTAAAAAATTCAAAGCAAAAACTTTTGAGACAAAAAGCCCTCTTAAAATCCTAGTTATATACATACATATATCCTTGGCTTTGCAATATCAGGGTTAAATTTAGTTTTCAATAGACGATAATCCCCTTTTAAAAAGCATTTTTTTGCTTTTTAAGGAAGTAACTAGAAAACAACTGGAAATACTTATATTTTTGTAATGAAAAGCGGGTTTACATTAAAAGAACAAGCTTTTTTAAAAAGTCACATAAGCCCCAAAATTGCCATGGCGCTTTAAATGTTTCCCAAAT
>CAZTYI010000039.1:0-11927 GCA_964618335.1 uncultured bacterium
TTAAAAGCAGAATTTTCTGTAATTGTTCAAAAAAGAACTTTATTCAGAGGTTCCTTAAATAAGTTATTATTATAACATATTATTTAATTATTTAATAATACTTTTTATATATTTAAATGTCTTAATTATAGTTACCTATAACATAAAACAAGTGTCTAATTAACAGTTATTTACAATATCCGCACAAAAGCTTCTTTTTCTAATTCTTTTTGCTTAAAAAGCCCCTTCTTATTATATAATCCTTCCTCATGCAAAAGCCCTTTTTAACCAGATCTGTCAAAGTTGGTAAGATTGAAATCGGAGGCTCAAATCCTATCCGCATTCAGTCAATGCTAACTACCTCTGTATTAGACACTAATGCAGCTCTTACCCAAACTCTTAAATTAGTAGATGCTGGCTGCGAATTGGTCCGTATTACCATTCCCGGTATCCAAGAAGCGCTGGCTGTAGAAAAGCTCAAAAACCAGCTTTTGCAAAAAGGGCTAGATATCCCGCTAATCGCTGATATCCATTTCTTTCCAAAAGCAGCTTTAATGGTGGCTGATTTTGTAGAAAAAGTACGGGTTAATCCGGGTAACTATTTAGATAAAAGAGCGACCTTTCAAACCCGTCTTTACACCGACGAGCAATATCAAGAAGAGATCGAACATTTGGAAGAAGGTTTTTTACCTCTTTTAGAAAAGTTAAAAAAACAAAAAAAATCTTTAAGACTAGGTGTTAACCACGGTTCTCTTTCCGATCGGATTTTATCGCGTTATGGCAATACAGTTAAAGGTATGATCATATCAGCTTTTGAATACGCCGAAGTTTGTAGAAAATACAACTTTCATGATTTTCTCTTTTCTATGAAATCCTCTGATCCTTTAATTATGCTTACAGCTTATCGACAGACAGCTAAAGCCATGCAAGAGCAAGGCTGGGACTATCCATTGCATTTAGGCGTGACTGAAGCAGGGGAAGGAGAAGATGGCAGAGTCAAGTCAGCGGTTGGTATCGGAGCTCTGCTTTTAGAGGGGATTGGAGATACGATTAGGGTTTCTTTAACGGAAGAGCCGGAAAAGGAAATCAGACCAGCTAAACTGTTGGTTGATTATGTGGATTATGTTCAAAAACAAAAAGTTAGTCTTTCCGAAGCTTCTTTAAAGTTTACAGGGGATAAAGAAAAAATCACCATGGAAGCTTCGGCGGCTTATGGTTATTTATATTCAAAGGGACTGTTGAAAATAAAAAAAGAAGAGGAAGGAATTAAGATCAACACCGATGATCTGACTGGACAAGAAAAAACAGATTTAGAACTCTCTATTTTACAAGCCTTAAAAATCAAAAGATCTAAAGCTGAATTCATTTCCTGCCCCGGCTGCGGTAGAACGCAGTTCGATATTCAGTCTGTGACCAAGAAAGTCAAAGCTAAAATGTCCCATTTAAAAAGCCTTAAAATTGCTGTTATGGGTTGTATTGTCAATGGACCTGGAGAAATGGCAGATGCTGATTTTGGGATCATTGGATCTGGAAAGGGCAAAGTTGATCTGTATCTTCAAAAGAAATGTATCGAGAGGGGAATCGATCTGTTGGAAGCTGAAGAAAAATTGATTAAGCTGATTAAAAAATCAGGCAAATGGTCAGATGCTTAAAAAGAGATCACAGCGTAAAGCTTTCTGCTGTTTGAGTTAAAGCTATAAAATTTAAATCGCTAGGAATTTTTCAGAGGTTCCAGAACATATAAAAAGAAAGAGGCCGCTGAAAAAAATCCGGTGGCCTCTTGTATTATGTGTATTTGTTTATCATTTATGCACCGTAAAACCCAGTCCTAGGGCTGGGATACAAGGTGCAAGTTAAAAAAAAATGCGGGCTTCAACGCTTTTAAAGCCCCCGCCCGCTAGAGTAATCCACTTCGGGGTTGTTAGAAGGAGTTTTTAAACCTGACACACTGAGAGTTTCCTCTCTGTTTAATGGCAGGTCACAGTTGCCACGGACTTGTGGAGCATCCGTAGGTGTGTATGTATTTCTTCCAACTAACTTCTGCATAAAGTTTCCTTTCTGCCCCCTAATCAACCAGTTGCCCTTGTTTCTCACGAATCAAGCCTCTCCCTTTAAGGAGGGGTGATTGACTTTAGAAGTCTTTGAATGACTCCTCATCTGTTTCACTGTATTCTTCTTGTTTTCTTTTTTCCTGCATTTGTTTTTTCTTCTTTTCGATCATTTCGTTAATTTTACGTTTTTTGAACTTCTCGTTTTTATTTTCTTCTGCCATATAAACCTCCGTTGTAATGGCAAAAATAAATTCTATCGGTTTTTCCATATTATTTTCTAATAAGAAGTGGTTTTAAATACAAAACGTTTATAATCAATAATATAACTTTAGAATTTATCTGTTTTGGACTAATTGGGAGCAAATTGCGATTCTAAACCTTATGGAATTTGTCACTTGTTAAGCTTGGCATTTTGGACAAAAATAAGCCGATCTTTGAGCTATCTGTTTTTTTATAATTAGAGCTTTTTTACAAACAGGACATTTTTCGTTTTTACGATCATGAACTTTTAAAAAGTTTTGGTGTTGGCCAAAATGATTTTCCAGATCACAAAAATGAAGGTAATTTTCTCCTAGTGAAGTGCCTTTATTCTTAATCCCTTCTTTTAAAACTACTCTAATAGCTGTAAATAGTTTTAGTGCTGATTTTTTAGAAATTTTATCAGCGGTTTTTTCAGGATGAATATGGGCTAAAAAGAGAGCTTCATTAGCATAGATATTGCCTAGTCCCGCTAAGAATTGCTGGTCTAAGAGTAAAGGCTTGATTTTAGATTTTTTGAGTTTAAGTTTTTTAAAAAAGACTTCAAAAGTAAAAGTCTTATCTAAAGGCTCTGGACCAAGTTTTTTAAAAATAGCCTCTAAATCTTTTTCATCTTTGACCAAAACAAACTTGCCAAAACGGCGAATATCTTCATAAATCAAAACTCTGCCGTCATCTAATTCAATCTGAATATGTTCATGTTTTTTAGGTTGGATTTTTCCTTTTGATTTTTTTAAGATAGGTTTGGTTAAGAAAAGATGTCCGGTCATTCTTAAATGAATCAGTAAATGGAAATCTTTGAGCTGAAAGACAATGAACTTAGCTCTTCTAAAAATGTTTAAAATGATTTGCCCTTTAATCAAAGAACCTAGATTAGAAGGGGAGACCATTTTTGGTAATCTGATTTGCGCTTTTAAGATCTTTTTTTCAATTAAATCGGAAGCTTTTAAACCTTGGACGATAGTCTCTACTTCTGGCAACTCTGGCATCTTGTTTTTTTGCTAAAGGTTTAAAAAAAATAAATTGAAAATTAAATTTTAAAAAATATTAGTCTTAATCTTGCAACAATTAAGAATTAAGCTAAATCTCAGATAAAAAGTTAAATTAAACGCTCTTTTTGGCCAAGTCTAAAAATTAGGGTTATCAATATTTTTCTCTCTTGCTATACTTCTGTTTTGAATGTTTTTAAATTATGAAAAATATTTTGAGCTATAACTTTTATTTTAACTTTTGTTTTAAATTTTAACCTTATTAAGTAAAAGAGCATAACACCATGCAAAAGCCGGAAAAATACAATCACAAAAAAATAGAGAAAAAATGGCAGAAATACTGGAAAGAACATAAAACTTTCCAAGCTTCTATCGATCCTAAAAAAGACAAATACTACATTTTGGATATGTTTCCTTATCCTTCTGGAGCAGGATTGCATGTCGGTCATGTTACCGGCTATACCGGCACAGATATTCTAGCGCGTTTTAAAAGACAGCAGGGCCTGAATGTTCTCCATCCGATGGGCTGGGACAGCTTTGGCCTGCCAGCTGAACAATATGCGATTAGAACTGGCGTCCATCCAGCTGAGACTACCAAGAAAAACATCGATAACTACCGCCGGCAGTTAGAAGTTTTGGGTTTTAGCTATGATTGGGATAGAGAGATTTCGACTTCTAACCCTAATTACTACAAATGGACTCAGTGGATCTTTACCAAGCTTTTTGAGAAGGGGCTAGCTTATGAAGCCGAGATTAATGTGAACTTTTGCCCAGCGTTAGGCACTGTCTTGGCTAACGAAGAAGTCGAAAATGGCAAATCCAAGGACTGGGGTTACCCTGTTGAAAGAAAACCGCTTAAACAGTGGATTTTGAAAATCACCGCTTACGCAGATCGCTTAATTGAAGATTTAGAAGAAGTAGACTGGCCGGAAAACATTAAAAAACTGCAGATCAACTGGATTGGTAAAAGCGAAGGCGCGAAAGTACTTTTTAAAGTCACTGATAGCTCTGAGGTAATCGAAACTTTTACCACTCGTCCAGATACTCTTTTCGGAGCGACTTACATGGTGCTTTCTCCAGAACATCCGTTAGTAGATAAGATTACGGTTAAAAAACAAAAAGCAGCTGTGGAAAACTACCGCCAGCTAACCGCTTCTAAAAGTGATCTGGAAAGAACTGAATTAGCTAAAGACAAAACCGGTGTTTTCACTGGGGCTTATGCTATCAATCCGGTTAATCACCAAGAAATCCCCGTTTGGATTTCTGATTATGTGCTGATGAATTATGGAACCGGCGCTATCATGTGCGTTCCTGCTCATGATGAAAGAGATTTTGAATTTGCCCAAAAGTTTGAATTACCGATTATTTGTGTTTACGATCCAGAACTAGACCAGATCGATCCAAAAGCCATCAAACAAAAACAACAGGAAAAAGAAGAAAAGTTAGAAAAATTATCTAAAGAAGAAATCAAAGCTAAAATATTAAAAGGCGAGCTTTGTTATGTAGGTGAAGGCAAAGCTATTAATTCTCAAAATAAAAAACACAATCTGTCTTTAAATGGCCTCTCTGTTGATGAAGCTAAAAAAAAGATGATTCTTTGGCTGCAAGAAAATAAACAGGGCGAAAAAGCCATTTCTTACAAGCTCAGAGACTGGCTTTTTTCCAGACAAAGATATTGGGGCGAACCGATCCCTATTTTACATTTTGAAGATGGCTCTAAAAGAGCATTAGGTTTAGACGAACTACCTTTAACTCCTCCTGAGTTAGAAGACTACAAGCCAGCTGGAGCCGGCGAAAGTCCGCTTGCTAAAGTCTCTGACTGGGTTAAGATTACTGATTCTAAAACTTCTAAGCCGGCCCAAAGAGAAACCAATACTATGCCTCAATGGGCAGGTTCCTGCTGGTATTATCTACGTTTTGTCGATCCTCAGAACGACCTAGAAGCCTGGAGCAAAAAAGCTGAAAACTATTGGATGCCGGTAGATCTTTATGTCGGCGGTACCGAACATGCTGTCTTACATTTGCTATATGCCCGTTTTTGGCATAAAGTACTTTACGATCTCGGTCTAGTGCATACTAATGAGCCCTTTAAGACTTATCGCTATCAGGGGTTAGTTACCTCTCCTTCTTACAAGATTCCTGGAGCTAATTATCTTCCTAGGGATAAAGTCTATGAAAACAATGGTAAGTATTTTACTAAAAAAGGCGATCAGGAAGTTGAGTTTCAAATTGAAAAAATGAGCAAGTCCAAACTGAATGGAGCGACTCCCGATGATATGATCGAGGAGTTTGGAGCTGATAGTTTACGGCTTTACGAAATGTTTATGGGTCCTTTTGATAAGGAAAAGATTTGGAATAGCGAAGCTGCTTTAGGCTGCAGCCGTTTTTTAAACCGCTTTTTTGATTTGTGCCATTCTGAAAAAGTTACTTCTGAAAACTCATTAACCGCTTTTAAACTAGGCCATAAACTAGTCAAAGAAGTTACTGAAGATATCGAAAACATGCAGTTTAATACAGCTATTGCCCATATGATGGAATTTATCAACGCTTTTTCCAAACTCCATCATTATCCTCAAGAGGTCTTAGAGATGGCTATTCAGATGCTCCATCCTTTTGCTCCGCACATAACTGAAGAGCTTTGGCACCATTTTGGGCATAAAGAATCAGTTATGTTCGCGCCTTTGCCTAAAGTTAATCCCGAGTATTTACTAGAAGAGATGACTACTTATGTGATTCAGATTAATGGCAAGCTAAGGGGTAGACTTGAGTTACCTAAAGACAAATCAGAAGCTGAGATTTTAGAACTGGCTAAAGCGCATCCTAACATTGGCAAATATTTAACTGGAAAAATTCGCAAGACGATTTTTGTGCCGGATAAATTAATTAACCTGGTTATTTGACTAGAAAAACCATAACGCTAAAGATATAACCATGTTTTCTTTTTTTTATGATCTCTTGCTTGGTTTTTATCTGATCTTGAAACTGCCAAGCCTGCTCTTAAATCCCAAAAAAAATAGAAATATTTTAAAAAAATTCCAACTGCCTACTTTTAAGATCCCAAAAGATAAGAAAAGTGTTTGGATTCACAGTGTTTCGTTAGGGGAGACGAAAGCTGCTTTGCCTTTAATCGAAGAGCTTAAAAAAGATAGAGATCAAGATAAAAAAGATCTTTTTGTTATTTGTTCCTGTACTACTGAGACTGGTTTTAATGAAGCAAAGAAAAGCCAGGCTGATGAAATCCTATTTCTGCCTTTTGATTTTTCATTTTTAATGAAACGGCTTGCTCAAAGAATTCAGCCAGATCTAGTAGTTTTTATTGAGACTGACTTTTGGTATCATTTTCTGAAGTTTATGAAACAGGCTGGTAGCAAAACAGCGGTCATTAGCGCAAAACTTTCTGATCGGTCTTTTAAGCGGTTTAAATTTTTAAGTTTTTTTTCTAACCGGCTCTTTACTTTGTTTGATTTGATAGCTACTCAAAATGAGCTTTATCAAGAGCGTTTTTTTAATTTATTAAAAAATGAATTAAAAACCGAAAGTATAAAAACAGAGATCAAAATAAGTTCCAATTTAAAACTGTTTAACCAGCCTAAATCTTTTTCTTCAGAAGAGCTGGATGTGTTAAGGGATAAGTTGCAGATAAAAGCAGGGGAAAAGGTAGTTACTATCGCTTCTACCCATGCACCGGAAGAAAGACTGCTTTTAGAAGAGCTCCTACCCTTTTTGAAAGAAAACAAACAAAATAGCTTAAAGATCTTATTAGCTCCCCGTCATCCAGAGCGATTTTTAGAAGTAGAAGGGCTGCTTAAGAAAATGGGGCTAGATTTTTCAAAGCTTTCTAATCCTAGAGATACCCGAATTATTTTAATCGATACTATGGGCTTTTTAAACCAGGCTTTTGCACTTTCTGATCTAGCAGTGGTTGCTGGCAGTTTTATTTCAAAAATCGGCGGGCATAATGTCTTGGAGCCGATCTTTTTTAAAGTGCCGGTCATGTTTGGGCCTCATATGCAGGGGCAAGTAGATTTGAAAAATTTAGTTTTACAAGAAGAGCTAGGCTTTCAAGTAGAGCTGAAAGACTTAAAAATAAAGATAGAAAATCTATTAGGAAATGCTCAAAAGCAAATTTTTCTACAACAAAGATGTGAAAAGTTTTCTTTGAAATTACAAAATGAGAAGCAGTTTTGTTTTGATCTTATAAAAAATCTTTTGTAGTAAAATCCTCAGCTAGTTATGATTAGGAGTCAAAATTATCGCGGGGTGGAGCAGTGGTTAGCTCGTTGGGCTCATAACCCAAAGGCCGTAGGTTCGAATCCTACCCCCGCCATTTTTCTTTGGCAGGTTTATCATGGCGGCATAGCTCAGTTGGTTAGAGCAGTGGAATCATAATCCACGTGTCGTTGGTTCGAGTCCGACTGCCGCTATTTTATTCTATTTATTATCAATAACTTAAGTATTTAACAGTTCTTTAAAAAGACTTTTAGAATTTCTCATGGGGGAGCTGTGGGGGAATTAATAACAAAAGGTCACAAAAATACACAGTTAGCCTCAAGCAGACTTTTAGCATAGTTCGATAATTTTTTGTTAGTTAGCTATTGTTACTATCTGTGATTTATAGTTTTTGTCGGAGTTATAATCTACGTACCTCTTTTTCTAATATGCCTAGCGCTATTTCTTAATTGGTTTTTCACAGAATTTTTCATTGTTTTAATACATTTCTTTTCATAAAATCTTTAACGTTTTTTAATGTTTTTGATTTATTTCGTAGGAGGCTTTATGGCAATATCAAATTTTTTGGATCCGTCTTTAATAAGGCAAGAGACGTTGCGAGCTGATAAAGATTTCAAACATGCTCGCAACACCCTTTATACTCACATAGCCTTAGACATTATTTTATCCGTTGGTGTGTTTTTAACCACGAGTATAGTTTTTAAAATTACTTGCTGTTTATTAATAGGAGTTAATACGTTCTTTTTAATCAAACAAGCTTCACTATATAATGTGATAAAAAAGTTTAAAGATGCAACGGATCAACTCAACAGGTTATAGGTGTGTTTTGAATGAGAATTTT
Organism: uncultured bacterium; assembly: GCA_964618335.1. Taxonomy (GTDB): domain Bacteria; phylum Chlamydiota; class Chlamydiia; order Chlamydiales; family SM23-39; genus CAZTYI01. The sequence continues at coordinate 8,349 of CAZTYI010000039.1, forward strand.
ATCAAACAGAGATTGTTTGAGTACGCGAGTCGCCCGTTTGAGTGCACCGAATACTATTTTATCCAATAATCTAATTAAAATATTTATTAAAAAAAACAAGAAAACTAAATTTTAAAAGCAAAACTTTTTGCAAAACTCATTTCAAGTCTATTGTGTTTTTGGAAACACTTTATGTAAAAGATCGTCGAATTTTTTTGAATGCTGCATAAAAATTTCCCATGATTTGTTATGTATATCTAAGTATGCAGCGGTTTGCTCGTACGGATCATCTATTAAGGCTGTACACTTACAAGCTGCTTCGAAATCCTGTGTTTTTAAATACTCTTCAATAATGCGTTTTGAAGACAAAGTCTGGTAAAGATCATATTCAATCATTGAGGCAATTCTTTCTGCTTCCTGTATATTTTGTATTTTTAAATATCCCTTAACAATATTATAGAGAATTTTACCATTAGAGGTGCTATCAATCAGCCAGGCATTCTGTTCGGCCTCAATTAAAAGATCTGTAACCGGATCAAACTTGCCCATTTCGATATACACTTTTGCTATTGCTACTACACTTTGGGCTTTTTTATAAGCATGTTTTTCATCTTGAACGTCTTTCAAAACATCCCATGCTTTGGATAAACAACTTTGCGTCAGATTTAAATCTTGAATTTTCAGATACTCACGTGCAATTAAAACTAAAGCTTCAACTTGTTCTCTAAGATCTTTTATATCACTGGCTATTTCTTGAGATTTGACAAGATTTTCTTTAATTTTATCAGGAATTTTGTTGCCAATTAGTATCAGGTTTTTAACTTTAGTTAAAGGATTGTCGATAAGAAAAATTACTCTTTCAGCTGCTAAAAAATTACCAGTTTTGACATAGCCTTTCACAAGACTTGGTAGGATGAAATTCCTATCAAAAGAATCTTCAATCTTAACATTTAGCTTCTCAGCATCTTTTAACAAACATTCAGAATGGTCTAATTTTTGCAAACGTGTATATTTATTGGCGATTTGGATTAAATTATCCATTTTCCCATAAGCATCTTCATTTGCATAAGCTATATTTTCAGCCTTCTGTAAAAGTTCTTCAGCTTTATTCAGATCATGGATTTGTATGTATCTTTTGGCGATTTGTGCTAAAAAATAAATTCTGTCATCTGGGTCTTCAATAGAAGCAGTCAATTTGTCAATTTGGCTTAAAAATTTTCTAACTCTTTTTAAGTTTTCATTTTTAGATAAAATGCCGGACAATTTATCTAAATACAAATCTATGACATCAGATATTAAAATACGGACTTTGTCATAAGGTTTTTTAATTCTATCAGCTATTTTTTCTATTTTATATAAAATGTCCTGGGACTGGTCTACTTGTTGGCATTTCAGATACTCTTGGGCAATATCCCCAAAAGCATTTATCTTTTCCCATTCATCTTCGATAAAAGCAGCTATTCTTTTCGCATCAGATAATTTTTGTACTTTGATATATGCTGCTATAATGTCTTTTAAAGTGTCAGCCTGATAAACATAATCTTCAATTGCTTTAGCTATTTTTTCTGCTTTATTAAGATCGCCCATGTGTATATGTTTTCGTACTATTTCACTTAAACGAGCTCCTTTAGAATCTGTATTTTTTATTTTATTAGCTATTCTTTCGGCTTCTTCTAATTTACCATTTTTAATGTATTCTTCAGTGAGATGTATAAATTGCATATCTCGAGGCCAAAAATCATGAGTGCTACTCCAAAAATTTCCCACTTTGATAGTTTTAGCTGTATTTTCTGCTTTTTTTAAGAATTCCAAAGCTTCAGAGGAAGCAGATTGAAAAAGTACTGACTTTGATTTTTTAATCTGTCTGTATTTTCTAGATATAAAAAGTAAACATTCTGTTTTTGTTTGTGGATCTTTTATAGTATTGGTTGTTTTTTCTGCATCAGTTAAATCTTCTTCTTCTAAATGTATTCTAACGATCAGTTTTTTGATGTTGTTTTTTTCTAAGCAGTCTTCCATAGAATCAGCTATTTCTTCTAAGCCTTTCTTGTCATTTTGTAAAAGCATTTGCTGAATTTGATCTTTATATAAGCCCAAATCTGTTGTACTTGAGTCCGTCAATAAACGAATCATTCTATGGTTTTTTAAAGAGTTATCATTCTCAGCTAATATTTGCGAAGAACAGGTTGTGCAAATTAAGAATGTAAAAATAAAAAACCAACTAAATTTCAACTGGTTTTTCATAAAATCATTATTTAATTTAAACATAAAGACCTCCTTTCAAAAAATTAGATAGTATCTTGAATGAAAATCCAAAAAAATAAAACATTTTTTTCATTTTTTTACTTTTAAAGAGTAAAAAGCTTGGGGGAATTATGGGGGAATTGACAGCAAAAAACCACAGAAATAGACAATTAACCTCAATCAATCGTTCTTCATAAACCAATAATTACCTATTAGTTAACTATTGTCGTTACTTGTTCATTATAGCTTTCATCGGAATCATAATCCACGTGTCGTTGGTTCGAATCCGACTGCCGCTACTTTTTCTAACGATTTCAACATCAAAAATTAAATTATGTGTCTCTTTTGAAGGTTTTTGCTAAACTTGTTATTAATCTAAAAGCCAGCCATTTTGGCGTCTTTAAAGGAGATAGCGATGTCGAATGTGTTTAATGAAATAGACCAGTTGCAAGAAAAAATTAATGCTCATAAGCCTTTTAAAAAAGACATTTTAAACCAACTAAAAGAGTATTATAAGATTGGCTTAACGTATACTAGCAATGCCTTGGAAGGAAATTCTCTCACAATCAGCGAAACTAAAGTTGTTTTAGAAGATGGTCTGACAATTGGTGGAAAGCCCCTTAAAGATCATTTTGAAGCTTTGGGGCATGCTGAAGCTTATGATTTGCTATATAAGTTTGCTAAAAACAAATCTATTTCTGAAGAAGAAGTTAAAAAGTTGCATCAGCTTTTTTATGCCCGTATTGATAAAAAAAATGCAGGCAAGTACCGCAGTGTACCAGCATTGATTACTGGTTCGCAATATCCGCTGCCTTCTCCTAAGGATATTCTAGATTTGATGCATAAATTTATTTCTCAAAGCAATCAAATGAGATCCGTTAAACATCCAGTTGAAGTAGCAGCTCTAACTCACAAAGAATTTGTTTTTATTCATCCTTTTATAGATGGAAATGGCAGGGTAGCCAGGCTTTTAATGAATCTGGTTCTTTTGCAGGAAGGCTATAATATTGTGACTATTCCACCAGCTGTCAGAAGTGAATATATTGCAGATTTGGAAAAAGCACATGTAGATGATAAAGACTTTATTGAATTTATCGCTCGTATGGTTAAAGAATGTCAGCTAGATTATTTGAGATTGATCAATAATTTGTCTGATTAAAACTAAGTCTTTTTCAAAATTACAATCCACATGTCGTTGGTTCGAATCCGACTGCCGCTACTTTTTCTATCTCTGCTTTGTTTTTTTTAAGCTCTCAAAATCCTCTGTGTAAAGTAAATAATTTAATAATAATAAAAGTATATTTTTTATTACAAATAATACAATTTCTTTAAATTAATTATAATACCATCTATAAT
>CAZTYI010000040.1:0-11258 GCA_964618335.1 uncultured bacterium
GAGATTTCTAAATATGAAGAAGAAATAGAAAAAGTAAAAAATGCTAAAGAAGATGCTATCGGCCATCAGGAATATGAAAAAGCAGCTAAACTCAGAGATTCAGAAAAAACCCTCAGAGCTCAATTACAGAAAATGAAAACTGAATGGGAACAATCCAAAGACGAAAATAAAGCTGTCGTCGATGAAGAAGACATCGCCAAAATCGTAGCCAAGCAAACCGGCATACCGATGACACGCTTAACAGAAGCTGAGACTGAAAAAGTCTTACATATGGAAAAATCTCTCGAACATCTGATTATCGGACAACCCGATGCTCTTTCTACTGTGTGCAAAGCTATCCGCAGATCCAGAGCAGATATCAAAGATCCTAACCGTCCAATTGGCTCATTTATCTTCTTAGGCCCTACCGGCGTCGGAAAAACTCATTTAGCAAAACTCTTAGCAGTACATTTATTTGGCGGAGAAGATGCCCTTATTCAAGTAGACATGTCTGAATACATGGAAAAATTCGCTATCTCTCGGATGACTGGCTCGCCTCCAGGATATGTCGGCCACGATGAAGGCGGACAACTAACCGAACAAGTCAGAAAAAGACCTTATTGCGTTATTCTATTCGATGAAGTGGAAAAAGCGCATCCTGACGTCATGAATTTACTGCTACAGATTCTGGAAGAAGGACGTCTGACAGATTCTTTAGGACGCAAGGTTAATTTCCGTAACACCATTGTCATTATGACTTCTAATCTGGGAGCTGATTTAATCCGTAAATCTTCAGAAGTCGGCTTTAATGTTCCTGATGGCGCTTTGGATTATAAAACTATGCGCGAAAAAATCGAAGGAGCTGTCAAAAAGCATTTCAAACCCGAATTTATCAACCGTTTAGATAACTGTGTTATTTTTAAAACACTCGACAAAGCTTCATTAAAACAGATTGTCGATTTAGAATTTAACAAACTTAAAAAACGTCTTGAGCATAAGAAAATCAACTTAGTTTTAGATGAGAATGCCAAAGACTTCATCGTTGATAAAGGCTATGAACCGGAAATGGGTGCCCGTCCTCTGAAACGCGCTCTCGAGCATCATGTTGAAGATCCTTTAGCCGAAAAACTGCTGCTTAATCCTAACGTTAAGAAAAATTATCTAATCTCTGTAAAAGATGGAAAAATGATCTTTTCTGAAAAAGATGTTAAAAGCAGCGATGAGAGCAAACTAGTAGAGACTGGAGCTAAAGAAAAGTAAAGCAGAGCAGCTGATCTTTTAAGCTCTTTATCTTTCTTTTCTGCTTATTTTCTATAAGACTGGTTTTTTTTACACTCTTTCTTCTAAAGGCGTCCTGACTTTAACTTCCCATTCTTTTAAATAGGAAAGCAGATCTTTTTTACTTGGTCTTCTTTGTAAAAAAGAAAGGGCTTCGTTAGATCTGGTCAAATGCGCTAATTTTGCTAATAAATGCAAATGGGTTTTGTCTTGGTTAGCAAACAGGAAAAAGAGAGTATGTACAGGCTGACCATCTAGTGCTCCATATTCAATGGGCTTATCTAGATAAACTACGCTGACGACATCAAAAGGTTTTTGCAATAAAAAATCTCTAGTATGAGGTACAGCTATACCATGGTTTAAAGCTGTAGGCATTAGAGTTTCACGGTCCATCAGCAATTCAGAAATAACCTCTGCATCCAACCCTAAATTAGAAGCGATGATTTTAACTGCTTCAAAAATAACTTCTTTTTTACTGTTGCCCTCAACGTTATTAATTACTCCGCCTTTATAAACAGCTCGAAAAAGAGAAAAAGCCTGAGAGCCAATTTGGTTAGCAATCAAGGTTTTAGTTTTTTCATCTTTTAAAGAAACCATTTCCTTGGAACCAATCAGACTTTCTCTGACTTGCAGTTTTTGACTCATCATCCAGTTTTCAATTTCAATTCGGCTAAAACGATATTGTCCATTAAGTTTATAAGCAGGAATTTTAGAATCTCCCAACCATCTGCGAATAGTAGTTTCAGAAACATTTAAAAGTTCAGCTACATCTTTAATTTTTAAGTCCATGAAAAAGCTCCCTTCTCAAAAAATATTTTAAACCTAAAATTAGACCAAAAGGGAAAAAAGAGAAAGGCTTTTTTTCTGAAAAATTAACGCTTTAATTCTATCTCAATAGCCATTACTTTTTTATTAGGATCTGGAAAACGGTAAGTCCTGAGCTGCTCCATATATCCAGGGATACTTTCATATAGACAAGCCCCCTCTTCTATACTTTGAGTCCCTGGAAGAACCTTTTGGCAACCGCCTGTTTCTCTATCTTCTTCTCCTTGCAGCATAGAGCGAAAATCAGGGTAATATCTAATATCTTTAATTTGACAGGTAACTTCCAGTTTACGACCTCTTTGGGTAGTAAAAAACACCACTTCCTGTCCTGTTTTTAAATACTGAAAAAAACTTTTATTAATTCTACCTTCAATAGTTTTTTTGCCGCTTTGAATCATCTCAAAGTATGGTCCTTTAATTGGTATCGTGGTAATTGTTGAACCTTGTCCTCTGTTAGAAAACCATCCACGATGAGTTGAAAAACGCTGGGAAGAAGAACCTCTCCCTCTGTCATCTCTTCTTCTATCACCTCTTTTTCTATCTCTTCCATAATTTCTGCCTATAGAAAAAGAAGAAGGTCTAGATATGCTTGAGGCAGGATAAAGACTTCTTTTAAATTGAGCCGGAACTTTTGTATCTTTTTGTGTTTTCTCATCAAATTTTCTTTCAAATTTTGCGGGACGCTTTTGTTCATCATCAAATCTTCTTGTTTCAAAAGAACGATCTTCTTCTCTAGCTCTTTTTCTATCCTCTCTTGGTTCTAAAACACTGTGCGCTATCTGGCTAGACCGGTGTTCTGGATTAGATCTAACTCCTTCTCCTTGAGAAAATCTCCTGTCATCATCTCTTCTAACAATATCTCTTCTTTCTGCAGAAGAGCCCGCAGTATAATCGTAACGATCATCATAGCGTTTAAATGATGGTTGATAAGTATCAAAAGAACTCGGCTGACTCATAAAATTTCCTTATTTTAAATTTAAATAGCCTAAATTATATAAAGTATTTCTTTTTATATTTTTTTTAAATCCCAAAAGATTAGTTGTGCTCTTTCTGCCGTCGACCACAAATCATCAGGACAAGAGCCCGCTACTAAATGATCTTGATCAAGGACCAGCAAAGAAGAAACCCTGCCTATATGATTCGGCAAAGTAGCAGCGCTTTTTGGCTGTCTCAAATCCCAAAGCTTAATCGTATGATCATCCGCGCCGGTAGCTAACAGCGATGGTTCTAAAACCACTACTGACCAAGCACGTCCCCTATGTTCTCGATAAGTATAAATAATTTTGTTTCGAAAAGGATCAACAATTTTCAAACTACCATCAAAAGAAGCAGCAGCTAACTTTAGAGGAAAATCAAATACAGTAGCTAAAGATGAAATATGAGGTCTTTGGTTTTTCGTTCTAGCAAAGCCCCCTTCTTCCACAATCAGATCTTGGCTCTTTTTCCAAACCCCTTGTCTCGGCCTTTCCCATAAAGATAAATTAGCGCCGGTAACTATAGCTAGTTTTCTTTTTGCTAAGGGATTAATACAATAGACCCAGTCATTACTATGCACTTGAGTAGGAACAAATGATGATGATGATGAATCATTTCTATTCCACTGACAAAAAAGCGTCGGTAAACCCAATAAAAAAGAACCGTCGCTGCAACTGGTTATGCAATTAATGCGAGCTTGATTTCTTGGTTTTGAAACATGAGAAGGCAAGGAAACAATCTTTTCATAAGAATGCTCTTCTTTAAGCTCATCATGAAAATAAAGCTGGACTGTTCCATCGCGAAAACCAGCCGCCCAAACTCTTTCTTCAAACATATCCTGACAAAGAGCAGTGATCCAATATCTATATCCCCTTTGTCCTCTTGGCGGTACAAAAATATCGCTGATTGGATCGCCTTCCAAAGTCCATCTTTTAATTTCTCCATCTTTAGATCCACTGATAATAGAATTCTCCTCTCTAATCAATCCGTGAATATCATCTGCATGGGCATCTTCAACCAATCGTAGAGGCATTGGATCTGATATTTCTAATTTTCCAAAATTTCTTGTTAAAGGATTAATACTCATTTTTTCGCATTTTTAAAGGTAAAATTATAAATAAAAAGAAAGAATAAAGAAAATTCATTATTTTTAATAGATAAAATTGCAACTTTAAATCCTACACTAAAACATTGTTTTTTTTCTCTATATTGTCTAAACTTTTATAAATTTTTAATTCTCAACTCAATTTAAAAGATAAAAAATATGTCTGCAGCCATACAAGAAATAAGATACACAAGAGAAAGAGCAACTGGAAAAGCTAGCTACTTTACTGAAGTTTCCCCGCAACGAGTCTTTTATCATGTTGGAGGAACCGACTTAGAAAAACTAAATATCCTGACTGAGATTTTTAATCGAATTTTAACACCTTTATATGGCTCTCAAGAAAAAGCCCTTCGTCAGATTCAAGAAGGGCGGGACCGTACCTGTTTTTTATTATATGAAAAAGAAACTCCTGTTGGAGTCTTGGTTTTTAAAACTGAACTGAGCGATGAATTCGCAGAATATCAAGTAAGAGCTAGCGTTGAACTTAAATCTTTATTTATTGATCAGTCCATTCAAAATTCAGGCCGAGGACTTGGTTCCGCTTTAATCGACAAACTAAAAGCAGAAGTCGCTAAATTAGAGCTTCCTTACCAAGGCATACATGTCACTGTCAGCGAAACCAAACAAGAATCTTTATTATTTTTCAGAAAAAAAGGTTTTGAAATTAAACATGAATGGCCAGGCCGCTATACTCCAGGCGTAACAGAATATCTATTATCCTGCCCTGCTAGAATTACAGAACAATCCAAAGGCGTTAATGCTTTAACACAAAGACTTGATCATCTTCTGCAAGAAAGACAACTCACTGTCGGCTCAGAACATGCTCCTGAGCTTATACACATCATTCATGATGCTCATTTTGATGATATCCATACTCTAAATAGACTTTCTGACGGAACCTTTATTAGCGGCTCTAAAGACAATTCTATCTACAGATGGAGCAGAAACGGAGAACTTTTACAAACTATCTTAGAAGTAGAACCTACCAATCGCACCGAAAGAAATTGGATTACAGCCATTGAAGTCATTAATGATGAATATTGGGTCAGCGGAGAAAGAAGCGGCCGAATGCTGCTTTGGAAAACTAATGGAGAATATATCAGAGAACTAAAGCTAAAACTACCTCGGCAAGAACATGTCAGCAATGAATTTAATGCCAGACGAATTAATTGTCTAGCTCACGGCCTGAACCCACAAAGGCCTAGCGTTTTTGTAGGTTTTCCAACCATATTTGATGAATACAATTTAATCGAAGGTAGAACCTCATCTTCAACTACAGTACATAGAAATGATTGGGTCTATTGTCTTCACCCTCTTTCAGATGATAGAATTTTAGCTGTAGTCGGAAGCAAGATTGATCTTTGGAGCAAAATTAATTCTCAATGGCAATATAGTGAAACTATAGTTCCTGAAGCAGTAAAAGTGCCTGTCACAGTAAAAGGCAGAACAAAATGGCAAAGGCCTTTTATTTCGGCTCTGACCTCTTTACAAGGCTCTGAAAATCATTTCGGTTTAACTTCTTTTGACGGATCAGTCAAAGTGTTAGATTTAGAGCAAAAAGCTATTGTTCGAGAATGGAAAGAACACAAACAAAAAGTCTGGACTGTTGAAAGCGTACAAGAGCATATCTTAGCTAGTGGAGGTGAAGATCGCACTATTAAATTCTGGGATTTAAGACAACCTGAACAAAGCGTGCATACTATCGCAGATCATGTAGGGCAAGTAACTTCAATGCTCGGTCTTGATAAAAATACTCTCGTAGCCGGCACCTGTCCAGTCAACGCTATGCAAGGCGGCAATGGTGCTGAAATCAGATTTTATGACGTTCGCAAATAAAGATTTTTTAAAATAAAACTCTAATTTTTAAATTTTTTAAAATGCAAAATATAAAAAGAAGATTCAATGTTAGCTCTATTTCAGAAATATTAACAGTGTTTCAGCAATTCTAAAATTTCTGCTTGAGAATTGCTCTTCATGATTTTTTTGCGGACCAGCTCATTTTTAATAATAGCTGTCAGATGAGACAAAATCTGCAAATATTCTTCTTTCCTTTCATGCGGACCACCAATCAAAAAGACCAGATGTACTAAAGACTTATCAATCGCATCCCAGCTCAGCCCTTCTTGTTTTTGAATACCTATAGAAATAAAAAAATCAGGAATATCTTCCATTTTAGCATGCGGAATAGCGACTCCCATGCCAACGCCGGTAGAAACAATATTTTCTCTAGTAATCACCGCTTTATAAAAAACCTTTTTATCAATCTTGGCCTTGATCTCTAAGTTAGAAACCAATTTGGAAATAGCATCTTCGCGGGTTGCAACATCTAAAAAAAGAATGTTTTTTAAAGCTAAATAATCTGCTATTTTAATCTTTGCTTTCATTTGTTTTAATCTTTGCTTTCATTCTCTAAAAAATTACTTCTTAAAAAGAATATTGCAAATCTAACTGTTATAAAACTATAAACCTGTATGCCCAAATCCACCGCTACCGCGCTGAGTAGCTGAAAGCTCTTTTTTCACTTGAAAATTAGCTTGATAAACCGGCGCTAAGACCAGCTGAGCAATTTTCATTAATGGCTCAATCGTAAAAGGTTTTTTGCTGTGGTTAATTAAAATCACGCCTACTTGTCCGCGATAGTCAGCATCAATAGTTCCTGGGGTATTTAAGACGGTAATTTGATGTTTTAAGGCTAATCCTGATCTAGGTCTGATCTGCGCTTCATAACCTGCTGGTAATTCTAAAATAAGGCCTGTAGGGATAAGAATCGACTCTCCGGGAAATAGAATGACAGCTTCTTCTAGATCAGCTCTTAAATCAGCGCCAGCTGCTTTTTCAGTTGCATAAAGAGGAATTAGTTCATCTTTTTCACAGACAACCCCGACATCCCTCTTCTTATCTGGCATCTCCTACCTCAAGTAACTCTTTCAATTTATCTGAGAGTTTCTCTTTTTTGTGTTTAGAATTCATCAAAAAAGAAATAAAATAAGCAATTTTCTCTTTTAATTCAGCTCTTTTTACAATGGCATCGATCATACCTTTTTCTAGTAAAAATTCTGATTTCTGAGCTCCTTCCGGTAATTTTTCTCCAATTGTCTGTTCAACCACACGAGGTCCAGCAAAAGCAATTAAAGCATTTGGTTCAGCCAGAATAATATCGCCGAGTGAAGCAAAAGAAGCGGTCACACCGCCGGTAGTCGGATTAGTTAAAACAGCAATATAGGGAAGTCCTTTTTCACTAAGTTTGGTTAAAGCCGCAGAAGTCTTGGCCATTTGCATTAAAGATAAAATTGATTCCTGCATTCTGGCTCCGCCGGAAGCAGTTACAATGACTAGGGGTAGATTTTTAGCTATTGCCAATTCAATCAGAAGAGTAATTTTTTCACCTACCACAGAACCCATTGAGCCACCCATAAAGCTAAAGTCCATGACTCCCAAGGCTGCTTTTTTGCCTTCGATTTTAGCTTCTCCGGTCACAATCGCTTCAGAACTAGAGCTCTTTTCGTAAGCCTTTTCAAGCCTTTTAAGATAGGTTTCGCTGTCCACAAAATTTAGTGGATCCGTTGGTTTTAAATGAGCAAATTTCTCTTCAAAACTGTCTTCATCACAAAGTAGTTTTAAACGAGCTTCAATAGAAAATTGATAATGGTAATTGCATTTTGGGCAGCAGTTTAAATTATTCTGCAGTTCTTTAGCATGCACCATTTCTCCACAGCCAGAGCATTTAACCCAGCCGCTAAAACCATCTTTTTTAGTGGTTTCTACTTTAATCTTTGGTTTACTTCTTGAAAAAAGTCCCATAATAATCACTTATTTTAATTGCATCTATTTTACCTAAAAAGAGCGATTAAAACAATAGTTGAAACCGAAAGCACTAAGAATAAAAGACTACAATTAAAAAATTTACTTTACAGTAAAGGATAAGAGAAAGTCTACAGCTTTAGCCTTAGAAGGCTACCAGTTTTGAATATAATATTGTTTTCTTTAAAGCACCTTAGCATAACGCTTTTCTATCTCATCAAAATCCAAAACATTCCAGATTTCTTTTAAATAACGAGCTCTTTCATTTTTGTACTGTAGATAATAAGCATGCTCCCAGACATCTACCACCATCAGCGGAACTAAGCCCAAAGAACGGACCGTTCCATGATTGGAAGTCACTATTATATGCAGATCTCTCACAGTTTTATCATAAGCTAGCCAAGCCCAGCCTGAACCTTTAACTGCCAAAGCCTCTGCATTAAACTTAGTTTGAAACTCTTCAAAAGAACCAAACTCTTTTTTCAGCCCTTCTAAAAGAGCTCCTTCGGGTTTTCTCTTGCCTTTAGGCGATAGGTTTTTCCAAAAAAAGCTGTGGTTGATATGTCCACCGCCGTTAAATTCAATCGCTTTTTGAATTGGAATCATGTCCTGAATATCTTTTTTCATTTCAGCAGCGTGGTATTTATCTAAGGCTTCATTTAATTTATCAACGTAAGCACGATGATGTTTAGAATAATGAATCTCTAAAGCTTCTGCTGAAAAGACTGGTTCCAAAGCTTTAAAATCATACCCTAGTTCAGGTAGTGTATAAGAAGTTTTTTCAGCCATTTTTGATACCTCGTTGTAACTTATAAGCCTAAAGAGGCTTAATATTTTTTAATATTTCAAAAAAACTAAATCAGCTCAGAGATCGCTTCTTCCACTGTCTCTATACCAACCAACTGCAGTTTTTCTTTATAACTATCCGCTAAATCTTTTAGATTTCTTTTCGGCAAAATTATCCTGGTAAAACCCATATTAATGGCTTCATTCAGCCTGCTTTCAATACGGTAAACAGAACGCACTTCTCCGCCTAATCCAACTTCGCCTAAAGCTACTGCTTGCGCTTCGATCGGACGGTTAGAAAAAGAAGAAGCAATCGCTAAAAGAATTCCTAAGTCCAAAGCCGGCTCTACAATCCTCATCCCTCCGGCCAGAGAAACAAAGACATCGCAGTTATATAAACGATAGCCTACTTTTTTTTCTAAGACTGCTAAGAGTAAGGCTAATCGGTTTTGATCAAGTCCCGCAGATTTTCTAGAGGGATTGGGAAAGGGAGATTTAGTCACTAAAGCCTGTACTTCAATCAGCATCGACCTGATGCCGTCGACTGTAGCGACAATCACAGAACCTGGCATCTTTTTTCTGCGTTCTTTTAAAAAAGCTTCGGAGAGATTAGCTATTTGACAAAGTCCGTTTTCTTTCATTTGAAATAAGGCAATATCATCTGTCGAACCAAAACGGTTTTTAATGGAGCGTAATAATCTAAAACCATGCTGTCTATCCCCTTCAAATTCCAAGACTGTATCTACGATATGCTCTAACACTCTAGGTCCTGCTAGATCACCGCTCTTGGTCATATGGCCAATCAAAAAAGTGGTAATGCCAAAGCCTTTAGCTAAAAGCATGAACTCTGTTGCCAGCTCTCTAACCTGAACTACTGAACCCGGCGCTGAAGGCAGTGAAGACTTATAAAGAATCTGGATCGAATCAACAATAATGACATCGGGTTTTAAGTTATCAATTTCTTGCTTCACACTTGAAAAAAGAGTTTCGCTAAACAGAAAAAGATTAGCGCTTTTAATAGTTAATCTTTTCGCTCTTAAAGCGGTCTGGTCAACTGATTCTTCCCCACAGACATAAAGCACTTTCAAACCCTGCTGAGCTAATCCCTCGGAAAGTTGTAAAAGAAAAGTAGATTTGCCGATACCGGGTTCGCCACCGATTAAATTTAAAGAACCTGGCACTACACCACCGCCCATTAGCCGGTCAAATTCAGAAATACCAGTTTTTATACGTACAAACCCGCTCGTCGAAATTTCACTGACAGGTAAAGGTTTTGATCTTTCTTTTTTGGTTTGAAAACGTTCTTCTTTATCTTCATAAAAACTTTGTTCGACAAAACTATTCCAATTATTGCAAGCAGTACAGGAACCCGACCATTTAGGCTGGGTATGGCCACATTCTACACATTCCCAAAGAGATTTTGATTTTTCTTTAACCATAAAAAATTCTTAAGAGTTTTCCGCTTTTTTAAGGCTTTTCTTTTAAAGCTTGTAAAGCATTTTGAGCTGCTTTTTGTTCAGCTTCTTTTTTATTAGACCCTTCTCCTAAAGCTAGTTTTTTTTCTGCTAAAAAAGCTCCAACCACAAACTGTTTATTATGATCAGGCCCGCTCTCTTCCAAAATTTTATAATGAGGAGTTTGACTAAAGTGTTTTTGCGTATAACTTTGTAATTCAGCTTTAAAATTGGCCTGCGGTTTTTCAATGATTTTTTGAATGTCATCAGCAAAAGTGTCAAACAAAAAAGTTTTAGCTTGTTCCCATCCGCCGTCTAAATAAATCGCGCCAATAAGAGCTTCAAACAAACCAGACAAAATAGTTTCTCGTCCTCTTTCAGAGAGTTTTTCTCCCTTACCTAACAGCATATATTGATCCAGACCCAGTTTTTGGATAAAACAAATGCAAGCAGCCGCATCGACTAATGAAGAGCGTATTAAAGTCAGATCACCTTCAGTGGATTTAGGAAATTTACGATATAAAAAATCAGAGATCAGCAGTTCTAAAACTGCATCGCCTAAAAACTCCAGCCTTTCGTTATGCTCTTGAACCAACTTTTTATTTTCGTTGACGTAAGAGCTATGGACAAAAGCTAAAAAAAGCAAAGAGCGGTCTTTAAACTCAACTCCCAGCTTCTTTTGGATTTTTTCAAATTCTTCTTTTAAATCATCTAATGAAAACATGTTTTTATATTAGAGTTTTGAACCTTTTTTTCAAAGAAAGGTTTCTTTTTCAAAGAGAGATCTTTCTATTTAAAAACTATTTTTTCAAAGCAGTAAAAAATAGACAATCCAGCTAAACTGTTTTTCAAATGAAAACTAAAAGGTAAATTTCTTAAAAAATGTGTATCACTCTGACACCTAATGCCACTTGCTATTATTTAAAAATCAGAGTTGATTTATCTGGACAGTCAGCTTTTTCAAAAGAAGCCGAGGCCATTAAAGCCATTCAAAATCTATTTGACCAGATTTTTCCTAAAGAGCCCACTGAAGAAACCCTCGATCCGGCAGTTTC
>CAZTYI010000041.1:0-11087 GCA_964618335.1 uncultured bacterium
TGCACAATTCATCCAACCATTAAAATAGTTGGCTTTCTTGTGCCTTTAGCGTAACAGCCTCTCGGCATTGAAATACCGAGGATTCCCGAGAATCATCCTAAAAAAAACAATAACATATTATTAAAGAGCGCTCTGAACAAATTCAATCACGCCTTCTGCATCTCTAAGGCCAATTAAACGGTCTACTTCTTTACCATCTTTAAAAAGAATCATAGTAGGTACAGAAGTGACTTGATATTCAGCTGCTGTTTTTTGCTCTGAATCAATATCGATCTTGGCAATCACAGCTTTATTCTGAAAATGCTGAGCTACTTCTTCTATAATAGGAGCAAGGGAGCGACAAGGACCGCACCAAGCAGCAAAAAAATCTACCAGAGTTACACCTTTGCTGATTTCTGTTTTAAAAGAGCTATCTGTAAAGTGCTTAATTAGATCTGCCATGTCGCCTCCGACAAAAGAATTTAACTAAAATTATGTCTAAAAATCTCTTTTTTTACTATTTTTTTTTAGAAAACTCTTTGCCAATTTAGCTATTTAAAAAAAGTTTTTAGAGTTACGCTAATTATGCTAAAAATATTATGTCTTTTTCTATTTTAATCTTCTCTGTTTCCATTTGATTTAACTGTGTTTGTAATTTCTGCATTTGATCCGCTAAAAGAGACATACTACCCCATAAGAGTTTTCTTTCTGCTTGTTTAGTTGCATTTTTTTCCGTTGTGCTAGCTGTCCTAATTTGTTTTTGTAGCTCATTTCTTCTTTCTACTTGCGTTGCATGTCTTTTTGTTTTTTCTGTTAACAGATGTTTAGTTTTTAATATTTTCAGTTCCAAAACAGCCAATGCCTCTTGTAATTTTTGTCTTTGTTGTGGAACTACTAAAACAGGTTGTAAAACGTTAACAACTATGCTTTGAGTTTTATCATTTAAACTTTCGGGAACCGTTTGAGGAGACTCTGCATGTGATCCTTCTAATGCTACTACGCCATCTTCATCTTCCTCACTCTTTACAACTTCAAAACTCGAACCCTCAGAATTACTGTCTGACCCACCTACTGTAGCCTGAAAAGCTGGAACAGTTGCTTCTTGGCCCCATGTTAACCAACTAGCTATGCTAGTGAACCAACCCGGTTCCTCTTGCAAAGGTTCCGCAGAAACTGGCACCGGTGATGTATGTGAACTTCCTGATGCAACTTTAAAATCACTCATTTTTTCTCCTTTTTTAAAAAAAAAGTTTAAATAAAGGAGAAAAGCTATACCAAAAAAAGTTTTTTGCCTAGGAATTTGTCAAATTAAGAATTAAATACTGCTATGCCAACTGCCCTCATTTTTTTCAACTTCTTCTTAAGACAGTTTTTTAATTCGAGATGATTGAATTATTTCAAAAACGCTTCCAACTCTTTCAAAGCGCTTTCTAAACGATTAGAGATTTGTTCTATGGCTTCTTTTTTTTCTAAATGAGAGAACTCTCCAGGAAAAATAGGCTTGCCGAAAGCTAGCTTGATTTTACCAAAAGGTTTGGGGAATTTTTTCTGCCGAGGCCAAACCTGATAAGCTCCATGAATATAACAAGGTATAATGGGAGAGGTTGCCAAATAAGCGAGGAAACCAACCCCTGGCAGAATAGGGCCCAGTTTGCCATCTAAAGTTCTTTCTCCTTCTGGAAAAAGAACAATCTTCTGTTCTTGTTTTAAGAGAGAGAGAATCCTTTTAAAAGTGGAGGCATCTCCGCCAGAACTTGCAACCGGATGGGAATTAAGTTTGCGAATTAAAAAACCAAAAATAGGAATTTTAAAAAGCTCCGATTTAGCTAAAAAATGTACTTCTTCCAAAGCAGAAACGGAAACAACCGGAGGGTCTAAATAAGAAATATGATTTGAAGCAATAATTGCCCGGCCTTTAATAAAGTTTTGAGAGTTGTATGTTTTGAGACGATAAAAAAGTTTTAACCAACACCAAAAGAAAAAAACCACCACCGCATAAAAGGGCTTCATTTTAAAAAAGCGAGGAAAAGTTCGTTTTAGTTTTTTCTGATAGTATGAATAAAGACGGTCGATCACCTGATCTATGGAAAGATGAGAAGTATCCACGACAATGGCATCTTTTGCCTGGCAAAGTGGAGAAATTTCTCTGGTCATGTCAGCCTTATCTCTGGCTTTTATACCTTCTAAAATCTTTTCAAAAGAGACTTCTTCTCCTTTCTGGTGAAGCTCGTCTACTCTTCTCTTCGCTCTAATTTCAGGTTTGGCCGTTAGATAAAATTTTAAATCGGCGTTAGGAAAAACAACGGTTCCCATATCGCGCCCTTCAAAAATAGCTTCTCTTTTTTGCTGAGCGTATTTTCTTTGTATTTTGACTAGTTCATGACGGATAAAGCCTTTAGATGCGACGGCAGACACTGCTGCTGTAACTTCTAGAGAGCGGATCTGTTCAGAAACATCCTGGCCGTTGACGATATACCTTTTTTGGTTATCTTTAGAAAAAATTTCAAAATTGAATTTTTTCAGTAAATTTTTAACGCCTATTTCATCGTTAAAAGAACACTTATTTTCTAATAAAAAAAAGGTTGCAGCACGATACATTGCGCCTGTATCGAAATGATCACAGAGCAATTTATCTGCTAATCTCTTAGCTACAGTGGATTTACCTACGCCCGCAGGGCCGTCAAGCACAATTAACATTGTATTTTAATTCCTTAAAATTATTTTAAAACTTCTAAATAGAAAAAGAGGATCGGTAAATTAAAAAGCAAAGAATCCAGCATATCTAAAACACCGCCAAAACCTGGTAGATGACCGCTGTCTTTAACTCCAGCATCTCTTTTTAAAAGAGATTCAGCTAAATCCCCTATTTGAGCGCCAATAGCTAAAACCAAACCTAATAATAGAGCTTCCGGCAAGTTTAAGGAAAAAGAGCCAAAAATACCTCTTTGTCCCAGCTCATAAAAAACATAACTGATAAACATAGCTAAGAAAGTTCCGGAAAGCGCACCAGCAATAGTTTTTTTAGGACTGAGATGGGCAATCAATTTCTTTTTACCAAATAGCACTCCGCCAAAATATCCGCCGATATCGCAGCCTTTAGTTACTGCTAAGAGATAAAATAGCCAAACTCTGCCATCTTCCATAGAAAAATAAAGTAGGGGGAAAACCAAGCCTAAAGGCAAGGCAATGTATAAAAGACCTAAAGTATTGGCTGAAAGAGAGACAATAGCTCCCTTGATCTTGGAAAAATGCAAGACAAACAAGGAGATAAAAAAAACAAAGAAGACCAAGAGAGGTATGAGCGGCGAAAAGGATAAAAAATAAAAAGAAAAAGTAAAAATCAGACCGCTGACAATTAAAAAAGCATTTTTAATTTTACTGGACAGCTTTTTCTTGATTAAAGCATCAAACTCAAAAAGAGCAAAACCACATAACCCTAAAATTAACAAGGTTATGACGATTTGAAAAAAGGGCGTTCTAGCAAAATAAAGCACTACAAACAAGACGGCAATGCTGATAAAAGCGGATAGCAGTCTTTTAGAAAGATCTTTGAAATTCATTCACAACCTCCAAAGCGCCTGTTCCTGTTTTGAAACCCGACCAGAGCTTTCAGCAGCTCTTTTGGTGAAAAGTCAGGCCAAAAGGTTTCGGCAATGTAAAATTCACTATACGAAAGCTGCCAAAGTAAAAAATTGCTTAAGCGCAGCTCTCCCGAAGTACGGATTAAAAGTTCCGGGTCGCTCAGCTCGGCAGTATCTAAATAACTGGCAATCATGTCTTCCGATATTTCATCTTTGTTAAATACTTTTTTATCATAATCGCCAAGCATTTTTTTAAAAGAGCGTAAAATTTCATTACGGCCGCCATAATTAATCGCTAAAACCAAAGTTATTTTTTTACCTTGAGAAGTCGCTTTCACAACTCTGGTCATTCTTTTTTGCAAAGAAAGCGGACATTTAGAAATATCCCCGATGATCTGCACACGGATTTCTTTTTTTAAAAATTCTTTTTCATACTTGGCCAGATACTCTTCAAAGAGCTTCCAAAGATGAGAGACTTCTTTTCCGCTACGGTCTCTATTCTCTGTAGAAAAAGCATACACAGTTAATATTTTAATATTTAGATTAGCCGCTGCAGATACAATCCGAATTAAATTATCAGCGCCTTTTTTATGTCCTGAAAATTTACTGATACCATTTTGACGGGCCCAGCGACGATTGCCATCCATAATGATAGCCACGTGCTTGGGCATTTTTTTCAAATCAACTAAAGATAGCTCTTCTGTAGAAAAAACTTGCGACATTATTAAACTTAACTTCACTTATTTTTTGTTAGAATACCTAAAAAACCCATATAAAAGAAGGGTTTTTGAAACTTTCAAACGATAAATTTAATCTTCTTAAGCTATAAATTAGCCTCTTTTAAGCTTCAAAAAAATAATAGAAAGATACTAAATAGGGCAAATAAACTAAAATCACCTCCCCATTTGTTCAAAACCCTAGACAGAATCCTCAGTCATTCAGTATTCTATCGTTTTAAGAAAATTTAATTAGGCGAGAAAAAGTATGCAAAAGCGTTGGCAATTTTTTGTGATTTTAGCGGTTATCCTACTCACCGTCTATAACATCCTACCTACCGTTTTTTATTATTATAAACCACTTAAGAACCCTATTTCTCAAACGGAAGCTCAGACCATTGGAAAGGCTATTTTAAAACGGGTTAATTCTCTAGAGGACTCTAATCTAGAATGGCTTAAATCATATATTAAACTTTTAAACGTCAAACCCAAAACCATCGCCTTCATCGACCATGCCCATATTAAACTAACTTTTGAAAAAATCTCTGAGGCTAATTTTGTCAAAAAATATCTTCCTCGAGCTGCAGCGTTAATTTCTTTTGCCCCCGCACAACTGACTTTAGAAAAAAACTCTGATCCCAAAACAATTGTCATTAAAAGAGAAGTTCCTGTTCATTTTGACTTAGATAAAAGCAAAAATTATTTTAAATTTGATGCTAAATTCGAAGCTAACGGCGTACCTACTACTTTATATAAAGAACTAGTTTTTGACCGCGTCTCTATTTTAGCCAGTTCTTTAGCCGGTCTTTCTGACAGCGGTTTAAAAGCCAGTCTGGCTAATGAAGGAGCTTCTCAAGAATTACTCTCTTCTTTAGCTCATGATTTAATAGAATTCAGTCGCACTTTTGGTGAAAAGGGAGCTGCTGCTCAACGTTTTTATGCTAGTTTCACCCAAACTTTCAGCTCTTCTAAAGAAGATGATATTAATACTCTAATCTCACTTTTTTCTAAAAAACGCAGTGAAATCAAACTAGCTAAGAGCCAAAGTCAAAAAAAACCTGAAAAACTTCAGCTGTTAGAAAAAGAAGAAAATCTTTTTATTCAAGCCGAATCTCTGCTGAAAAAATATCACGCTCAATTCTCTGCTGGACAAAAGCCTGTCAGCTATAATTCTTTTTTGAGCTCTTTAGAAACTATTTTTAGAAAAAAACCGCGAGCTAAAATTCTCACTCTGAACTTAAAAGAAAGCTCTGTTCTTTTTAACAAGATCCTAATTGACTGGGCTAATAATAAGCTGATTTTAAAATTACATCCTGATGTTTTAGCTTACAAAAACAAACCCGCTTTCCGTCAAATTATCATTAACGAAGTAGCTAAAATTCAGAAAAAAACTGCTGAAGAACTGGCGCTTATCGGCGATGAATATGTCTCTTCTTTAAACCGCCTTTCCAATAGCTCTTCTATTCTAGCTTTGGATTTAAAAGAAATCGCTTCTTCCCAACTCCGCTGTTTAAAAAGCGCTCTTTTAGAAAAATGGCAACCGCAGAATGAAGAACTCAAAGCTCAAAATTATCCCATTTATGATTACCCTACTTATTTAAAAGTACCACAGGCCCAAAAAAAGCTCTGTTTTATTCTTTATTCTCCTCTGCTGCATGGTCAAAGAGAGGGCACAGCCTTTGAGAATCATAGCGTCTATTTGATTTCTAAAGGACTCAACCGCATCATTCAAAAATATCAAGCCAAGGAATCTGTAGAAGCCCAGAACCTCTCAGAAGATTTCAAAAACTTAGAACAACTGTTAAAACAAAATGGACTTTACGCTTTTTCTGCTTCACGCATTCTTTTTGGTGAAGAATTTGACGGAGATGTAATTTTTCAAAAAAATCAATATTATTTATCTGCTCTGAAAGCTACACGTGAACAATTTTCGACCCTAGGTTCCAGTAAGTGGGCTTCGCTTGAGTTAGCTGATTTTGAACAAAGGCTTTTGACTTTAAATAAAATTGAGGGCGAAGAGCACGAAGAGCTGATTAAATGGAAAGATGATTATTTTGCATCTCAGCTAAATACGCATATGTTTGGCAAATATGATGTGCCTCCTCCTACTAAAAATCCTTTTATTAATAACTGTCTTTTATCTTTAAAAAAATATTTCCGTGGAGACCAAAGAAAAATTCTGCATTGGGGATTAGATCTTTCCGGCGGTAAAACTGTCCAAATCGAATTACGCGATCAAAATAACAAGCCGGTGAAAAACGAAGCCGATTTAAAACAGGGTTTAAACGAACTATATAGCCGTGTCAATAAAATGGGTGTTTCAGATGTCAACATCAGACTATCTGACACCAATATTATTTTAGATTTTCCCGGAGCCCAAAATCTTTCTGCTTCAGAATTGATTAAAGCCTCTTCTATGTTTTTCCACATCGTTAACGAAAAATTCTCTTATAAAAATAGTGCCTTAGCTGATTCCTCCAGTCGTTTTTTACAAGAAGTCTGGAATGAAGCGCTAGTGACTGGCCAAAAAGATGTCGAAAGCATCAATGCCATTGCTTACCATCATCTTTATGGAGAGGGAACTAAAGAAAAACCAGCCCCCCGTTCTGAAGCGGCCAAAACACTTTTAGAAAATGGCCTAAACTTGCCTTCTAAAGAAGAAACTCTCTTTGATGCCAGTTTTAACAACAACCTTTCTAAAATTGCTATTTTACGTGATAGCGAACATTCTAAATGGGAAGGTCAGACCCATCCCCTTTTAATTATTTTCTCACACCACGCTTTAGAAGGAACTAATTTAACTAACATCAGTCCTTCATATGATCCTACAAAAGGCAATTTTTTAAGATTTGACGTTAAAGGATCACAAACTAGTAAAAACAAAAAAAACTTTGATCCTCGTGATGGCCTTTATAGCTGGACTTCCCAATATGCCCAAGAAAAAATTATCGGCAGTGAATTAGACCAATATTCCCATGGCAGTGGATGGCGGATGGCCATTGTTTTAAATGACAGTGTAATTTCTGCTCCTCCCTTAAAATCTGCTATTCGCAGCGGTGCTATGATCGAAGGTTCTTTTACTCAAAGGGAAATCACTCAGCTGACCTCTGATTTAAAAGCTGGTTCTTTGAGTTTTACTCCTCATATCCTATCAGAAAAAAACGTTTCTCCTGAGCTAGGCAAATCCGAAAGAACGCAAGGTATCTTAGCTACTTTTATCGCTTTAGCCGTAGTCATTATCGCCATGATATCCTACTACCGTTTTTCTGGAATCATCGCTTCGGTCGCAGTTCTGTTTAACCTACTAATCATGTGGGCTACCCTGCAAAACCTGCAGGCCACGCTCTCTTTAGCTGGTATTGCCGGTATTATTCTAACGGTCGGTATGGCAGTAGATGCCAACGTATTAGTGTTTGAAAGAATCCGCGAAGAATTTGCTCTTTCCCGCAAAATAGGTCCGTCTATTTTTGCTGGCTACCGAAAAGCTTTTAGCGCCATTTTAGATTCCAATATTACCACTATTATCGCAGCTTTGATTTTGCTCAATTTTGACTCTGGGCCTATCAAAGGCTTTGCCGTCACATTAATTATCGGTATTATCTCTTCGGTTTTCACTGCTCTTTTTGTAACTCGCTATTATTTCAGCCGCTGGATACAGAATCCTAAAAACACCGAGCTGAAAATGAACAATCTGATCAAAAGTTCTACATTCAACTTTTTATCCAAAGCTAAATACGTAATTACTTTTTCTTTGATCATTATTGCTCTCGGTTGCTCTCTTTTATACACCCAGAAAAATACCATTTTAGGCATGGATTTTACCGGTGGTTTTGCGCTTAACGCAGAGCTCGTAGAAAAGAATAATTTAACTGATTACCGCGGAGTAGTTGAAACAGCTCTTTTAAGCCAGGGAGCTAAATTACAAGATGTGCAAATCCGCGAATTGAACAGTCCTAATAATCTACGTCTGCTGTTTGGTGTTTCTATGGAACAAAAAGGACGACCTTTTCACAACCTGCCTTTAGAAAATGATCTGAAAAACAGCCGTTTTGAATTTGAAAAAAATCCGCGCATTAGCTGGGTCGTTTCTGCTTTAAAAGCTAAAGGCTTGGAGCTAACTCCACGGTCACAAGAAACCATCAGCAAATCCTGGACAGCCATGAGCGGACAGATGTCTGATGCGATGCGTTTTAATGCTGTCATCGGCCTATTAATCGCTCTTTTGGCGATTATTATTTACATCACCTATCGTTTTGAATTTAAATATGCTTTTTCTGCCTTTTTATTTCTGGTGCATGATGTTTTAATCAGCTTAGGCTCCATAGCCATTTTAAATTATTTTAAAGTGCCTATGCAAATTGACTTGAATACGATTGCCGCGATTATGACGATCATCGGCTATTCTTTAAACGATACCATTATTATTTTTGATCGTATTAGGGAAGAGCTGAAAGTACAAAGCAAAATGTCTTTAAAAGAAATCGTCAACCACTCTTTAAACATCACTCTTTCCAGAACGACGATCACTTCTTTGACTACCTTTTTAGTACTGCTCATGTTAGCGATTTTCGGAGGAGCTACGCTCTTTGGTTTTGCTATGGTTATGATTATGGGCGTAGTTTATGGAACTCTATCCTCAATTTTCATTGCCGCTCCTTTAATGCTCTTTTTCCATCGCTTAACTGAAAAAAAATTGGCTAAGCGCAGAAAAGTTTTAGAATCTTAAAAAAGCATTGAAAAAGCTTTAAAAAAAGTGTCGGGAAAATATTAAAAAAAGCTTTTTGACAGGCTTCAAAGCTTGAGTTAAACCCCTCTTCTATATAAATTTTTTTATTAGATTTTAATTAGATAATTAAAAGACCAATTGATATTATGGCCTTATGAATAAATTAAGGAAAAAATGTCTAACCCTACTAACAAGTATGAGACGTTATGGGTGTATCCAAAAACAGATCCGATTCTTCTAACAAAGATTATTGATGAATTTAACCTCCACCCTGTAACGGGGCAAATTTTAATTTCAAGAGGGTTTACCTCTTCAGATCAGATCCACAGCTTTTTATATGCTAAGCTGCCGGATCTTCATAATCCTGCTTTATTCAATGATATGGATAAAGCAGTCAGCCGTGTTATGAAAGCCTTGAAAAACAAAGAGGCTATTTTAATCTATGGAGATAATGACGTAGACGGCATGACGGCCTCAGCTCTTTTAACTGATTTTTTCACTATGCTGGGAGTCAAAGCTCTTTATTACATACCTAACAGCACCTCTCAAAAAAAGAACATGATGCTCGATGCTCTGCAGTATGCTTTAAAGAATGATTGTAAGCTGCTGATCACGGTCGACTGCGGTATTACAGCCGCCAAAGAGATTCAAAATGTTGTTAAAGAAGGCATTGACGTCATTGTTACCGACCATCATGAACCGACTTCTAAAATCCCTAACTGCATTGCCACTTTAAATCCAAAACTAGTCAATAGCACTTATCCCAACCGTGATATTTGCGGAGTGGGAGTAGCTTTTAAACTAGCTCATGCCATTACCAACCAGCTGATCCAAAATGGCACTTTAGAAAAAAATACAATCGATTTAAAACAGTTTTTAGATTTGGTTGCACTCGGAACTATTTCCGATATGGGTGCTTTGGTTGGAGAAAATAGAATTTTAGTGCGTTATGGCTTACAGCAAATGCATAAAACCAAGCGGGTTGGTCTAACTCAGCTGTTTTCAGTTTGTGATCTGAAAACTAAATACCCTACCCCTGTCGATATTGCTTCTAAAATTGCTCCCCGTTTAAATTCACTGGGCAGAATCGCTGATCCTCTCAAAGGGGTAGAGCTTCTGCTGATCCAAAATGAAAAAGAAGCGCTGGCTCTAGCTAAAGAGCTTGATCTGCATAATCTTGAAAGACAAAAAATAGAACGTGTAGCTTCTGATGATATTGAAAAATTTATTCGCGAACATCCCCGTCTTTTAAATGACAAAGCTATAGTTTTATTTTCCCATAAATGGCATCCCGGAGTGATTCCTATTATTACAGCGCGCATGACCAAACAATATAACCGTCCATGTATGCTGATTTCGATTGAAAAAGGAGTAGGCAAAGGCTCGATCCGCACGATTCCTGAATTCCCACTTTTAGGCACTTTAAAAGAAGTTGAAAAATTGCTGATCAATTTTGGCGGCCATGATTATGCTGCAGGACTGACTCTGCCGGAAGAAAATATCCCCCAATTAAAAAAACATTTCATTAAATCAGCCAACAACAAACTCCAAGAAAAAGATATTCTTGCTAAGCTTTACCTAGACGCTCCGATTGATTTCAAAGAATTGACTTTTGATTTTATGGAATCTATCCAGCTCTTAGAACCATATGGTAATGGAAACCCTCCTCCTGTACTTTATACTGATGCTTTACAGAATTGGCAGCCTAAAATCGTGGGTAAAACCCATCTCAAATTCTATCTTGAGCAAAATGAACGTGTGCTGGAAGGAATTGGTTTTGGCATGGCAGCTAGACGCGGCCAGCTGAGAAAAAAAAATCTAAAATTACGAATTGCTTTTACTCCTCACATTAATACTTTTTTAAACAAATCGGCTCTGCAGCTGCAAGTGCGTGATTTTCAAATTCCGGTTGAAGAAGATGTACCAGTAAATAAGAACTTTACTTATTCGATTTGATTTTTTGAAAAAAGCTCATCGAGAATCCGTTAACAAAACTTGGTCAATAACCTGCATTAGGTGTTCATACTTTTTTTTTTACATCTTCGATTGTTAAGAATTTTAAAGCTTCCATGGATGTTAGCCGTT
>CAZTYI010000042.1:0-10648 GCA_964618335.1 uncultured bacterium
CTAGCTCTCAACTACAGTTAAGACAGCAAGTCTTAGATCTTTTCAATCTCCCTTCGACTGACTTCCAAGAAACCTCCGATCGTATTTGGAGAGCTATTTCTGAATTAAATCCAGAATTTGAAGCACAAACAGCCACATTTATTACCAGCCACTGGGATAAGTTCAGTCAGGTCCGGACAGGAGCTACTTGGTCCTCTTTAAAAGAAACCCTGCAAGAACAAATGGGACAAGAACAAATCGTAGCAGGCAAAAAAAACATTTCATGGGATAAATTTCGTTTTCAATTTATCGACCTTGTCCAAACATTAAGCAATCAAGCTCTTTTGCAGATGGGCGCCCCGCCAGTCAAAGGACATGCTTTAGGGACAACGGGATGGCGGTCTGATGTTGATTGGGAGATCTGCCCTACAACTCCAAATATGTCTGAAACTGACCTGATGATGGCCAAGCTCATTTTTGATTCTGTAACTGCACATATGTTAGGACGGGAAGTTGAAGGAACTTTAGGACGCGAACCAGGAAGTGCTCTGGATATTGAATTTTATACAGAACACTATGCCAAACAGCATGACACTTTTGCTCTTTTAAGCCTGCCCAATACCCGTAGTGAATTTTACGTACAGGAATTAACGATGAGCGCACTGCAGCAGATCCGCGCTTACAGCAATGATGTGAGCCAATGGGAAACATGGAAAGCGGCTACTCTTGGCAGATTAGAAGAAGGCTCTAATCTAAGAACAATTATGACCCAAGTTTTCGACAATGTAGAAAAGTTTGAAATTTTGCTAGAAAGAGAAACTCTAAGACAAATGGACTTCGAAGCCCGAGTTTTAGAAAAAGGCGAAGGTGCTGATCTAAATACTCTTCGGCAAGAAATACAGAGTATGCCCCTTGAAGAATTACAGGCTGCTACAGCCCGTCTAGGCGGCAAAGAAAGCGAAAGATATAAACTAGCTCAATGCACACTTAAAGCAGGCAGATTATTACATCTATCTCAAATGATTGACGAAGATACTCAACAAGCGACAGATCTATTACAGCAAATAGAAAGACTCTCTGCTTCTCAGGAAGCTCAGAGCCCTGCAGGACATGCAAAACTTCAAAAAAAACAAGCAGAATACGAACTAAAATGTTTAGACGCCTCTATCAAGCTGGCATTAAGAACCAGTTTTTTTGAAGGAGCTATTTATACACAGTCCGAATATAACCGCACAGTCTTGGGACCCGAAGGTCAAGCAGCTCAACGCGCAGAGGAACACGCACTGCAGAGAAGAAGTTCAGATACCGACCAATCCCACGTGGTTTTTCATAATCCAGTATCGTCGCGTCCTAGAAGCTCTAGCTTTAGCTCTCCACCTCTGGCAGCAATAGCCGCTTTGGAAACTGGAGCCCAACTGGAACATTCAGTTGGCAGCTTACTAAGACAGTCAAAAAGACCTCCGTCTCCAGAAAGAGACACTGCTCTTTTAAAAGCAGCTATCGCTGGTGCAAAATATGCCCGCAGAAGCGTAGGAGCTCTGTCAGATTCTGTAGAATTGTCCCAAGGCCATACTGCAGGAGTGACAAGTTTAAGCCATAAAACCCGTGAATTGGAAACCTGTCAACGCAGAAAAATTCTAAATCAAACAAGTTTTGGTATGCTACTGCACGAAGCGCTCACTCGTTTAAAATTAGAACGTGTAGATGAAATAGTTCAAAAAGTTAAGCAGTTCTTTGAACCAGGCGGAGTTCTCTATGATGAAAAAGCCGCAACCAAACTTTCTACTAGAGAAAAATATGCACCATTAATTGCTTTTTTAGCAGGCAGAGGCTTAAAAACAGTGCTTTCAGAAACAGGCGATTTGTCTGCAGCTGATGCGGAAGTTGAACTTATTTTACAAAGCAAAATCGGATCAGCTCAGCATACCAAACCAGAAGTCAAAACTCTTTTTGATAGAGCAGAAGAAATTACATTAGAAAAACTAAACTTAAACACTCCTGAAAAAGCTATGCGTTATTATTTATCTCTAGATCGTACATCAGCTTTTGTCCTACAACAAGCTTTTAAAGATGTAGATTTTGCTCAAGCAAGAGAACCAAACTTGACAGAGCTTTGGAACAGGACAGCGCTTGCGGAATAGAATTTAAAATTAAAGCTTTTTATACCAAGCAGGATATTTTTGAGCTTGAAGTCGAGAGCAGCCTTCAAGATTGACTTTCTGCTGAGCTGCTGGAGATAAATGATTTAAATACGTAGCATCTGTGATGCCAGTATGTGAGAGATCTAATTCTTGTAGATTTGAAAAATTAGCCAACCAGGAAATATCTGTAATTAAAGGCAGATGAGTTAATTTTAAAATTTTTAAACCAGTTAAGGTTTTGATAGTTTCAAAGCTAAAGTCTAGTAGTAAATTGCAGTGGCTTAACTCTAGTACTTCTAAATTTTGAAAATAAGCAAGACCGCTTCCCTCTTTAGTTTCACCAACTCTAATTTTACCAATACTTTCTAACCTGGTGCAAGAATTAGCATTTAAAGAAATTAAAGAGCCGCAAGTTTTAATTTGATCTAGGTGTTGGAGTTGATAGCAGTTTGCTAAACTTAAATGCTGTAGTGTAGAACTTAAACTTTCAATGCCATTTAAAGTTTCAAGATTACTGCAACCATCAAGTCGTAAAGTTTGTAAATTGGGGAAAAATCTCAAAAAATTTAAATTTTCTAGTCTTTCAGATCCGCTGAGATCAAGGGTTGTAATTTGATCTATCTCAGCCTCTGAGCGGCTAGCAAACAAACCTTCGATCTGGGCTTGGGACAAATAGGTATTATGTTCGAGTCTAAGTGTCTGCTTAATTCCCTCAGCAGGTTCAAAAGAAAGACAAAAGCTTAGCATATGTGGATCTTCAGGATTTTTTTCTAATAATTGAGAAAAAAGTCGATCAGTTACAAGAGCTTGTATTTTTGGGCTAAAGTCATCTTTTCCTAAGATGGCTTTTTGAAAGATACGCAGTTTAATGCTGTCATCTATGTATTGCAGATCTTCTTTGGTTAATTCCCCTAAATTCCTAACGATATTAGCAATTTTTTGCTTAATAGAAGCATCGTCTAAATTCAATTCTGCTGCTTGAAAATATTCGCTGGAAAAATACTGCAAATCTTCTCTAAAGGAATTGCTGTTGGAAGAAGCTGGCAAATCCATAATTTCAGCCTTTTCTAAAGGTTTGCTTTGCTTTTATCTTTTTATGCATTCTTTTGCTATTCTTTTTCAGCTTTTTTTATATGCTTTAAGGCTTGGCCATTTCTAAGAGCAGTTTAGAAAAAGAAACTGGTTTTTTTTCTAAAATCCGCTGGTTCAAATTTTTAACTTTTTCATCTAAATAACCATAGCGTAAACCAGTAAAATCAATCTGATTTTTCAAACAAGCTTCTTCCAATTCTTTTAGCGGCTCCAGTTTGTCATTGATAAAAAGCACTGCTTTGGGTTTTAAATTCGTCTTTTTTAAAAAAGCTAAAAAAGCCTTCCCTTTATGCGCTCCTGCTGTAAAAAAAACTCCCTCTCTATAAAGCAAACCCCTGTCAGTATAGACATAGGTCTCTTGAGGAACCGGCGGGTTTTTAAAAACTAGATTTAATTTTCCCAGCTGTCTAATGGTCGTATAAGACAAACTGTCATCACGGGTAGTCAGTGCCATCATCTGATTTTTTTCAGCTGCTTTTTGAAACACTTTTAAAGTATCTTTTTCTACCAAACGAACATCGGTTACAGATTGAATCTGATGGTATTCATCAAAAGTTTTTTCGAAAGCTATTTGAGAGCTAAGTCCCTGCTTTTTATAAAAGCCGCGTTTATTATCAAACCATTGGTCAGAACCTAAATCCTGAGCAGGTTCTAAAAGCGTATTATCAAGATCAAAAACTATTAGCGTCTCTTTTTTTAAATGGGGATATAGTTCTTTTAAAGTTTTAATCTCGTGAATTTGAGAGATTAGGAAAAAGGGACAAGTTAGTAAAAAAAATAAAAAGCACAAAGAACGTTTCATGGGTTTAAATCTCCTATTTCATTTTCTCTTAAAAAGAGTTCTTTTTCAGCATTAATCCTAAAATTAAAAAGTCCTCATTCTTGAGCCTTTTTGATACATATTCATCTGGTCGGCAAAAGAAAAGAGCATTTCAGTCAGGTTTTTTTTCATTTTTTTTCTTAAAAAAAGACTTCCTACCCAGCCAAAAGGTCCGCCAAAACGCACTCTGCAAGAAATATTAGAGCCTTTATCAGCTTGTTTAACTGCATAGTCAAAAATAATTCTGACTAAAAAAGAACGCCAGACAATGGTAAAACCCTCGCCTTTTTGAACTTTTCGAATTTCGAAAGGCATTTTCTTACCCATTTCGCTGATAAAGCCTTTATACCCCTCTTTAAAATTACCGCCAGTTTTGCTTTGGTACATTTCACTCCAGGCTTGATAAACTTTTTTAGCAGGGGCTTTAGTAAAAACTTCGACTTTAACCGGTTGCATAATTGATCCTTTTTATCATTTTTGTTTGGTATTGATTATATTGATTTAATTGTTTAAAAAAAACTTACTTTTTTCCAAACAGACCGACGATTTCGGCTTGGGCTAAAACATGCCCTTTCATAGCATTCTCTACTTCTTTTAAAGAGACCCCCTCTTTTAAATTTAAAAAAGAGTCCAAAGCATAAATCTTAAAAAAATAATGGTGCACCCCGGAAGGAGGAGCAGGTCCGTCATATTTTTGGGTCTTAAAAGAGTTAATCCCTTTTTTACCTAGTTGACTGCCCTCTTCAATTTTTTCCAAAATTGGCAAGTCAAATACTAGCCAATGCAACCAAGTGCCTGCAGGAGCATCTGGATCATCAACAATTAAAACCAAACTTTTAGCTTTTTCAGGAATATCTTTGACAACTAAAGGAGGACTGAGATTTTGATTATGATAAGCATATTTCTCTGGGAGTAGTTCACCATTTTGAAAAGCTGGGCTAGTTAAATACATATAAAAGGGCTTACTTGTTTAAAATCCAGTCTAAAAGTAGGCCATCTAACCAATAAAACCCATGCTTATGCATAGGAGAAGTTAAATAACCTAAATGACCGCCCTTTTCAGTATAATAAATTGAGATATTATCGGGAAGATCTAGATCATCTAAGCCTTTAGAAGAGACGATAGGATCATCGTCGCAGAATAAAATCTTGGTAGGCACTTGGATTTTAGGAATAAAAAATTTAGAGCTGCATTTTTGATAATAGTCATTCAAATCCTGAAATCCAAAATTGGGTACAATGATCTTTTCATTAAACTCAGTAAAGCTCATGTTTTTGGGCATTTCCGTATTCATAAATGTTTTAAAACGCCTTTGTAAATATTTCATTTCCGTTCGTAAAAGGTTCATAAAATATCTTAAATAAACCCGGTTTTCCTTTTGGTCAAAAAGTTTAAAGCTTTCCTTTAAATCCACTGGTGGGCTTAAAGAAATCACCCTTTGAATTAGATCTTGTGCTTTATCTTCCAGCTCTCCCGCCAACTTTAAAACCATATTGCCGCTCAAAGAATAGCCCACTAAAATAATCTCAGAAAGAGGGTTCTCTTTTTTTAAGTTTTTAAGCACTGCTAAGATATCCTCCGTCAAACCTGAATGGTAGATATTCTTAGACAACCCCTTGCCTGAGCCGCAACCGCGTAAATTAACCCTTACAGAGCGTATGTTTTTACGGTAAAGCTTTTTAGAGACCCTGGCTAAAATCCCCGATTTATGGGAACCGCAAAGACCATGTAGCATAACTACGGTTAAATGTTCCTTTTCCCAATTAGATGGAGTAGAAACCTCTAAGGCTAAAACATCTCCGCCTTCTAAAGAAACATATTTAGTCTTGGAAGGAGGCCCGGAATGGTTAAAAAGAAAAGCGCTAAAAACAGTCTGCTGAAAAGCTGTTTTAAACAAAAAGAAAGGATCAAAGGCTAAATTTTGTTTCACGATTTTACCTTTTTTTTCAAAGGGCCTCTATTAATATTATTAGTACAATTTGCTTAAAATTTCAAACAAAATATAACTAATTTGATAAATTCTACAATTAAACATAATTAAGATATTGTTTTATTTAGATAACACACACGTATTATATGCGCTAAAAAAACTGCTAGTAAAAAAATCAAAACAAAAATTACCATGAAAAATAAGTGAAAAATTCAGTTAAAGCTATGAAATTTAAACTTTTAGCATTTTTTACAACGCTGACACTTCTTTCTAATCTGCTGACTTCAGAAAAAAAAGAAGCTCTTTCTGATTATGATCCGTGGTATACCGGCCCCCTAATTGCCATTGCAGCTGACAATGTGCCTCCAGGACAGGTCAATATTAATCCCTACTTGATAGTCAAT
Source organism: uncultured bacterium (assembly GCA_964618335.1). GTDB lineage: Bacteria > Chlamydiota > Chlamydiia > Chlamydiales > SM23-39 > CAZTYI01. The sequence goes on from CAZTYI010000042.1 coordinate 6,368, forward strand.
AATATATATGGCCAATATAACAACCATTGGAATGGCAATAGCACCTCTAACCTGACTCAAATCAATAACCTTTGGATCATAGAGTATGGCATCACAGAGCTTTTTGATATTGTGATTCAGCCCAGCGCTACTTGTAATATAAAAAAAGGTTCTCATTATACCGGACTTGAAGATCTGGGCTTCCGGGTTAATTTTCAGCTTTCAACTGAGATTCCCGGCACTATGCAGCCTTCTCTGCGTTTTATGTTCAGGCAACACTTCCCTATTGGCGCATATGATCAGTTCAATCCCTTAAAACATGGTACTGAATCTCTTGGCCAAGGCTGTTTTGAAACTACCCTGGGGTTAAATCTGGGTAAGATTGTCTATTGGCTGAAAGCACACCCAATCAGATGGCGCGTTAATCTAGCCTATTCTTTTCCTACCACTGTGCATGTAGAAGGGTTTAATGCTTATGGCGGCGGCTACAACACTTATGGCACAGCCCATCCCGGCAACACTTTTAATCTAGTGACCTCCCATGAATTCAGCTTGAACCAAAGATGGGTCTTAGCTCTGGAGCTGCAATACCGACATTATCGAAAAAGCTCTTTTCACGGCATTCTCGGAACCGATCTAGCCGGCAACACAGCTACGATGGGCTCTGCCAGCGGAGATAATTTTATTCTAGCTCCTTGTGTGGAATACAACTTTACCAAAGATTTAGGTGTTTATGCGGGAGTAGAGGTGACTTTCCTCGGACGTAATACAAACCAAATGGTGAGTCCAAACTTAGCTCTAACTTACACTTGGTAAAGACTAACGACTATTTTTTATCTTTTTCAGCTTCAGGCCACTTTAAAGGAAAACCAAAGACTAGGCTCAAACTTTCTTCTCCGGGATTTCTATGACTCAAACCAGCGTTGGAAACATGAGCAAATTGAATACCGATTCTCATTTTAGAAGGACGTTGATAACAGATCATCACAGCAGAACGAAATTCCAAAGGATAACCTAAGTCTTTACCTCCTCCGTGATGATAATAACCAGCTGCCAGACTAGGTATCACTAAAAACTTTTCCAACCCAATATTTATAGCAAAGCCTCCATAAAAATAAGTGGACCCCTTAAAATTTTGCAGCACTCCCGCAATAGGATGAATCCAACACCAGGAAGCTGCTGTCTGATATTCTAATTTCACCTCTCCGGTGCGGTATTTGGAACGCAAAACATCAAAGACTCCGCCACCAACACTAATGTAGCTGATTTTTGCAAAAAGACTTAAAGGAAATAAAAAAAGCCACAATCTTTTCAAAAAAAACCTCTTTTTCATTAAAAATACATAACATTCAACTTTAGCAACAATGAGAAACTTATTTAAGTTTAGAACTTCAAAATAATTGCACTCTCAAAAAAAGAATTTGCCAAAAAAAGATTTAATGTTTAATTTTTCTGCATTTAGTGAAATTTACACTGTTGAATGTTATGTTTAAATTTATTAGTTTTTTATTATTTTTACCTTGCTGCTTTTTATTTACTTTGGATTTCCTCGCTTATCAACATCGTTTAGAAGAAGTTAATTTAAAAACAGGATCAATTTCTCTAACCTTAAACGACAGTTCTGTTTGGGAAACAAGCAACGAAAACTTAGAAGAAATAAAAAAATTTCAAATTAGCGATCCTGTGATTGTCACTGCCAATAATAGCTGGTTTCAATCAGAATACCCTCTGCGCGTCATTAATCAAAGAACCCTCAGCTCAATTAATATTAAAACTTTGTTCTGTCCTCTAATTGACAATCCCTTTGCCCGCTTTCTGACGAATTTAGATTTAGAAAGAAATGCCTTAATGCTAAATGACAGCCTGGCTTTTTCCTTAAATTCCAAAGATTTGGCTTTGTATCAAACTTGGCAAGAAGGTGATTTTATCTTAATCGGTATAAATTCCGAATGGCTTACCACTTATACTTATCCAGTTATTTTAATAAATTTAAGCACGAATAGTTATGTTCGAGCTGCCCCATTTTAGGAGATTTTTTATGGTTTCACCTTTGCCTTTAACAAGATTCTTCCACCATCCTCATCCTCCAGTCTCTCATATGGACTCCCCCAGAACTCAGAAAAAAACCATCGAAACTATTGGTAAAATTATGAAAGTAGCTCTACCTACTTTGGCCATTATAGCTGCGACTTATATTTTTTTATCGCACCTGCCAATTGTTGCTATGACGATTTCTGCGACTACTCTTACCAGTGCTCTTGTAATTAGTTATTATTGGATTATAAAACCGCTGCTTTTACTTACTTCCTCCTCTGCAAGCGCACCTGCTTCCCCTCCTTCTTTAGAATTTCCACCAAGAAGTGGTTCTCAATCAGTTCCAGCAGATCACCCTAATAAACCAAAGACCCATACAAATAAGTTTTAGATTTAAACCAAAAAAGAGTTTTTAAAAAAAATACATACATTTTTTTTTGAAGGAAATGCGCTTTTTTTGCATAATAGCAATCCAAAAAATTAAAATATTAAATTAAATATATCTTAAAAATTTTTAGCTTGTAGAATTTAAATATGGCAGATAACAGTCCTCCAATTGATCCTATTCTTAGTAGAGTTCCTTCTCTTAGCTTTTACCCCTCTCCTCATAAAAGCATCTCCCCTCAAAAAATTATCGGCATCATCAGCATCATTGCCCTCTCTGTTTTCTTTTCCATCGCTTCTTTTTATAACGCCCAGCTATCTTTTGCCATTATTAATACCTGCTTTTTTGCTTTACTAGGTGGCTCTATCATTTACTCTTTGCTCATTCCTTCTGTAGATAGAATACCTGCCAGTCATTCACCCGCCAAACCCCGTCGTTCTAGAGCATACAGCTGTCCACACCGTCGAATTTCTTTAATCAAAGAAGATGGTGAAGATGGAGTCTGTATGGAAAGACCTAGCCACCACAAAGTACATTTTAAATCTAATCTTTCAGAACAACAGTCAACTACCGAACCACTCCCTCATCGTGTACTTTCTTTACTGCGCAGACAAACGGCCCCCCATCCCCCTTCACCAAGTTTCTTTGGAGAAAAGGTTAAATAATTATGGATTGTTACCACTGCCACACTCCTTTAGGAGATGATTTAAAAGTAGAAACCAAAATAACTTTTCGTTCTATCTGCGAGTCCTGCAATTTTGATTTACATGTCTGCTTAAGCTGCAAGTTCTATTCGCCAGGAAAGCCTAACGATTGTTTTATACCTAATATTGATAAAGTGACTGATAAAGAAAAAAATAACTTTTGTGACGAATTTGTCTATAATGATCAACCCTTTACCGATACCGAATCTAAAGATCAAAAAAGACAAATCGCTAAAAAACTCTTTAAAGACGAAGACGACAATCAAAATCAGAAAGATCAGAATGATCAAACAGCAACGAAAAGTTTTGAAGATCTTTTCAAGAATTAAAAAAATCTAAAATATTCTCAGCTGCCTTCTTCGCCATTAAAAAACGGCACTCTTCTGTTGCTGTACCAATATGAGGTACAATTAAACAGTTCTCAAAAGCTAAAAGCGGATGTTTCCCAGAAATAGGCTCGGGATCAGTCACGTCTAAAGCAGCTCCTCTGATTAACTTTTTCTTTAGAGCAATGACTAAATCATCGGTTTTAATCACAGCCCCGCGAGCTAAATTTAAGACTAGCGGTTTTTTAGCCATCTTTTGAAAAGCATTCAGATCTATCAGGTTCTTGGTCTCTTCCGTTAGCGGTACATGCAAAGAAAGATAATCAGAGTTTTGATAAAGCTCTTCTAAACTAACCGGATTACAAAAATTACTCAGCTCAGAAGGGAGTTCAACTGCATGGTGTTGATGAAAAATAACCTTCAAGCCAAAAGCCGCCGCTCTCTTCGCTACCGCGCGGCCAATCCTTCCAAAGCCTAAAATACCAAAAGTTTTTCCTCTTAGCTCTTCCCCTATAAAAAGATCCGGATCCCATTCTTTCCAACGGTCTGCTTTAACATATTGACGTGCTTTTTCAATTTTACGGCAAAAGCTTAAAAGCAGAGCTAAGGTTAAATCAGCTGTACTGTCAGTCACAATATCGGGAGTATTAAAAACCGCTATCTTTTTTTTCTTAGCATAAGCTAGATCGATATTATCTAAACCAATGGCATAATTAGAAATAACTTTGACTTTAGCCTTTTCTAAAAGAGCTGAATTAATTTTATCGGGAATAGTGCTCAAAACAGCATCATAATTTTGTAAAACCTGGCTAAATTTTTCTTTAGACAGCATTCCGCCTCTATTCTCATCTAC
>CAZTYI010000043.1:0-9403 GCA_964618335.1 uncultured bacterium
TGTAATGCCCCCTATTAAGGCAAGCCTTTTTTATGGAGACTAAGCCGCCGGTTTTTTTATTAGTTTTTCAAACTCATCTGGACTTTTATAACCCAATGTTGAATGCGGATATTCGTGGTTATAAAAGTTAATCCAGTTATTAAGAGCTTCTTGCAACTGCTCAAAGCTAGTCCATTCAGTAAGCCAAAGACACTCTTCTTTCATAGTGCGCATTAGCCTTTCTGTTTCTGCATTCCCCTTAGGATTATTATAGCTGGTGTAAATTTGCTCGATATCGAGCAATTTACAGGCTTTTTGAAAGGCTATTGACGAAGGTTGACAACCGTTGTCTGATACCAGTTTCAACCCTTTTAACAAAGAGCCTTCAGGTAATTTCTTCAAGACCCCAATCTCTAAAGCTTCCAGCCATTCTTGCGAACGACAATAACCTCCTGCAAAATGACCAACTATCTGTTTAGTATACCAATCCAGCACAAGCACTATGTACATCCAGCTATCGCCTTGAACCCATGTTTTAGTCATATCAATTCCCCAAAATTGATTAAGTCTCTCAGCTTTGGGTTTTGACCTAGGAGTTCGAGTGGCTTTAAGGATTGCCCTTTGCTTAATTATGAGCTTATTTTCTTTCATGATTCGATAAACCCGTTTTTTGTTGATTATCAAACCATGGTGAAATTTAAGCCTGGCCCAAACTCTTCTATACCCCCAAAAAGGATGCTCGCTTTTAATCTGTTCTATAAAAGGCAGGACTAATTTGTCCTGTTCCTGCCTTTTTAATGACTGCTTTCTTTTCAATCTTCCCAGTCGTTTTTTTTTAATTCCAGGGTAAGTTCTCCAACAGCCTGCTTAAGCTTTTTATTTTCTTCTTTTAGCCTAAGTTCTTTAGTTCGATTTTGATTAATTTCAAAAACTTTATGGCTGTTTTTTAAAAACTGATCCCGCCAAAGATAATATGTAGAAGGATTGATTTGATGCTCGTTACAAATCCGAGCAATATTTTGTCCTTCTAGACCTAGAAGGACAATCTTTGCTTTAGTCTCTGGTGTCCACTTTCTCCTTTTCATAATTTTTTCCCGTTTAGTGGCTGCCTATTTTCTCTTATTTCTCCATATTTAGGCTACTTCTCTTAACGGGGAGCAGTATAGAATTAGCTCCTTGTCTAGATTTACTTTGTCTAGCAAATGTTGTTCACAAAATCCATCATTCAGCGGGAAATGGATTGCCTTTAGGCGCTGAAAGTAATAATGAATGGTTTAAGATGATTTTTCTAGATACCGCGCTTTGTCAGGCGATCCTTGGTCTTGATCTGTCTTCGTGGTTTCTAGATCCTAAGGAAGGATTTGTAAATAGAGGAAAGATTGTGGAAGCTTTTATTGGACAAGAAATTCTCTGTTATTCGATTCCATATAAAAGAACAGATCTTTATTTTTGGAAAGCTGAAAAGCCAAGTCAAGCAGAGGTGGATTTCTTATATGATCGTAAAGGTTCTATTTTTCCAATTGAGGCAAAAAGTGGAGATGGAAGAACTTTAAAAAGTTTGCGTCGTTTTCTTGATCAACACCCAAAGTCTCCATATGGAATTCGTTTTTCCATGCAAAATTATTCTATTTTTCAAAAAATTGACTCAAGACCATTGTATGCAACGGTTACATTAGCACATGAAGAACAGATAGAAAGTCTGAAATCATTGGTTTAAATACAAAGAATTTAAAGTTCAACAAAAAATGGCAATTATTTATGGGCATAAAGATCTTTGTTTTATTTAAAAAATTTATTTCTCAAGAGTTTTTCATTGCGGCAAAAAGTAAAATGAAAAATACTATCTTGTTTTTATTTTTTACCTGAAATTGATTATGCAAATAGAATTTAATCCAGGGTTTAAAAAAGCCCTGCAAATCTTAGAAGAATCAAAAGAAAATATTTTTTTAACCGGTAAAGCGGGAACGGGCAAATCTACTTTGCTTTCTTATTTTGTATCTAATACAAAACAAAAAACAGTTCTCTTAGCTCCCACAGGAGTTGCTGCTTTAAATATTCAAGGAGAAACGATTCATTCTTTTTTTCGTCTGCGTCCCGGTATTTTGTTAAAAGAAGTAGAAAAAGAAGCTAAAAAAGTTAAAAACAGAAGAATATTTAAAAGCATAGACGCAATTATTATCGATGAAGTTTCTATGGTGCGTGCCGATCTTTTAGACTGTGTAGATCTTTATTTGAAAACTGTTTTAAAAAACAAAAAGCCGTTTGGCGGAGTGCGCATGGTTTTTATTGGGGATCTTTACCAATTGCCTCCGGTTGTAACCAAGCAGGAAAAAGAAGCTTTTCAAAACATTTATCAAACTCCTTTCTTTTTTTCTTCCGCCGTCATGCAGGATCAGAGTTTTACTTTTATAGAATTGGAAAAAGTGTATCGCCAAAAAGATAATAATTTTGTTAAATTGCTTAACCATGTTCGTAATAATACAGTCACAGAAGAACATTTATATAAACTTAATCGGCGTGTTATTGACCAAATTCAAGATGATTCTGGATATATTTACCTAACTGCTACGAATCAAGCTGCAGATCAAATTAATTTACAAAAATTAAACAGTCTACCGGGAAAAGCCTATCATTTTAAAGCTTCAATTCAAGGTGATTTCGAAGTTAAAGCTGCACCTACTTCTTCTGAAATTATATTAAAAAAAGATGCGCAAATTATGTTTTTGGTTAACCATCCGCAAGGATTATGGGTTAATGGATCTGTGGGAAAAGTTGTTCGAGTAAATAAAAATTCCATTATTGTAAAACCAGAAAACACTCAAGAAATAGAAATAGAAAAATATGAATGGCCGCTTTTTAAATATAGATATGATTCGGTAAAAAAGACTTTGGAACAAACAAAAGTTGGTTCTTTTGAACAGTATCCACTGAGGTTGGCTTGGGCGATTACGATTCATAAAAGCCAAGGTAAAACTTTTGATAAAGTAATTTTAGATTTAGAAAAAGGAACTTTTGCTCATGGGCAGGCCTATGTTGGTCTAAGCCGCTGTCGTTGTTTTAAAGATCTTGTTTTGAAAAAAGCATTTAAAAAAAGCCATATTCGAATGGACTATCATACGGTAAAGTTTTTGACAGGATTGCAGTATGATCTTTCAGACAAAAGATGTTCTTATGAAGAAAAATTAAAAATTATTCAAAAAGCGATAGTAGATAAACGTCTTTTAAAAATTACTTATTTAAAAACCAGTGATGAAAAATCCTGTCGGGTTATCAAACCTCTTTTGTTAGGTGAGATGACTTACCGTACTGTTAAATTTTTAGGATTGGAAGCTTTTTGTCAAAAGCGCAAAGAAAATAGAATTTTTAAAATTGAGAGGATTTTGGATATTTCTAATGTTTCTTGAATTTTCTATCGATTTAGTTTTTTTCTTAAAAATAAAGGTAAATGCTGGTTAGATTGGTCTTTTACTGTACCACCAATTCTAAAAAAAAGAATTTAGTGAGGTGCTTTTGATTGATTTGTTTTTGCTTAAATAATTGTATGAAAATAACTTAAAAAAGTGGGGCAACCCAGACTTGAACCGGGGACCGACGGGTTATGAGGCTAACCTATGCACACAAAATTTTAATTTAATATAGAATAATTTTCCTTAAATAGCTTAAGTAAAAAAGGAGTTAATTGATGAAATATAATATTGGTTATTTTGGTAATAAACGTTTAGAAAAAAGCAGAGCTAGTATTGCGACAAAAATGCTTGAAAAACAAACGATATGTTTTACGGCAATTGGGTAAAAATAGAGCTGAAGAAGTAAAATTTGGTCGATGGTTATCCAATAAAAAAGTCACACAAAAAGATCTGTTATTTGGACATATAAAAATATTTTTATATGCAGTTCAGATAAGTTAGAAGCTTAAAAAACAAACACTTAACTAATGGTTAAAGATTATGAAATAAATAATAAATTGAGAGCCTCTTGTGTGCAATTAGAGAACAATGCCAAAAATTATTTGTTATGGCATTTTTTTCTTAAATTATGCTAAAATTTTTCTAAATTATTTTGAACTTATTGAGCAATACTATGACATGCTTTGTTTCCACATCTTTTATTGCACCTATAGAGGTTCCCTCCTTTCTAAGGTCCACCCTTTTTAATTCCACCCTTTTTAATGACGATAATCAACAAAATAAGAGAAGTTTTTTTACAAATGCGGCAATTAAAGTACACAGATTTGTTCTGCGCTGTGTTTTTACAGGTTCATATATAACTATAATATTTTCATATGTCATATCAAAAATTGTTATTAACAACATAAAAATACTGTCAACATCTATTAAAAACTTTCTTTTAAAACATGAAATCAAAAATATAAGCAAAGACTTTAGTATCATGGGTTCTACTTTAGCTATCTCTACTACAACCGGGGCTATTCTCTGGGGACTGCCTGGCGCTCTGATTGGCACTCTTTTGACAATTAGCGTGACCGCCGCCTTTTTCGGTTTTACTCACCTACTGCAAGAAAGAATCTTTAACAAGCTTTTGCAGGAATCTGAAAACCCAAACCTAGAAATGCCTGCTTTTTCCAGAGCTTTGGATCAAATTTCATTATATATTAAAGATAACCTGCATCTAGAAAGGCAAACAAAAGCTTTGGAGCAATTAACCAAGCTCGCCGAAGACAATACATCTAAAGAAAAAAAAGAACTGGCTTTTACCACTTTTTTAAAACTCCATGGTTATTATGCTTCTATTGATAGATACACAAACCACCCCTTGCGAGTTAACATCGTCTATCCAATCAAAGAATTTATAATAAAGGAAATCACAGCCTTAAAAAACCAAGCCAAAATTTTTAACGCAACGGAAGCCTTCCAAAAAGAGCCCTTTAACCGCCTGCTTAATTTAGCTAAAAGCACTCCATTTCAAGATGCAATATTACACAATGCCATGTACCGCCCATGGCAAGAACGAATTGTATGGCCTAAAACACTATCCGAAGCAATTCAAGACATTATAGATCATATAGTACTACATGCCGGAAATGAGCTTTCGTATATCGAAAACACCAATTCACAAAAAAGAGAAAGTGCTTTAACAAAGCTAATGGAACTTGCCGCAGATGAAGCTCTCCCTAATGAGGTAAAAATACAAATTAAGCTCGAGCTAGGATCCATTATTGCACAACTGGCATCTATCATCATGAGAGGATTAAATGAAGAACCAGCTTTATCCACACTTTTAAAGCTATCTCCCCTCCACTCTTGTTCACTTAGTAACACCTGTCATCCTCTTCGGAACGTTAGCTCATATTTTCTAGATAAAATTAAAGTAGAATATAACAGCCGTAATTGTCCAAATGGTGAAATCCCAGAAACTTTAAAAAATAACTTAAAAAAATGTTTTATCCAGCTGTTAGAGCTAAATAAAAAAGATTCCGATTCTTCCACTGCCTACATGCACAACATAATTCGGTCATTAGAAAATATCATCGTGCAAAAAGATTTGGCTGCATCTTCAGAAGAACAGCGAAAGTATTTCCTAGACCTGTTATTAGACCTGAACCAAGCAGAAAAGCGCCCTAATACAAGCCGTGATCTGATAATCAGCCTTAGCGTTATTTTAGGCGATAATAACATTCCTCACTCCCAAAAAGAAAAAATAGCAAAAGAACTATTAACTTTATACGATGAATTCTTCTCTTCTGAAATTCCTCTTCAAAATAGATTTCTTTTCTTAGATTCTTTAAAAAGTATTATTAATACTGACATGGAAAACGAAAGCTTAAAAAATCAGGCTATAGACAAGCTGTTTGATTTGGCTGATTCTGAAAAAGATCCTAAAATAATTAAACAATGCACGGGTCTATTTTTAGATACAATCATAGACAGTCATAATGATGAAATACAAAATAGATTTTTTAATAAACTGCTTGAATTTACTCATCTAAAACAAGCAGAAGAAACTGTTAACTTTACTTTAGAGAAGCTGCAATGGCTAATTACCAGTCCATATTTCACAAATAACAACTTAAGACTTTTAGCCTTTAACAAACTGCTTGAATTTGCCTCTTTGCAAAACTCTCCTAAAGTTTTAAAAGCTGCTATTGAAAATTTAAGCGTTGTTTTTTTAGATTTAGAAAGCGCTAAAAAAACTACTTTTTTATATCTAAACATAAATGACGACCCAGCTTATGCAGAAGCCCAAGAGGTTTTAAATAGTCTACAACAAAATGCCATAGAAAAGCTCTTTGAACTATCAACTCTAGAACAACCTGCCGAAACATTAATTTTTTTGATAGATAAACTAGGAGAAATTACCTTAAAAGCAGCTAATACACATTATGCTCATGAATATGAAAAACCTACCCCTGTTTTATTGGAATATTCAAAACAAGCCTTTGAAAAGCTGCTCGAGTTTTCTAATAGCCCCTGTCTAGAAGTAAAAACAGCAGCCATTGAAGAACTAAAAGATATTGCCTCAGTTCAAATAAAAACCACAAACGACACAAACACAGCAACATTAGAAGAATCCCAAGAGCACCAAAGATATTATAAGACAACTGCCATAAAGTGGTTTATTGAAATATTCGAAACTGAAAAAGATCATTTTGAAGACAATTTAACACATGTAATCCAGCTCATCCAAAAATCGAAAGATCCTGAAATGCTGGAAAGGCTTTTAGATTTTTCTACTTCTTTAGATAAAGAAGATCCCAAAATGATATTTATAGTCGATAAATTATTAGTTTTCATAGAAGAACTTAGCTCTGTCTTAACACAAAACAACCACGACGAAAACCTTAAAGTCTTCTTTTTACTCAAAACAATATTAATGAAAAATGATAGGAGCGCTAGACAAGAACTAGACCATCACATTCTAAAAAAAGCTATCCAATGTTTGGGCACACTTCCAACAGATCCAAGTAATTTTCAGATAAATACAGCAGCAGATATCTTTAGAATAAACCAATTTACTATTGCCTTACTAAAAACAGTACATCTTGATCCATTTAACTCTGACGAATTAAAGGCAGAAGCTCTTTTGCAAAGTAAAAGATGGATTAATTTTTTAAACGGTTTATTACGTTCTTCAGGTTCTGTATTTATTACAAGACAATATGCTGCAGACATTTTAAGAAATATATTAAGACTAAAAGTTGATAAACCGGCAATTTTTAGCGATCTTCATCCTGAAATTTTCGACCTAGCCAAAGATCATTTGACCAACTTCTTAAAAAATACAAACTTTTTTTCTTCAATGACCACAAATTATGAGATTTGGCATTCCTTAATCCAAATCTGGAGAGACTATCCTCGGGGCTATCAAAAAACAGCTTTAGCGCAATGTTTAAGGTCTATTCACGAGGAAAGAGAAAATTACACATTACCTGTGGAACTAGAACTTACTAACCGTGCTTCTGCTGATATTGCTGCTCATCGTGAAAACACCATGGCCTCTTCTGTGGCCGGTTCAGTTACTAAATCTCTAAAAAGACTGCAAGCCAGATACCAACTAAATGAACAAACAGCTCATGATTTAGTTGAAAATCTCAGAACATTTTTATTTAAAACTGACATATCCCTACCGCAAAATGTCATAGAGTCAGCTCAAAACACTTATATTCGTGTAACAACAATTATGGCAAATGAGATCAAGAGCTCAACACAATTTTCCATGCCCTTTATTTTAGCGCTTGCCTGGTCAGGCGCTAATGAAAGAACAGGTGAAGACAAAAAAACTGATCAACGCAGCCTTGTCGAATCAATGAATGATCTACAGCATGCCCATGGATATAATAACCCCGCCTGTACAATAGGGCACTTTAACGGACTGATAGAAAGTTTAGATAAAATACATCCGGATGTGAACATAATCAGATTGAATACAAAACTCTTTGGCGAAATTGTTCAAGAATTGACTTTGGAACAGTTAAATCAAAAAGAAGAAGAGGTCCAAGACCAACTTACAGAGATCAACTCTAAAAATCAAAAGAGCCAAGAAGAGCAGGCTTTACTAAACGCCTTTTTTGATAAAGTAAAAAAAGAAGTTGTTAAAAGGATAGAATTTTTGGAAGCCGAATTTAGAAATAGCAATATTTATATTGAAAATGCACTAGTTATTTCTGCAAATGACGTCAATTCTATTTTAAACACAATGGAAGATGCTTTTTAATTGGCTAGGCCTAAAAGCTATTTGAAAAAATATCCCCAAGTCCTTTCTACTTTATCTTTAGCAAATAAAACGGCTTTCGCCAGTAATCCTCGATATTTGGCGTTGTTGCGTAAGTCAGATTTTGATTAACAAGCTGGTTTCTTCAGAACGACACGAATAGTATGAGCTGTTGAAATAGCTAAATTAGAATAAGTAAAAGGCCTGCCAAAATGCTTTTTATCTTTTTTTGCTTTCCATTTTCTAGTGACATCTTTGGAAAACCAAAAAGTAATGCTTCCCCGATTTATCAAATTTTGGTTATACTGTTTCCAGTTGCCTTTTTGGTAGCTATTTTTCATGTAGACACCTCTTGTTTAGCGATTTGAGGTGTCTATTTTATTTTCAACTTACCTTAATGTAAATCTTTTTTTGAATTTCAGATCTTGTTTCTCAGGGACTTACGCAACAACGCCGATAGTTTCCTATCCTTGCGATCATTTCTTGAACCGAAGTAACATAACCTTTGTAATTATTATCTTTCTCTAGCTTTTTGAGTTTTTTCTCAACATTTAAAAATAAGTCGAAATCGGATCTACATCAACAAACAGATGTACTTCTTTTGGTAGTTTGACCTCTTTTCTCAGTGCGGCAATAGCCTCTGAAAGGGGCAGAATCTTTTTTCCTCTTATCAAAAAGAAAAAGCGGTATTTGTCATGGGCTTTAGGCCTGCCGGAAGCTACAACTGGATGGATCTTGTCATCAGCGGTGATCTTGGGAATTAATTTCCTCCGAAAATCCTCGGCCGTTTTTTTAGCCAGCTTTTCATCTAAAGCAGAAAAGTTGAGCTTGATAAAACTCATGAAAGGCGGATAGTTAAACAATTTTCTGCTGGCGATCTCTTCTTGATAAAAAGCTAAAAAATCTTGCTTGGCAGCTAACTGAATAATGTTGTTTTCTGGGTTATAAGTTTGGATCACTACTTCGCCTTTTAATTCTGCGCGGCCAGCCCGTCCAGCGACTTGGCAGATAAGCTGAAAGACTGTTTCAGAAGAACGGAAATCCGGAATATTTAAAGCGCCGTCCGAGTTTAAGACACAGACTAATGTGACTGCTGGAAAATGCAATCCTTTAACAATCATTTGCGTGCCAATTAAAACATCGGCTTTGCCAGCCCTGAATTCTTTGAAGAGCGAAGCATGCGAATGTTTGGTAGCGGTTGTGTCACGGTCAATCCGCAGAGTGCGAATTTTTGGAAAAATAGCTTTTAAATAGG
>CAZTYI010000044.1:0-9076 GCA_964618335.1 uncultured bacterium
TTAGGGTATTCTAAAATGGTGATGGCTAGGTTTTGAAAAGTTCTTTTGGCAGTTCTAATCAGCTCTTTTTCATTTGTATTCAAATGTAAATCTTTAGCCAGTGCTAGATTACTTAGCGTGCGTTTTTTAAAATCTTTGAGAAGATAAAAAGCTAAATATCCTAAGAAATTACCCAGGGCATGAATTACAAAGTAAGGGAAAAAAGAGAGCGGATATGTAGCAGCTCTAATCAGATAGTATTGAATTTTTTCTTGGATGGGTTTGTGTTCTAAAATCATATTATTTTAATTTAGTTCAATTCTTTTAGTAGTTTTTCTAGCTGTTGAGCTATTTCTAAATGCTTCACGCTTTCGCGTATGGGGCTTGCCGATGAGTGAGTTTTAGGCTTAAGAAGAGCTTTTTTTAACTGCTGGGACAATTCTTGGGCTTCCATTTGTTTTAAAACTAACCCGTTAGTTGTAGTGATTACTTCTTTACCTCCGTTAAAAGGGGAGGTGAGAGTAAAAAGGCCCATAGCTAGCGCTTCTAAAGTAGTATTAGCAAAGGGATCGTAGTAAGAGGGTAGGACAAAAGTATCAGCCATAGAATAAAAAGCAGTCATGTTGGTTTGTCTTCCAAAAAAAGAAACATTTTTCTCCAGCCCCAGTTTTTTGACGAGCTTTAAATAAAATTTATGTTTTTTATCTTTGCCGACAACAGATAGATGCCAAAGAGTATTTTCTTTTTTTAGAAGAGAGAGAGCCTTTAAAAGCAGATCCAGCCCTTTTCTTTTAAAGCCGCTGCCTACAAAGAGAAAATGATGAGTGTTTTCAGGAAGACCGAGCTGTTTTAAAAGAGCTGGCTTGTTTAAAAAAGACTCATCGAAAGGCTTTTGTAGTTTTTGCCATTCAACGCCGTTATGAACAATCGCAATTTTTTTAGAATTAATGGAGGGATAAGTTGAGATGATTTGATCAAAGACCATACGAGAGTTAACAATGATCTTTTTTAAATCAGGGTTTAAGAGCGCTTTTTTTTCAAACCATAAGATCGTCCAGTGGCGAGGATCTAGAAAGAGAGTTATTTTTTTGAAAAAAGATTCATAGGTTCTTCTTTGTCTTAAAAAAAAACTATGTAGACCGAGACCCATTCTCAGGTGAGTTTGATGAGTACTTTTATCTAAGCCTAAGATGCAGTTTTGGGGATGTTTTTTTAGATATTTTTTGACTTGGTAATTGTAATAAATCAGCTGTAGGAAATTAGGCAATGGCAGTGTTTTTAAAAAATGCAGCTGAATGTTTTCTGGTAAGACTGATAAAGACGGAATCTTTTTAGAATTATGGGTTTTGGGTAAGTTATTAGAATTGTAGGCGGAGTCTTTTTGTTTTTTATTTTTGAGATCGGGTTTGGTTTTAGTCGTTAAAATAGTAACTTTTTGTTTTTGAAAAAGAGCCTGGCAGATCGAAAACATCTGTTTTTCCAGACCGCCGTCTGAACTGAGTTGGTTTTTGAGGATGAGCATCTTAATTTAATTTTGCTTAACAGTAATTTCTTGAGCATCTAGTTTGATGTCTAAGTTTAGCTTTTTACCGTCGTTGGTATAAAGAGAAAAATTGTTCATATAGCTTTTGAAACGGTTACGGAAATATTCGATTTTCTGCTCGGGTTTAATAGCTTCTTGGCGCAGTGCAGCTTCGCTGTTTTCTTGTAAGATTTTGGCTACAAAACGGTCTTCTAATTCTTTAGAATAAATAAACTGGGTTGACCATAGCAATCTTTCTCGTTCGCTTTTAGGGGAAGCGATAATGACAATTTCTAAACGTTCTTTAACCACATCTAAAAACTGCTGAGAAGTGTTCTGAACGAAAAGATCTGGGGAAGTGACTTTTACACCATTTTTTTGGCGGACAAAATCATTTAAAGCTAATTTATAAGTATCAGGATTTAAAGTTTCGCTGGAATTCAGAGGGAAATAGATAGTGATAGGAATGGCCTGTTTGATAGGGATCAATTCTTTTTTTGCAAAATCGATACGCAGAAAAGCAGCTTTAGGGTCATCAATTGGAAAAGGGGTAGAAGAAAGAGAAGGCACAATAATTTGTTTCCAGCTCTTAGGAATTCGGTAGCTGACTTCATTTTGATCTTGGGCTTTTTGTTCTAATTCTTCAATTTCTTTGGAAGTAATCTCATTTAAATTGAAAGTAATTTTTAAGCCCTTGGCTTTTAAAGTTTGTAAAATCTCTTCCGGTCCGGAAAGGGTGATGTAAAATTGATAAGGCCAAATGTCGAGAAATTGGTAGCCTTTAGGTGCTTCACCAATTGGTTTGGAAATAAAAAGAGGTATTTTTTCAGTGGCTAAATTAGACAGTTTGATGATCAGAGAAGAGTGCGTTAGTTTAGAAATGGATTTTTGCAAGTCTATATTACGGTTGTAAGCAATCAGATCTTTGGGAGCAATCGTAGGCACCCATTCGTTACCTTTTCCTTCAGCATCGATAACTACTTCTAAATCAGAAGCACTTAAATCATCCAAGATATTTTTATTGCCAGTCAGAGTCAGGGATATTTTTTTAGCTAGAAAGTTCTTTTCGCTGAGTTTTTCAATCGTTTTTCCAGGAGGTATGTTGATTATTTTAACAGGCACATTATGAATAGTTTTAGTAACCGTCATAGATTGGCTGACCATCATCCAAATGAAGATGGCTAACATTAAAGAAACCAGTTTCCTAGGCCAGTTTTTTAAGAAAAATTTAATTAACAGGCTTTTCATTGTTTCATCCACTCACGGAAGTTAAATTTAGTAAAAGGTATTTTATTGGGAGGATTGAAAATGCTTCTAATAATCCCTTTAAAGCGGTCGATTTTAATGCCGCGAGTCATAATTCCGTCACGGGCAATAGAGACCTTGCCGCTTTCTTCTGAAACTATGATGATTAAAGCATCAGATGTATGTGACATGCCGAGTGCAGCTCGATGTCTTGTGCCCATGGATTTACTGAGCTGATTGGAATCTTCAACTAGGGGTAGAATAACTGCCGCTGCTAAAATAATTTGATTACGGATAATGATGGCGCCATCGTGCAGTGGTGTAGAAGGGCTGAAGATGGTTTCTAGCAGTTCAGCTGAAAAATCAGCATTTAAGAGAATCGCTTTTTGAGCATATTCTTCTAAGGAATCTTCATTTTCAACAGCAATTAAAGCTCCGGTTCTTTTCTCTGCCAATTTATAAACGCTGTTTGCCAACGGCTCTAAAAACTTGTCAAATTCAGAGAGTTCTTTTTGTTTTCGGCCTTTTAAAGAGAGTTTGGAAAGAGCGACCCTTAGCTCTGGTTGGAAAATAACAATTACGGCAATCACGGCGGCATTACCGAGAATGATCAGGATGGTCTTTAAAACAGGCAGATGTAAAAAAGAAGTAAAAGACATCACTAGCAAGAAAGCTAAAAATCCCCAGACCAGATCGATAGATTTGGTATTCCAGAAAAACGAGAGCAGATAATTTAAAATTACTCCGATAATAACAATTTCAAAAAGAGATGAGAAAAGATGCATAAATTATTTCTTTTTTAACATTGTTATAACACACTATTTCTTTAACACAAAAATTTTTCAAATAATAAATGAATGACCATGATCCATGTTATTATTATAATTTAATTTCTATATCATAACGGATCGAATTTAAAAAAACTTAATTTTTTTTCTCTGGAAAGCCGATTAAAGCTTCGTAACACAGCAGTAAATGTTCCGCTCCTCGCATAGCTTGGTGAGGTTTATTTTCTGGAGGAAGGTTTAATTCTGAGGCAATCATGTCCTTGGAAAAGTTTTTAAAACTTTCAATTTTCTTTTGACTTTTGACATAGACAGCCCAATACATTGAGGCTAGATCTAGCCAATGGTAAGGCCAGAGGAGGTCATTTTGAATTTTAGGATCAATGATTTGAGAAAGAAAGACTCTATCAAAAGAAGGATTTTGACAAATAAAAACCGCATTTTTTCTGTGAATAGCGAGCTCTTCAAAATGAGCTAAGATATCTTCTTTGATTTGGGCTTCGCTTTTACCATCTTTAATGGCCTCATAAGTAAAACCATTTACTTTTAAGCTGTCAGGATTGGAAACAGACCAGACTTCTTTAGATTGTGCAATTAAAGACTGATACTCTCCTTTTTTTTCGCCAGTAATTAAATTAATTACTTGATAAGCTACATCTATAATCCGGTGGCGCAAAGGTTCCAAACCATTAGTTTCTGTGTCTAAAAATATGCCTAACATGAATCCTTCTTTTTTAATCTGTACGAAAATAGCAATCTGGAAAAGATTATGCAAGTAAAAAAGGGGCTGTTTGTTAATAAGTTCTTAAAGTTAAATAGGATAAATAACCCTTTTGTAATACCCTTAAAAGGTTTATAATAATGGACTTATATATACAAAAAAAGATAAAAATATGACTCTTCCTAGACAAAAATTTCGTGAAATGCTTTTTCAGCTGCTTTTTGCTAAAGATTTTTCTTTAGAAAAAGAAAAGCTGTCGGTCTCTGTAATGATGAAATTTTTGAAAACTACCAGGGCGCAAGTAGCCGAAGCTGAAAAAACAGCCGAAGCTATTTTAGAAAAAAAAGATTTTTTAGATGCTTTAATTAAAAAAGCTTCTGAAGAATATCGGCTTGAGCGGATTACGAAAATAGAATTAAATATTTTGCGTTTAGCTCTTTTCGAACTTTTTTTCACCCCGGAAATTCCTAAAAAAGTAACCATGGTCGAAGCTATGCGACTGAATGGTAAGTTTGGCTCTGAGAAAGGCGCTCAGTTTGTCAATGCTATTTTAGATCGCGTTTACCAAGAGCACCATAACGAGCTTGAAAAATCAGATTGTTTGCATGAACTTGCAGTTGCAAAAGAATAAAGATTTAAAAGAATTTACTACTCTCGGCATTGGGGGCTGCGCAGCATTTTTTGCCGAAATTCAAACTAAACAAGAGCTCAAAGAAGCTTTTCTGTTTGCTAAAAATCAAGATCTTCCAGTTTTTATTTTAGGTGGCGGTTCTAATTTACTTTTCGATGACTTGGGTTTTTCAGGATTAGTAATTCGCAATAAAATTGATTTTCTGCAAAGATCTTTGCAAACAGAAAAAGAGCTTCCTAACCATCTTTTTAAACATCCCTCTAATCATCCTCAAGGTTGTTCTATTCAAGTAGGAGCGGGCTATAGCTTAACTAAGCTAGCTTTTGAAACAACTAAGCAGGGGTTTTCCGGTTTAGAATTTGCATTAGGCATTCCAGCTTCTCTTGGCGGTGCCATTTACATGAATGCAGGAGCTTTTGGTGATTCTATTTCAGATCTTTTGCAGTCAGTCGACTTTTTATTTTTTAATGGAGAAGAAAGGACCTTTTTAAAATCAGACTTGCAATTTGGTTATCGCTTTTCTTCTTTGCAAAAATTACCTGGGGCGATTGTCGGTGCTGAGCTTTTTTTATCTTCTTCTTCAATAAAAATAAACACATCTTCATCATCAACATCGGCCTCTTTATCTTGTACAGCTTCAGAAAAAGCACTAGCTTTTTTGCAACAAAGACAGAAAAAACAGCCACTTAATTTTAAAAATGCTGGTTCTATTTTTCGCAATCCCAAAGGTCTATTTGCCGCAGATCTAATTGAAAAGGCTGATTTAAAAGGTTTTAAAATTGGCGGGGCCGAAGTATCTTCTTTGCATGCTAATTTTATTATTAACCAAGGCTTGGCCACCTCTCAAGATGTCTTAGAGCTGATTGCTCATATTAAAAGTAAGGTCTTTGAAAAACACCAGGTTCAACTCGAAGAGGAAATTGTATATGTCTCCACCGATGGAAAATAAACAAGCTAAAGCTAACAATAGAGACTCTCAGCGTTATGACTTACATGTTCATAGCACTGCTTCAGACGGCGTTTTTACTCCAGAAGAGCTTTTACAGATGGCTCAAGAAAAAGGACTTTCCGGTCTTTCGTTTACCGACCACGATACTTTTTCAGCTTATACTCCAAAACTATTTACTCTAGCTAAAAAACTAGGTTTGGTTTTAGTGCCGGGGATTGAGATTTCTTCTTTGCATAAAGACAAAAGCACTCATATTTTAGGTTATAATTTTGATTTACATTCTGTCTCTTTATGCCAGTTTATCGAAAAACTGCAAAAAATAAGGTATGAGCGCAATTTAAAAATTTTAGAAAAGCTCCAAGCTAAGAATATCTATATTAAAGAAAAGGAACTTTACCCTAATGGCAAGGGAGATTTTTCTAAAGGTCGTCCTCAGATTGCCGAATTAATAGTGAAAAAAAAGATGGGAGCTACTTTTCAATCAGCGTTTGATCTCTATTTAAAAGAGGGGGCCTCTTGTTATGTAGCGGCTAATAAATTTACAGCTGAAGAAGTAATCGGTCAAATTCATCAAGCTGGGGGCAAGGCTGTTTTAGCGCATCCTTACCAAATCAAAAACAAAAAACAAGTTGCTTCTCTTTTAAAATTACCTTTCGATGGGATTGAGGTTTATTATGGCCGTTTACATAGTTCGCAAGAAAAAGAGTGGCTAGAAATTGCTAAACAACAAGAATGGTTGATTACTGGCGGTTCTGATTTTCATGGTCTTGGTTCTGCTTATAATTTTATGGGTTGTTCTTGGGTTGATAAAAAGACGCTTGATTTGCTTTTAAATTGAGATATCCTAAGCGCAACTTTTTTTCTTTTTCTTCTTTTTTTAAGTAATTAAATAGTTAATTTGAATAACTTTTGTTAAAAAAAAAAGGAGGGCTGAAAAAACCCTCCTGATATTTTCTTTAATTTATTTTTTTTTCTTAAGTTTAATAAGGTTTTAAGTTTAGTAAAACCTAAGAAAAATAGATTTTTAGAAATTAATCATAAAATCTAATGGCAGCTTAAAAAAGGTCATGTAAATCAAATAAGCTCCGAGTATTAAACAAACCCAGTTAAACCATTTAATATGTTTATACAGATCGAGCTTATGTTTTACCAAGGCATATTTAATCCAATTGTCAGCTGTTTTAGGTAAGAACAATAAAAATAAAGCTTTTAGCAAGATCAGCCAAGAGATAATAGTG
Source organism: uncultured bacterium (assembly GCA_964618335.1). GTDB lineage: Bacteria > Chlamydiota > Chlamydiia > Chlamydiales > SM23-39 > CAZTYI01. The sequence continues at coordinate 7,071 of CAZTYI010000044.1, forward strand.
ATGATAACTTCCCAGCCTGGCACCCAAATATTGTGGATGATCACACAGATGAGACCAAGAATTAAAGTCATAATACCGATTAAAAATAAAGTCGAAGCAGACTTAACAATTTCTGCCATAACTTTTTTAATGAATTTGTGCTGAATCAGCATCACAAGAGAAGTGATGAAAAGATAAAGCCCAAAAATCTGGCCTAAAAAAATAGTCAACGACATATAATATTCCTCCTACATGTTACAAATATATTATAACATAGATAACTGTTAAGAAATTATTTAGCAAGAACTTGATTGGGTTATTTTCTATTTAAGATAAAAATATTATATTTTTATATACCGTTATTTTACTGCATTTTAAAGGTTAATTATGTCAGTCAAAACTTTGTATCGTATCGCTGCTTTCGAAATACGGCCTTTGTCTTATGTCAATCAGCTTTATTATGAAATGATCCTACCAACAAACGAAAGCACAACTAGGCAAAAAGTTGTTAAAAAGACTCAGAAATTTATCGGCTTGTCTTTGCTTGGATTGCCAGCGTTGTTAGGAGGCTTTTTTTCTTGCTCCACTCGTTTTTTAGCTACTCGGTTAAATCCGCAGCCTTTTATGTTTATGAACACAAGCCTGTTAGAAACCGAGCCTAAAAAATTTCCGCAGCAATCGTCTGCATTGGAAGGACAAAGGGTAGTACTCAAAGTTTTTTCATGGAATGTCTGTGCCATGTCAGGTGGTTTTCCTTATGCTACAGGCGGTGTTCGCCCTTGGCGTCAGCGTTTGACAGATATTGCTCTAGAAATAAAAAAAAGAGATGCGGATGTGGTCTGTTTGCAAGAGATGCATGATAATGATGCCTCTTGGAGGTTAATAGATGAGTTAAAATCGGTTTACTTTTATTTTTACTATAATATTGGATCGCCATATTTTGGCGCTAACTCTGGTCTTTTTGTAGCTAGCAAGTATGAAATTAAAAATCCTCAGTTTTCTACTTTTCAAAGTAAACTAAGGCTGATTGATTCCTGTTTTACTGGTAAAGGTTATTTTTCTTTTGAACTTGCTTTGCAAAACCACAAGATTGTCCGTCTTTTTAATACTCATTTCCAACATTCGCAAGATGACCTGACGCCTCTTCAAACAGAGAAACAAGTGCGTGAAGAGCAGATGTCGCAGATTGTTTCAACAATCCAAGGACAGGAAAAAACTTCTTCGGCAGAAACTCTCTTTTTAATAGTGGGGGATTTTAATACAACTCCTGATGAGTACAATAGTTCTACTTATCAGAATCTCTTTGTTAATCTTTTGCTTAGTTCTACCAGTTCTACAATGGTTGAAGAGAGGTTAAGAGGTGCCGGTGTTAATCAAGAAGATGGAAATGGAGAAGAGATTGGCAAAGCTAAAGAAACCAGGTTTTTGCAAGCTAGCTGTTTTTATCAGGAGCTGATGTATAAGCTTTGGGAAAACAGAACTGTCAAAGATGAAAATTCCACCATTGATTATGCGTTAGTTTATAAAAATGAAGCGGTTGAAAGGGATGGCTTTTCGGCTCGGACGGAAATAGTAGATGCTGAAGAAGTATTAGCTATAGATTGGGGTAAAGAGGGGGAGCCGGAGGGGGTTTTAGATCCTCAAAGAGCGCTGTCTGATCATTTGCCGCTAATGACGACTTTGATGGTTTAAGTGCTTTTAAGTTAAAAATAACAAATTTTCTATATTTATCTCTTTAATAACAAACGACTTACAATCTTTTAATTAATTACTTTAATAGCTGATTTTAATTCAAATAAATGCTATAATTATTAATATATGATTAAGATTACGAACAAAGTTAGTTCTTTTTTAACCAAGCATCTTAGTGGTTTACGGCAGTCTTTCTTAACTGCTGTAAATAAAGGAGTTACACATACCTTTTTCACTATGCGTAACTTACTGATTGCCAGTGCTTTATCTCTTTCTGTGCTGTTTACTGCCCCCACTGTAACACCCTTAAATAGAGATCCTTACACTTACTCCTC
>CAZTYI010000045.1:0-8633 GCA_964618335.1 uncultured bacterium
TTATTTACTTATGCCATGACCAAGCGGATGCTTTATGCCGGCATGTTAGCTTTGCATCAGCAATATGGTTTGGATTATCTTTATTTAGTACCCTCGACTCTTTATGGCCCTGAATACCATTTAGATGGCAGGCAGATGCATTTTATTTTTGATCTGATTCGCAAAATTCTCAAGGGAAAGCATTACGGAAAAGAAGTTGTTTTATGGGGGGATGGAGAACAAAAAAGAGAATTAGTCTATGTTGATGATTTTGTGAGGACGGCTATTGATTTAATGGATTCTCAAAAAAATAAAAATCAAATTGTTAATATAGGTGCTGGTCAAGAGTTGTCTATTAAAGGGTTTGCTCAAAAAATTTGTCAAATAACCAACTTTGATTTTAATCAGATTAAATTCGATCTATCCAAATATGTAGGCGCTAGATCAAAGATCTTATCGATTGAAAAATTACAAAAGCTTCTGCCTCAATATAAGCCCATGGCTTTAGATCAAGGTTTAAAAGAGACTGTGGCTTGGTTTTCTAAAAACAAAGAAAAATTATTAAGCTAAGTAAAATTAAATGTTTATGAAATGTAAATGACAACGAAAAATCCAATAAAAACAAAAAAACTTTGCATTGACGCCCGGATGATTTTTTGTTCTGGGATCGGCACCTATCTACAAAATGTTTTGAGCGGTTTAAAAAAACAAAAACACTTTAATTGTAAAGTTGCTTTACTTGTGAGTCCTCAGGATGCAGATGATCAAAGATTGAAAGATTATGACAAAATTATCTGTTCTGCTCCCATCTATTCTGTACAGGAACAGCTGGTTTTGCCCTTTTTAATCCCATCTTCGGATCTTTTTTGGTCTCCGCACTATAATGTTCCCTTCTTCCCTATCAGAGCCAAAAAGAAGCTGGTAACGATTCATGATGTTTATCATTTATCGATTTTTTCAAAGCTCAAACTTAAAGAAAAGATTTATGTAAAAACGGTTTTTTCTCGGGCTTTTAAAAAATCAGACAGAATCATCACTCCCTCTACCTTTTCTTTATCAGAAATGGTTTGTCATTTTCCTAAAACGGTAGAAAAAATCGAAGTGATTCATAATGGGGTAGATTTTAAAAAGTTTTCAGAAACGCAGACGATAGAAAAACTAACTGCCATCAAAAATAAATACCATCTTCCCAGAAAATTCTTTCTTTACGTTGGCAACATTAAGCCCCATAAAAACCTGCAAGGACTACTCCAGGCTTTTAAAGTCTTTTCTAAAGATTTAAGTTTAAATAACTATGGCCTGATCTTGATTGGACAAATGCAGGGACTAAGACGGCCGGCTTTAATTTCCCAGCTCATCGATAGCCAATCTAACATTAAGCTTTTAGAAAATGTCACGGATTCAGAACTAACAGCTTTTTATACTTTGGCAAAAGCGCTAGTTTTGCCCTCTTTTTATGAAGGGTTTGGACTGCCGGCTTTAGAAGCTATGGCTGGTGGATGTCCAGTGATTGCTGCTAAGAGTTCTTCTCTTCCTGAAGTTTGCGGAGAAGCAGCTTATTATATAGATCCGCATGATATTCAAAGCATAGCTTTGGCTATGAAAAAACTTGCCGGAGATGGGGTTTTGAGAGATACTTTACGCACGAAAGGTTTTGAGAGAGTCCAAAAATTTACCTGGGCTGCCAGTATCAAAAAACATCTCCAAGTGATTGAAGAATTATTAAATTAAATTAAAACAAACGAGCTTGAATGAAAAGTGCACTTGTACATGACTGGTTAGTAGGTATCGGCGGAGCAGAAAAATGGCTGCAAACTGTTTTTGAGCTATTTCCTTCAGAAATTTTTACTTTGGTAACTTCTCAAAAAAATCTTAAAAATACTTTTTTTGAAGATAAGAAAATCATTCCCTCTTTCATTCAAAAATTACCTTTCTCTGAAAAAAAATATCAAAATTACTTACCTCTTTTTCCTTTAGCCATCGAACAGTTGGACCTCTCTCCTTATGATTTGATTTTATCTTCTTCTCATTGCGTAGCCAAAGGAGTGCTGACTCATGCCGAGCAGCTGCATATCTGCCATTGCCATACCCCGATGCGCTATGCTTGGGATCTTTATCATCAGTATCTTAATGAGACGGGATTAGATCGAGGACTTAAAGGTACAATTGCTAAATTGTTTCTCCACTATTTAAGAGGCTGGGATATACATTCAGCTTCCAGAGTGGATGAATTTGTGGCCAATTCAAAATTTGTGGCTAACCGGATTAAAAAGATTTATGGAAGGGATGCGACAGTCATTTATTCTCAAATCGATGTGAATGATTTTGAAGTAGGTCATCGCAAAGAGAATTTTTATCTGACCGCTTCCAGACTAGTGCCTTATAAAAAAATAGATCTGGTGGTTGAGGCTTTTACTCACATGCCTGATAAAAGATTAGTAGTCATCGGAGATGGACCTGAGATGAAGAAGATTAAGACTAAAGCTGGCAAAAGCAAAAACATAGAAATCTTGGGTTATAGAAGCGATGCTGAATTGAAAGATTATTTAAAAAAAGCCAAAGCTTTTGTTTTTGCAGCGGTGGAAGATTTTGGACTAATTCCCGTAGAAGCGCAAGCTTCAGGAACTCCTGTGATTGCTTTAAAAAAGGGCGGAGTTAGAGAAACGGTGGTGGAAGGAAAAACCGGCATCTTTTTTTCAGAACAAACAGTATCATCGATTGTTGCTGCTGTTGATGAATTTGAAAGAAAAGAACACACATTCGATCCAATGATTATTCGCAAACAGGCTGAAAAGTTTTCTAAAGAACGTTTTCAAGAAGAGTTTAAAAAGTTTGTAGAAATAAAATATGCGGAATTTAAAAGCGGTTTTTAAAAAAATGTCTGGAAATTCAAACCTTTGGAAAATAATTTAAAGAGAGGAAACAGAGAGCATGTTAGTTAAATACGAAGATGTGAAATTTAAGGTTGGTTTTGAAGCGTCGATTGAACGTCATTTAATTAAACAGGCTATTAAAAAAGTGATTGGGAGATGGATCGGCAAGCCATATAAATCAGATTTTTATTTGGAGTATGCTGCACAACTTCTTTCAACAGTCAAGGCTCCGGTGGTGGTAGATGTAGGAGCAAATATCGGAACAACGGTCTTGCCTCTAGCTGTTAAGTTTCCCAAAGCAAAATTTTATGCTATTGAACCACATCCATTGCCGGCCTCTAGATTTATTAAAAATTGCGAACTTAACCAAATTAATAATGTCACTTTGATTTCAACTGCAATAGGTTCTGATGATAAATTAGCTCAGATTTATTCGTGTCCTAATAATAGCGGGGGGCATCGCTTAACTGGATTTAAGGGTAGAGAAGATATTGAAAAATTAGCCAAAGCAAGTTTTGAGCCGATTATTGTTCCTGTTAAGTCTTTAAATAGTATTCTTTCCAATTTTGAAATAGAACACTGTGATCTACTCAAGATAGATACTGAGGGATATGAGTTTTTTGTATTGGAATCTTTAGGAGATAGACTTCATCCTAATTCTATTAAATATATAATTACAGAATATGGTCCGGAAGCACTAAGAAAAATTGGAAAAAGTGGATGGGATTTAGTTTCATTGGCTTTAAAGAAGGGCTATAAGTGTAAAGTTTTAGGGACAGATAAAATGATCGAAACAGAGCAAGATATTCCTATCATGCCAGACTTCACTGTTATCGATTTTTTGTTTTTTAAGGGTTAATTCCAAAAAACAATTTTGAAGTTCTAATCATTCCAATTATTCAGAGAAAAATCTAGATAGTCTCTTTTCTATAATAGGCTAAAGAAGTTCCCTTGATATGTACTAAAGGCAGCTCTTGAGAAAGCTCATGCAGATAGCGATAAATGCCTTCATAATGAGGAATAAAATCATGCCAGATAATAATACCGCCCGGCGCTAGAATTTCCAGCGCTTTTTTGGTATCGCTCTTGACACATTCGTACGAATGTCCGCCATCAATAAAAACAAATTCTGGTAACCCTTCTTTAGTAAAAAGCTTAAAATTATAAGCGGTTGAATCTCCTAAATACTGTTTGATCTTATGTTCGATTTGGCTTTTGATATATTTTCTGACTTTTTTTTCTTTTTCAAAAATAAAAGGTAGGTCGCTTTTTAAAATAGGCTCTTTGGTTGTGACTTCAAAAGGAGGGAGATCAAGCGTATGAATGATAGCTTCTTTCGGAGCATTGAGAGCCATTTGCAAAGTGGTATTGCCATTAAAAGTGCCGATTTCTAAAAGCACTTTAGGTTTGTGAAAAGCTACTAAAGAGCTGATAATCAAAAGCTCATAATAAGAAACGTTACCTTCTTTAAGCTGGAAATTGCTCAGAATAGCTTCAGTCTTGGGATCTATCAGTTCAAAGACATTTAAACTTTTCACTTGGCTGGTTTTTAAAATGCCATGCGCATAAATATGTTTGATAGTTTCTTTGACTTGTTGCAAGGTCAGACGAGGATATTTTAAAGAAAAGTGTAAAGCTTTTAAAGTGCGGCCAAATTTACTGCTGGCTGGTACTACATTAGGTTGGGTTGTTTTTGTCATACTGTAACTCCTTTAGCTTTATCAAAATTTTTTTTCTTTCTTTTGGTAAAAACAGAAACTATAAAAAATATAATCTTCTCTACGCCTTTCTTAAAATTTTAAAAAAAGCAGCTAATTTCTAATAAGTTTTTTGGATTATCTCTTAATATGGCTACCTAGAATACCCGAAAGCTTCATCATGTCAATCTTTTCTTTAGAGCGGAAAACTTTAGCTAGTTTGGCATCTGGGATGATTTCTCTTTTGTTTTTAGGATTTTGTAATTTGTGCTCTTTGATGTATTCCCAAGTTTTTTTGATAATTTCACCGCGTGTCAGTTTCTCTTTGCCGACAATAGCCGCTAGTTCTTCTGAGAATTCGTATTTGCGTTTGACTCCTCTTTCTCCTTTGGGTCTTTTGACAAAAGCGGTTTTTGGATGATTAGAGCCATATTTTTTAGCAAGCTCGGAAGGATCGTTAACAACAACATCGCATTCAGGATAATTGGAACAAGAATAAAAAGTTTTGCCAAACCGTGTTTTACGTCCAATGATTTTACCATCGCAGCCGACAGCAGGACAATCAGGGGAATCTTCTAAAGAAACAACTTTTTCGCCTTTTTTAGGAATATTGACAATGCCCTGGCATTTTGGATAACTGGAACAGCCGAGGAAAGGACCAAACTTGCCATGTTTCAGTTTCATTTCGGCTCCGCATTTAGGACACTTTTGTTCCCAGTCAAAATCTTCAGCATAATCTTCTTTTTTAAAGCCTAAAGATTCTAAAGGAGCTGTGAAATCGCAGTCCGGATAATTTGAGCAGCCATAAAAATACTTGTCTTTCGACCAAATTTTCAAAAGAGGCTTTTTGCATTTAGGACATTTTTTATCGGTTTTAAGTTTGGGTACAGAAGCAGTTTTTTCGGCTTCTTTGACCATTGGAATAAAGGCTTTCCAGAATTCTTTAATCAGCGATTTCCATTCTCTTTTATCTTGAGCAACTAATTCCAAATCATCTTCCATAGCCGCTGTAAAGCCTACATTCATAATGGCTGGGAAATTTGTTTCCAGCATGGCTGCAATGATTTTGCCAAGCTCAGTCGGTTTAAGCGTATTTTTTTCTTTAGTCGTATATTCACGGGAATGGATTTTATTCATAATCGAAGCATAAGTCGAAGGACGGCCAATGCCAGATTTTTCTAATTCTTTAACTAGCGATGCCTCTGTATATCTAGGCGGTGGTTTCGTAAAAGACTGGGTATCATTTACATTTTTTAGTAACAGTTTTTCTTTTTCTTTAAACTCTGGCAAAATTGCAGCTTCTTTAGAGTTTTGATCGCTGAGCAGATCTTCTTTTTCTTCATAAGCAGCTAAGAAACCTGAAAATTTTATGATCGAACCTGTAGTGCGAAGAATCATACCGTCGGCTTTTATATCTGCTGAGATAGTATCATAAATAGCTGATTCCATCTGTGAAGCGATAAATCTTTTCCAGACTAAAAGATAAATTTTATACTGATCAGAAGTTAAATATTTTTTTACTGTTTCAGGAGGATGGTACAGATTGGTTGGTCTGATCGCTTCGTGGGCTTCTTGAGCACTTTTTTTACTAGTGTAAAAACGTGGTTTCTCTGGCAGGAACTTTTCACCAAAGTCTTCTTTAATAAACCGGCGCGCTTCAGTGATAGCTTCTGGAGCTACTTGCACAGAATCAGTACGCATATAGGTAATCAAACCCTCGGTGCCCTCTTCTCCCATGTCAATACCTTCATAAAGAGATTGAGCTATGGACATTGTTCTGGAAACAGCAAAGCCAAAATGTCTAGCGGCTTCCTGCTGCAGAGTAGAGGTTATGAAAGGAGGCACTGGATGGCGGTTTTTTTCTTTGCGCTCGACTGTAGCGACTTCGAAGTCAGATTTTTGTAGTCTTTTGACTAGTTCTTTGGCTTTTTTCTCATTTTCGATTAGATAGATATCTTTCTTTTTATTAGTCGTTTTTTTCTTTTTTCCTTGTTCAGTTTCTGTCTCTGTTTCCTTTTCAATTTCTTTTTCTATTTTTTTGCCATCTACTGAAAAAAGCGTAGCTTCAAAAGTTTTTCCTTTCTGATTTTTTTTCAGAGTTGTAGTGATAGTCCAATATTCAACAGGAGTAAAACCCTCGATTTCTTTTTCTCTATCGACCACGAATTTTAAAGCAACCGATTGCACTCTTCCAGCAGAGGTACCGCTCTTACCTCGTTTAATTTTTTTAGAAAGAATAGGAGAGATTTTATAACCGACAATCCGGTCTAAGAGTCTGCGTGCTTGTTGTGCGTCTACTAAAGCTCGGTCGATATTGCGCGGATGTTTTAAAGCTTCGAGGACGGCATTTTTAGTAATAGAGTTAAAAGTGACCCTTTTATATTTGGTTCCTTTCGGCAAGATGGCAGAAATGTGCCAGGCAATAGATTCTCCTTCTCGGTCAGGATCGGGACAGAGATAAACCATATCGGAGTCTTTAGCCATTTTCTTGAGCGTATTAATAACATCTTTTTTTTCTGGTAGATTGACATAGGTAGGTTCAAAATCATGTTCTGTATCGATTCCGAATTCGCTCGCCGGCAGATCTCTGATATGCCCGACAGAGGAAGAAATATTAAATTTAGCTCCTACAAACTTTTTTAAAGTTTTAATCTTTGCTGGAGACTCTACAATAATTAAAGGTTTTCCCATCTTTTCTTTAAAAGGATTAAGGGTTTAGGAATTTCAAACCACTCATACTAATAGATAGATTAGCAATCTGTAAATAAAAATCTACAAGAGAGGCAAAGAGGGGCGACAGTAAAAACATTTTTTTACCTATAGGGGGAGCTTCTTTTTCTTTCTTTCTTTTTAGTTAAATGTTTAATTATTAGTCTTTTATGTGTGTGTATAAGGGTTATTTTTTTTTAAAAGAATTCTTTTTTCGTGCTTGATAAGAATCGTAGAATTTTATATTTCAAAAGATAGACCTATATATAAAGGGCCTAGGGGTAAGTTTAAAAATGAAATTCCATTATTTTATATTAGTTTTTTTATCTTTTTTGGTTAGTTCTCTTTATAGCGAAGAGCAAAAGATAGATAAAAAAAGTTCTTCTTCTCAAAATTATAAACATTATCGGGCTGCTTCCAAGACCCGAAAACAAAAAACAGCTAGCTGTCGCAGGAAAAAAGATGTGAGGCGTGCAGATTTACCGATGCCACCGCCTGAGATACCCGAAGCTCCACCCGAAATGCCTCCCGAGGCACCGCCGATGCCGCCTGATATACCTGCTCCTCCAACTATAGGGGCGGATTCTAAAAAACCTTCTAATAATGCTTCTCAAAAACAGATGGTTCGAAGGAAAAAAGAGGGTTCCGATGAAATGCCGCTGGTCAGAAGGAAAAAAGATAAAAAAAGCGATCAGGCCAGAGATCTGCCGCTGCCACCTCCAATGCCTCCTCCTCAGCCAACAATAGGGTCTAAGTCGAATAAGTCTTCTTCAGATTCTTCTATGCAGCAACAGGCTAGAAGAAAAAAAGAATCTAAAGAAAATAGAATGGCTAGGAGAAGAAAAAAATCAAAGGATGGAGTAATGGGAGATCTGCCGTTGCCGCCTCCCTCTCATTAAAAAAAGTTGATCCTTTGGTTTTGCTGCTTGATGCATTGATAGATATTTCATACAATAGTCGTATAAAATAAGAATATCTATTCTTGAAAATTAAATATGCTCAGCGATGCAGAACTTTTAAATTTAAACTATCAGGGTTTTTTTCCCGGCCCTGCGGAAAATGAAGAGCAGTTTATTAAAAGGATAGAGCTAACTCAAAAACTTATAGAGACTCCTGAAGAAGTTCTGAAAGATCAAAAAAATACTTTTTCTACTAAAGACAGAGTTAAAAAACCTTCTTTAAGCTGGGTGAATACTTCGTTAATGCATCTTTATGGTTTTTATGCAGAAAAGCTGCCTGCTTATTTCAGTAACCAAAAACTTTCTTTTTTTGAAGGAGCGGCGACTTTTCTGGTTAATGTCCAAGGTCATGAAATCCCTCTTTTGCAGCTTAGAAAAGAGCTCAAAAAAAATTCATTTTTTTCTCTTTATACATT
>CAZTYI010000046.1:0-8543 GCA_964618335.1 uncultured bacterium
CATTTCCTCCAACATCTAAAGAAGTTGGTTTCCATGCTGTCAATTTTTCATGAAAAAGGCAAGTAAAGTTGTTTTGATGAATTTGTTTTTACTATTTTTATTTACAGGATGTCAAAAAAATAGTTCTCAAACCTGGGAAGATGTAAAAACGGCTGGTAGATATATCAATCGAGGCTTTGGGGCTTTAATTGGCAGTTATGATGATTCACAGGCTGTTCGAGCTGAAAATGACTTTGAGAATCCTGGGGAAGCTGACTATATTGGTTTAAATGAAGCCGATCTAAAAACTTCGATGCAGCATAGCGATTCAGCAGTTGCCCAATCTAAATATTTACCTGGAGAAAGGGGCAGCGCTGTACCTAGCCTGACTGCTTTTCAAGAACCGCAAAACAATTTAAAATCCCTTTTTCAAACCTTACATTTTGCTGTAGATGACCATATTATCAGAAGCCGTGAAGATCTCACAACAGTGCATAAAATAGCTCTTTATTTAAAAAAACATCCTAATAGTTATGTTTGCATTGAAGGGCATTGTGATGAAAGAGCTCCCTCTGCCTATAATATGGCGCTGGGTTCCCGCAGAGCTAATCAGGTAAGAGTGCTTTTGATCAAGCAAGGAGTCGATGTGAATCGTCTTTATCCTATTTCTTATGGTAAAGAGAGACCTTTATCTGTAGGCCATACTAAAGCAGACTGGGATAAAAACCGCAGATGTGAATTTAAACTTTATACTAAAAATAGATCTCGGTCATAGAATAGGATCATCTATAGAAAAGGGTTAAACCATGAAAATCTATTTTTTACTTTTTGGAGTTCTTTTTTTAGCCGTTAGCTGTAGCCCTATTAAATCTACTTCTGAAGATGAACGGCATCAAGCCGAATTGACTCTGCATGAAGTTCAAACTAATGTGGATGATTTTCATCATGATTTGAATTGCTATAAAACCGAGTTTCAAATTTTAGAGAGTAAATTAGAAAACCAATCAGCGACTTTTGGCAAGCTCAAAGAAACCATTCAAAGAGAGTATCAAGGCAAAATAGAGAATTTACTAGTGCGTTTAAAAGAAGTGGAAAGTAGAAATGCTAAAGTAGAAGAACAAAGCAAAGAGACTCTTTTGGCTATGAAAGATTTAACTCGGCACGCTGATGAAACAGCTTTAGCTTTAAAACAGTATCGCACTCGGATTAATGATTTTGAGAAAACTTTGATTGCCCAAAATCTGCAATTAGAAGAAATCAAGAAGATGAAAGGGACGCTGGAAGAAATGGCTACTCTGCTAAAATCAGAAGAAGGAGCTACTGCTTTGCATAGAGTCCGTAGCGGAGAATCTTTAGAGAAAATAGCCAAAAAATACAATGTCAGCATTAACAGTCTTAAGAAAATCAACCGTTTAGATGAAGATCTGATTATGATTGGTCAAGAACTAAAGATCCCTTCCAAATAAATTATGCCATTTAATAATACTTTGCCTATTGGTCTTTTTGATAGCGGCATTGGTGGTTTAACGGTTTTAAAAGAGCTTGTAAAACTGCTGCCGCAAGAAAACTTTATTTATTTTGCTGATAATCTGCATCTTCCTTTAGGCGATAAAACAGAAACAGAGATTTTAAGTTACGCGAAAGAAACAGCCCTTTTTTTGCTAAGAAAAAAGATTAAATTATTAGTAGTGGCTTGCAACACTACTTCTAGTATAGCACTGGATGCTTTGCGGGACCTTTTGCCCATTCCAGTGATTGGTGTTATTCAGCCACTGGTGAAAGAAGCTATTTTATTAAAAAAAGCCAGGATAGGAGTGATCGCCACTCGAGCTACAATTAGAACAGGCGTTTATGCAAAAGAGCTGACAAAAAAAGCTCCTCAAAGCGTAGTTTTTGAAAAAGCCTGTCCGCTCTTAGTGCCTTTAATTGAAAAAGGTGATTTTTTTTCTGGAGAGCTAAAAAAAACAGTAGAAATTTATCTCAAACCCTTAAAACAAGCTAAAATAGAATTGCTTTTGCTGGGGTGTACCCATTATCCGCTAGTCAGAGCTTTTTGTGAGAATTATTTAGGGCCGGACACAGAAATTATTGAAGCTTCTCTGCCCTGTGCTTTAGAAGTCAAAAAGCAGCTTTTGACAAAGGGATTGGCTAATACTAATGCTACTACTGATGCTATCATTAAGAATATTACCAAAAAGAGTTCTGTTTGTTTTTTTGTTTCCGGTGATGAACTTTCTTTTCAACGGAGCGGAGAGCTTTTTTTAGGGAAAACCATTGAAAAAGTATTAAGAAAAGATAACAATTTTACTTGCATACAAAAGTCCAAAGACGAGGTTTTACATGGCTTATAAAAAACGCATTTTATTAATCGAAGACGAAGAAGATATCGCAGCTTTGATCAAGCTGCAGGCCGAACTCTGTGGTTATAAGCTACATGTGGAAGTAGACGGGATCAACGGCTATCGCGCTATTGAAAGGGAAAAACCTGATTTGGTCATTTTGGATATTATGCTACCTGGACAAAATGGACTGGATGTATGCCGCAAGATGAAAACCAATACCGAGCTGAGAGTGATTCCAGTAATTATACTTTCGGCTAAAGGCGAAGAATTAGACGAGATTTTAGGACTGGAAATAGGTGCTGATGATTATATTTCCAAACCTTTTTCTCCTAGAGTTCTTTTTTCTAGAATTAAAGCAGTACTGCGCCGCGGTAAAGGTAAAGAAAAGACTCCCAAAGTGATTAAATTTGGTAATTTTTATTTAGAAATAGACCGGTTTAATTTGCGTAAAGATAAAAAACTGATTCCTTTAACTTTATCAGAGTTTGGTATTCTCAAAAGACTAGCGGCTGCTCCAGGAAGAGTTTTAACGCGCAATCAGCTTTTAGAAGATATTAATAATGACGATTCTTTTATTGTTGATCGGAATATAGATGTACATATTGCGGCTCTCAGAAAAAAGTTGGGAGAAGAGAATAATTGGATCGAAACAGTCAGGGGAGTAGGCTACCGTTTTCAAGAGATGGTTTTGTAGACAAAGAGGTTGCTTTTATTTGATTAGCTCTTTAATAAAAAATTAGAAACAAAAATTTTTTCTAAAGAATTATTTGAATTAAAGAAGAGGAAGGAAACAATGAAGAAAAAACACATGATCTTAGTCGCTCTTTTGGCTCTTATGCTAACAGGTTGTGAGACTAAAACAGGAACGGGAGCTTTAGCTGGTGGTGCATTAGGAGCTGGTGCCGGTGCGATGATTGGTGGAGGTCAGGGAGCTTTGATCGGCGGTGCAATCGGAGCGGTCAGCGGCGGCTTAGTGGGAGCAGCTTTAGACGAACAAGACCGCAAAATCATGGAAAGGTCTTCTCCTAGAACTGTAGAGAGAATGGATAAAGGGGAGCCTTTAACTTATAATGATATTATCAAGCTTGCTCAGGGAGGCGTGTCCGACGAGTCCATTATTCGTTATATCCGTGAAACACGAACTACTTATAAATTAAGCCGGTACCATATTCACAAACTGCAGCAAGGCGGAGTCTCTCAAAGAGTTATTAATTATATGATTGATACTGGCGCTTAAAAGCTAAGGTCAAAGTATTTTAACTTTTGATATATGGTAGAAAAAAAGTCTTTTCCCAAAATAGATAGAGACTAGAGAATAGATAGATAAATAAACATAAGTACATAGACAGATAGAAAGTTAAAAAGATCATAGGTAAAAATGACGGCTATATTAGAAAAAGAGGGACGAATTCTTAAGCGCAGCTACGAAAATACACTGACACAATTTCAAAAGATTACTAGTTTTTTAACAGTGTTGAAACTCTCTTTTTTGCTTTTGGTAGGAGTAGAATTCTTTTTTTCTTTCCTGTTTACTTTATATGCAGCCAATGCCTTTTTAGTGGCTATTGGCTGGGGTTCTATTGTTTTAACCGTTTTTACCTATTTTGTTTTGCTTTTTTATTTTCAAACTAAAAAACCTGAACAGGTTTTAGAATTAAAAGAGCGTTTTATTCAGCATTTACGGAGATCTACGCCGGTACCTCCCAAAACAACTGAACATCATCTGACCGTAGCTGCAGCTTTGATGAATCTCAGTTTTAAAATGCAGAATTTAGAAAATAACTATTCCTTTTTTGAAACTTTTAAAAAAAAGATTTTTTTTCGGCCTTACATAGAAAAACTTTCTTGTTTTTTTCATCATGAGGATGTTTTTAAAATGCAAGAGCTCTTGCTTTGCTCCGCTGTGCAGGAGCATATTGAACAGATCAAAGAGACTCCGACTGATTTAGAAGTGCATGCTTCTTTAGCTCATAGTTATTCAACATTAGCCAAGCTCTATTTGGACTATCGCAAGAAGAATTTTTTGAAAAAAGCGATATCCTATATTAATGAACAGTTTAAGATTGCTTCTCAAAGAGCGATTGAAGAGTTTGAAATTTTAAAGGAATTTGCTCCTTCTGATCCTTGGATTCATTCCCAGTTGGCACAAAGCTATCATTCCCTAGAAATGTTTGAAGAAGAAGAGAAAGAGTATGAAATTATCTTAGAGCTATCTCCTGACGATCAAGAGGTTCTTTTCCGTCTTGGCGCAATTTATTTCAAGCTGGGGAAAAATGCTCAGGGTTTGCACGTCTATGGAGATCTAAAAAGAATGGGCTATAAAAAGGCCGATGAGCTTCTAGAGCTTTATGCATCGGTCAAATCTGCAGAAGAAATGGAACTTTCTTTTTAAAAAGCGATTCTTTGCTTATTATTATCTGATTAGTATAATGGGTTTATCTATAGAAAAGGTAAATCTTATGAGTATTTTTTTTAAAAATGTTTTTTTTAGTTTTTTAACTCTTTTATTTATTACAAATCTTTCCGCAGATGTTACTGTACAAGATTTTGTTAAAACGACGAACGATGAAGAAGCTCTTTTTTTAAGGCGCATCGTTGAAAGTTGGGAAGAGCACCAAACCGAGATCGTTAAAAATGAAATCGAAGGCTATTTAAAAAAAGAAGATAAAAAAGATTTTTCAGATTATTTGAAAGCTCTTTTAGGCAATATTTATTTTAACGAAAAAAAATATTTAGAAGCTGCTGATACTTATGAGAAAATAGAAAGTATTGAAATCAAAGAAAAAGTCTTATCTAACAATCTGCAGGCTAACTGGGAAAGCAAGCGTTTTACTGTAGTCATTAAAGAAGCTTTAGCTTTCATGGATCTTATTGCCAATTCTGACAAAGAAGAAATTGATCGTTTTTATTTTTTAATTGGCGATTCCTACTATCAGTTGGCTCTCTTGACTAAAGACAAAAAGCAAACAGAATTAGCTCAAAAAGCGCGTCCTTATTTTGCAAAAATCTCACAGGACAATGTCAAATTAAAGCCGGTTTTAGGACATATTTTGTTTCTTTTAAAAGAATATGCAGAAGCCTCTGATCTTTATTTATTGGCAGCTGATAAATTAGAAGGGCAAAAAGAAGAACTTCTTTTTCAAGCAGCTTCCATTCAAGTTAATTTTAGTAAAGAAAAAGCGATAGAAACGTTTTCTCAAGTTTGTCAAATCGGAAAAACAAAAGTTAGCGATGCAGCCTTTAATAAAATGGTTCTTTTAGTTGAGTTAGGCAGATATAACGATTTGCTGATAGCTAAAGAACAGCTGACTTCTTTGCTTGACGAGAGCAAACAAGGCCAGATGCATTTCTTGCTGGGGAAAGCTTATTTAGCTATCAAAGATTATCAAAGGGCTGGCAAGGAGATGAGCCTTTTTCTAGATGGTAAACAAGTTAAAATAGCTTCGGATGAAGGTAAACTAGCTTTGATGATGCTCTTTTCTGCAGGAGAAAAAAGTGAAGAAGTGGCTTTTTTAAATTTAACGATTTCTAAATTAGAAGAATTTTTTCCGGAAGAGAAAAGTTTGCCGGAAGCTTATTTTACCAGAGCAATTTTAAATAAGAAAAAGAAGGATTTTGAGAATGCTCAAAAAGATTTTCAGCTGATTGAAAGAAAATATGGGGATTTTGCTAAAAAAGAAGATTTTTTAATGGAAGCTGGATCTTTTTATTATGAAACGGAAGATTTTCTGCAAAGCCGATTGCTTTTCAAAACTTTTGTAGACTCCTATAAAGAAAGACCTCTTTTTCCTTTGGCTTGGCGCTATTTTATTAATTCTTCGATTAAACTTTTAGATCAGACTTCAATCGAGAAGATAACAGCCGCCCGTGCGGTCTTAGTTGAAGACCTGTCGATTTTTTTAGCGGAAAAGGGACTGTGCAATGAAACAGAAAAAATGGAATATGGTTTTGTTTTAGCTAAAACTATTTATGAATTAGAAGATTATGAAGAAGCCTTTGTCCATTTGAATTATCTCTTTGAGAATTATCCTCAAATCCAAAGAAGAGCTGATGCAAACCTTCTGATGGGGTCTTTAAATCAGAAAAAAGGCATCTTTATTTCTGCGTTAAAACATTTTGAAAAAGCTCTCGAACTGGATGTGGATAACAAACTTGATCAAGCGCTGATCCATTTAAATATTTTTAATATGTATTTGGATTTAGCTCAAAAAGAGTCTCAGGACGCCAAATATTTGCCAATAGCGGCTGAGCATCTTTATAAAACGCAAAAAGACCAAAAAGTGCAAATCCTAACTGAAAACCTACTTTGGCTCTCTGATTACTATTATCAAGAAGTAGAAAACTATATAGCTGATAATTATCAGCATCGAGTTCAAGATAAAGAAATCGCAGAAAAATATACCAAAGCTAATGAAGTTTTAGATCGTATTATTAAGGAAAACTATTTAGATAAATCAATTTCTCCAGAAAAATATTTTTTAGAAGGAGTCTTGTTTAAAAAGGCCATGCTTTTAGGTTATGGGGAGCAAGAACAACAACAAAAAGAGTTGCTTTCTGAAATTGAGGCCAATTATGAACAGGCGCCGGATTCAAAATGGGGAATCAAAGAAAAAATTTATTTTCATCTGGCTAAAGTTTTTTTAAAGCAAAATGTTTTGTTAGCTGCGGAGTATTTAGAAAAGGTGATTACTTTAAATGAAAAGTCTCCAGTAGCTTTAGCGGCGCAATTGGAAAAGGCTCGCTTGATAGTTTCTAAGGTGGAGAAGCAATCTAAGAATCTAGAAAATCCAGTTATTTATAATGTTTTAAATCTGTTGAAAAACATTAAATTGCAAAAGAATGTTAAGACTGAGCCAGTCCATTTAGAAGCTTCGCTAGATTATATTGAGATAGCTACTGACTTTTTGACAGATAGCGAAAAATGGACCCAAAAACTAGCTCTTTTCAAAAAGATGAAAGAAGATTTCACTACTGAAGCTGATGTTATTTCGAAAGATTATCAAGCTAGTTTAAAGCTTTTACCTAGAAAAGCCAAATTAGTTAAAGCTTATTTAGCTTTTGTTGAAGCGGAAGAAGCTTTTCTACAAGCAAAATTAAATGTTTTGCAAAAAGAATCTTTAGATAAAGCCGAGTCGTTATATAGGCAAATATTAAAAGATAAATTGGTTTTAACAGCTTATTTGGATCATAAAGTTAAAGCGGCTTTACAGGAATTAACCAGGTTAAAAGGAACAGCTAAATAAAGTATGCAAAGAGTCCTTCATCAACCGGAAAGATTAAACAAAGTTTTTATCTTTTCTATAGTTATTTCTCTTGTGTTGCATATTGCAGCAGTGCTTTATTTAGAGCGTTTTTTTGATTTTACACCTCAGATTTCAAAAATAAAAACTCAGAGTGTTAAGCCCTTTTCTTTCAAAAAACCGGAAGAAGGGCAGATTTTGGCAATTACATTTGATCAAAAAGATCGGCTTAAAATGAAAGCAGAAGCCGAACAACAAACTCCTCAACTCGAAAAAATCCAAGACGCAGCAGTAGCGGTTTCCACAAGTAAAATTGAAATGCAGCCTAAGTTAGAAAAAATACCAGACTCTAATTTTTCTTTTAGCAAAAAACAAAAAAACTCTTCTGTTAAGACTTTTTTGATTAAAGATCTCAACCAGAAAAAACAATATCAGTTTCAAGTTAAGCTAGAAGATAAAGCTTTGCTCAAAGAACTGAAAGCTAAAGTCCGTTCTTTTTCTGCCCCTAGTTCTGAGTTTGGGGATAAAGAAATCCTTTTAGCTACTAAAGTTAAAAATACAAAAAATGCGCTTCACGAAGCAGAATCTAAAGCTTGTTTTGTAAAGCCGGTTTTACTTTCTTCTGTCACTCCTGCTTTAACCAAGGGAGAGGGGATTCTTTTTTTGGATGAAACTTCTCAGGAAAATCAATTTCAATCGATTTTGAAAAAAATGCAAATAATAGAGGGTGTTTTTATTTCTGTGACCAAAGATACCGATCACGATCTTCCTCATGCCGATGCTTATGTGCCGACTTTAAAAGATCTGAAAACATTTTCTTTTGGCTATAATTTTGATCTAGAACTGGAATATGCTCCAAGACAGGAGGGGGGGTATATATTTACCCTGACTTTGATTCCTAAAGAGACTATAGCTTTAGAACCTTTCCAGCAGAATTTCTATTTTGTGATAGACCGTTCTAATTCCGTTCAAAATAAACGTT
>CAZTYI010000047.1:0-8106 GCA_964618335.1 uncultured bacterium
TTTTTGGACCTACGCCCAAAGAATCATTTTTGTAAGTGCTAATACTACTGTCAATAAAAAGCTCATTGCTATCTTTATCCGCTAACTCATTGCCCTCTTCGTAGTAGACTTTGTAATTTTGATCAATCCAACCGCATTTTAAGCCGCCATAGGGACGGAAAGAGAATTTTTTGCCGATCCAGAAATAACGGCCGGCATCTAAATCAAAAGAATTAAAATGGATGTCTAAATCACCGGTTACATAATGAAAACGAGGAGAGCTAGTCATCACATCAGGCAGATAATAAAGCAACTGTATAGGTATAACTCCATTGCCGGCAGGGACTAGTTCAACGTTGATATGTTTTTTGTTATTGCTAAAGCCCCCATCATAATGAGTCCAGTTGGCTTTCAGATCCCAATCATCTATCGGTAAGTAATAGCCCGTCTCTAATTTAAAACCGGGTTTCCAGCCGAAATCAGGAGTGATCACGGTAATTTGGTTAGTAATTCTATCGGTGTCAATCGGGTCTGTATAATATTTATCTTTGGCTGCAAATTCTAAAGAACCCTCTGTAGATTGCCAGACCAGACCGTAGAAATTAAAATAGAGGCCGATTTTGTTTTCACTTTGGCAAAGTTCAGCTGAAGGCGGACAAAAAGAGGTAGATTTTGATTGCTGGATTTCAGCGGCTTGCTGATGGAAAGTTTCTGGTGCTTTATTTTGTTGAGTTTTAGGTGAGGATGAACAGTGCGCTGCGGAAAATCCTGCGCAAGTGAGCGACAAGCAAAAAAACAAAAATCCCTTTTTCATTTGAGCCTCGGTTAGCCTTAATAATATTATTGCTATTAAAATTCTTTTTTTACAAAAAAGCAAATTCTTTTTTTTTTTGAAAAAATAAGCAATAAAATAGAAACAAAGAAGGCTGTCAAAAACAAGAAACTAAAAATAAAAATATAAAATAAAAATAAGCAATATAAAAAATAAAAAAATAAGGATCTAAAAAATACAAAATTTGATATAAAAAATAGAAATAAAAATAAAAAAAGGAAATTTCAAATGAGTATTCTTAAGAAGAAAAGAGTCATTTCAGCTTTTATGCTGGGAATGATTAACGTGGCCATGATTGTTTCGTTACGAGGATTGCCGACACTGGCTAAATATGGTGTGGATTCGATTTTACTATGTCTTTTTTCAGCAGTTTTTTTGTTTGTGCCAATCGCTTTTGTCGCTGCTGAACTAGCTACCAGCTGGCCAGAATCAGGTGGTATTTTTATGTGGGTTTCCAAAGCATTTTCACAGAAATGGGGACTGCTAGCCATCTTTTTGCAGTGGGTCATGAGCGTAGTTTGGTACCCTTTAGCATTAACTGTGACCGTAGCTATGCTGGCTTACTCTTTTGATCCGACTTTGGCAGAAAATAGATATTATGCTTTTGTGATGATTCAATTGATTTATTGGGGAGCTACTTTTCTTAATTTCCGAGGTCTAAAAACTTCTAGTTTATTTAGCAATTTGGCTGTCAGTATAGGTACATTGTTTCCGGCTATACTTTTGATTGGCGCTGGCTTTGTGTGGTTTTTAATGGGCGGAAAAGTGCAGATTCCTTTTAGTTTTGCTCAGGCTCCGATAGATTTTGGAGATTTTACCAGTTTTATTCTGCTGACTTCTTCTTTATTGATGTATGCGGGTATGGAAGTTTCTGCGGTTCACGTCAAAGAAGTTGAACATCCGCAAAAAAGTTATCCTAAAGCTATTTTTCTGGCGGTTATAGTTATTTTACTGGTTTCAATTTTAGGAACCTTATCTATATCGATAGCTGTACCAGAAACAGATATTTCTTTAGTGACCGGAGTACTGCAGGCCTTCAGAGTCTTTTTTCAAGGTACTAAACTAGCCTTTTTAGTTCCTCTTTTAGCTTTTTTAATTGCCCTTGGTTCGATGGGACAGGTCAGCACCTGGATTATCGGCCCTTCCAAAGCTGTTTTAGCTTCTGCCCAAAAAGGCAATCTGCCAGCTTTTTTTGCCAAGGTTAATAAAAACAATATACCTACGAACATTTTGCTGTTGCAGGCTGTCTTGGTCACTTTTTTTTCTTTTCTGTTTTTGTTCATGCCATCGGTTAGCAGCTCTTTTTGGATGCTGACGGTTTTAACAGCTCAGCTTTATTTCTCGATGTATATTTTAATGTTTTTATCAGCTTTAAAACTGAGGTTTTCTAAAATCAAGATTGATCGAACCTACCAAGTGCCAGGCGGCAGACCAGGGCTTTGGATTTTAACCTCGGTGGGTATACTTTCTTGTTTAACCGGTATTTTCTTGGGCTTTTTTCCTCCCAAGCAGGTAGCTACCATTTCGCCAGTGAAACACGCGCTCTTTTTGCTGGTCTCTTTAGCTGTTTTTTATAGCATTCCTTTCATCATTTACTATTTTGAGAAGAGAAAGAAGGCTTAAAAGGACAAGGTTTAAAAAGGGCTGGAAAAAAAGGAAGGCTTGAAAAAAATCCATTTTCTTCTTATGGAGGAGGAAAACGGAGTAACAGATGGTTTTGCGTTTAGCTCTTTTTGCGGAAGCAATCAAGGGTAAGCTGCATCACCCTCAATTAATCGGTTCTTTACCTGAGCTTTTAGACATCACAGGATTGCCTAAAGAAGAAAAAGCCGGTCTGACCTTGGCTATTCAGGCTCTTTTATATCAAACTGAGGTTTTGTTGTTTCGAGTGGGAGAAGAGGGCTTTTCTTTGGAAGATTATTTCAAAGGTCTAAAATACCTAGAAACTATTAAGCCTAAAAAGAAAACTGCTTTTCAGGCTCTGGGTATTCCAGGGGTTGGTTCATTAGAAATTATCGAAGCAGCTAAAAAGGTCTGTCAAAAGCATAAAAGTATCTTGATTATCAATGAAAAAGATCTTTATGACTGCCTAACGGCCTACTCTATCAAGCCTAATTAAGGATGCTTTTAGAGTATTTTTTTTCTGGGAAAAAAAGTTTTTTCTTTCTTTTTACAAAAAAACTGTTTTATAAGTATCTTGAAACTTTAATATTGTTATTCAATTTTAAAAAGTGAGTTGCCATGAGCGTTGAAACCGAAGAAGAGTCCCTAACTGTTAAATTAGAAACAGAAATTCAAAAAATCGAATCCGTTGAAGACAAATTAAAATTTGTTCTTGGGAAAATGAAAGAGGCTGTAGCAGATGAGAAAAGCCTTAATTTCAAACTTTTCTGGGAAGCTCGGCATCTTTCTCTGCAGCTTTTTAAAGAGAATCTGCATCCGGTTGTGAGAGCAAAATTCTGGAATGATTTTGTAGAGCTGTCTAAAGAAGCCAAATGTTTAAAGGCCATTTTAGATGAACAGGCCTCTTTTACCATTGAACAGATTGAGCTGGCTATTATAGGCCTGGAAAAAGATATAGGGCTTTATTCGACGCTTTTAGGGCAAATGGAAGCAGTGCAGCTACCTGTTAAATCTGTCATTTTGGAGAAAAGGAAAAAATATTATGCCGATTTGCAAAAAGAACTTAATTTATTAAATGTTTTTACTAGTCGGATTCATAGTTTGCGCAAAGAAGTCTTAAAAACAGAAATGCGCGTTAAATTCAAAAGTAAATTTTTTAAGCTGTTGTCTACTGTGGGAGATAATATTTTTCCTAAAAGGAAAGAATTTATTCGGGAAATTTCAACTAACTTTATCTCTGACGTAGAGTACTTTTCTGTAAATTACTTTCCAGAAGATGGTAATTTCAAAGTTCCTTTTTATGTTTTAAAAGAAGAGATAAAAAAACTGCAAAATGTCTCTAAGATTTTTACGCTTAATACTAAAGCTTTTACACAAGTGAGAATGAAACTTTCAGAATGCTGGGATAAACTGAAAAAAATAGAAATTCAGTATAAGAAAGAAATGGAAGAGAAAAAGGATATTTTTGAACAAAATAAAAAAACTGTTCAGGAAAAAATCCAGGGCTTTGCACATAAATGCAGATCTTCTGAGGAACCCGCAGAACATGTTGTGACTAGAGAGACAGACGAGATTTTGAAATTTATGAGGACAATAGAACTCTCTTCTAGAGATGTAAAATTTTTAAAAGATGCTCTTTATCAAGCTAAACGTCCGCTTTTGGAAAAAGAAGAAATTAAAGCAGCTAAAGCCAGAGAAGTGAAAGAGGAAAAAAATAAAGCTAGAATTTTAGCTATTGGCGAATTGAAAGAACAAATCCAAAAAGCAGTAGAGCAAGGAGCAGAAAAAAATAGCACCGAACTATCAGAGCAAAGTAAGAGTTTTACAGCTGAAATGAGAAACCTGCATTTAACTAAAGCTGAAAAACAGCCTTTGGAAAAACAGCTGAAACTTTTAAAAGAGCTGATCAATGATAAAAAAGATCAAGCTTTACTTTCTCTTTCCTCAGCAGAATTAGAATCTCTCAGCCATTTAAAAGGGGCGCTAGAAAACAGCGAAGCCCGCCGCAAAGAAATTAAAGATCAGTTAGAAGTTTTACGTCAAATGGCCAGCGGCTCGGATTTAGATTTTGAAAAAGCTATTAGTTATCGTGAACAGATTGAAAAAGAAAAAGAACGTCTGCAAAAAGTCAATTCCGTCATCAACGAAATTGAAGAAAAGATGTTTAAATTAAAGGGTAACTAAGATTAGTGCGATTAAGAGTTTAACCATTTTTGATCTTGATAAGACTATTTTAAAAATCAATACGAGTTTTTATTATTATAATTTTTTAGTGCATAAAGGATTGTTTTCCTCTTTTTCTGTTTTTAAAGCTTTTAGTTATTTTGTTCGTTATTCTTTTTTTTCTCTGTCACCTAATAGCCTGCATTATCTGGTCTTTGACCGGTTCCTTAAAGGAAAAAAACTCTTTGAAGTTTTTGGCTATGTAGAAGATTTTTTAGATCGTTATCTGTTATCGGCTTTAAATCGCAAGGTACTCAAAGAAATTGATAAAGCCAAAAAAAATAACAGCTATGTAGTGATTCTTTCTAATGCGCCAAGTTATCTAGTTGAAAAAATCGTCAAACGTTTGAATGTCTCTGCTTTTAAAGCTACTTCTTATGGGTTGGATTTAAACAACCGTTTAAGTTCTATTCATAAGCTAATGGATGGAGAAGCTAAGGCTCGCTATGCTTTGGCTTTAGCACGCAGTTTAGATCTGCCGGAAAAAAAGATCTCAGTTTATACTGACAGTATTTGGGATTTGCCGTTGTTAAACATAGCCGGCAAAAAAGTAGTGGTTTCGCCTGATAGGGGGCTGTTTAAAATAGCAAAACAAAAAGCTTGGAAGATTTTATAAATTAAGCTTTAACCTTTTCTCAAGAAAGGAGTTGTACTTACCATGCAAAATAATAAAATAGGTTTTTTTGGAGGTTCTTTTAATCCTATTCATTTTGGTCATCTGAACCTAGCTTTTGAATTAATGGAAAGAGCTGGTTTAAAAGAAGTTATTTTCTGCCCTGCTTTTTTATCTCCTCATAAAAAAGAACAACCAGCTATAGCTTCAGCTGAAGATCGGTTGGAAATGGTGAAGAGAGCGGTTCAAGAGATAAAGCAGTTTCAAGTTTTAGATTGGGAAGTTAAAAGAGCTGAAGTGTCTTATACGGCTGATACATTAGAAAAGCTTAAAAAAAAATATCCTGATAGTGATTTGCATCTGCTTTTAGCACAGGATACGCTAGCTTCCTTGACTAGCTGGAAAGGGTATAAACAAATTTTAAAATTAGCGGATCCTTTAATCGGCTTCCGTAACGATGTTAAACCTGTTATTCCAGCCGAATTAAAAGCACTAGTAAAAAATAATTTAATACCTACCCGCCAGCTGCATATTTCCTCTACAGCAGTCAGAGAAAGGCTCAAAAAAGGTCTTTACTGCGGTCATTTAGTGCCCAAACAAGTGCTAGACTACATTTGTCAGCATCAATTATACTAGAATCTTTATAATTACATATAACTGCGGACTTGTAATGGAAACTGAGGCTCTTTTAAATCTGATTGCTCAAGCTATTTTTGACAAGAAGGGTTTTAATATTTTAGCACTGGAAATCAACAGTGTTTCGGATATGGGCGACTGTTTGATTATTGCCGAAGGCTTTGTCGGACGCCACCTGAATGCCATAGCTTTTAACATTACAGACGAGTTGAAAAAAAAGGGTATTTCTCCATTCAAAACCGAAGAGAGCGATAGCTGGGTAGTGTTGGATTATGGTCAAATCATGATTCATCTTTTTTTACCAGCGATCAGAGAGCGTTACCAACTAGAAAAACTTTGGTCTTCAGCTCGAGTAGTGCCTTTAGAAATTGATTTAAATTTAGCTTCCTCTGTGGAACATGTTTAACAAATATCTTTAAAAACTATGGCTAAAAAAAGAATTGTAGTTACAGGTTTAGGTGTTGTTTCTTGCTTCGGCAATGACGTTGAGCTTTTTTATGAAAAGCTTTTAAAAGGGGAAAGCGGCATTGGTGCCCTAGATGCTTTTGATGCTTCAGAGTTCCCAGTTAGAATTGCCGGACAGATTCGTGATTTCGAAGTTGGCGATTTCATGCAAAAAAAGCAGGCTCGCCGGGTTGATTCTTTTATTGCTTATACAGCTGTCGCTGGTAAAAAAGCACTTTTAGATGCTCAACTTTCTTTAGATGCAGCTGGTCTTGATAAATCTAAAGCCGGCATAGTTATTGGTTCCGGTATGGGTGGTATGTCTACTTTTTCTACTTTTTATAATGGCGTAGAAACGCTGAAAGAAAAAGGCTATCGCCGTCTAACACCTTTTTTCGTTCCCTACATTATTACCAATATGGCCGGAGCTCTTTTAGCGATTGATTTAGGTTTTCAAGGACCCAACTATTCGATTTCAACAGCTTGCGCTACTTCCAATTATTCGATTTTAGCAGCAGCAGAAGAAATTGAACTAGGCAATGCTAATTTGATGCTTTGCGGTGGATCAGAAGCTCCAATGAGTCCGATCGGTCTAGCTGGCTTTGTAGCAGCTAAAGTGCTTTCCGAGCGTAATGATGCTCCAGAAAAAGCTTCACGTCCTTGGGATAAAAAACGAGATGGCTTTGTGATGGGAGAGGGTGCTGGAGTTTTAGTTTTAGAAGAATTAGAACACGCGCTTAAACGAAAAGCTCCGATTTATGCAGAATTTCTTGGTGGAGCTAAGAACTGCGACGCTTACCATATGACCAATCCTAAAGAAGACGGTTCTTCGGTAGCTCTTTGTATGGAAGCAGCGATTAAAGCGGCCGGTATTACGCCAAAAGATATTAATTACATCAATGCCCACGCTACTTCTACTCTAGTAGGAGATATTTGTGAGGTTACTGCTGTTAGAAAAGTTTTCGGTCCTCATCTGCTGAATATTAAAATGAATGCTACCAAATCTATGATTGGCCACTGTTTAGGCGCTGCAGGTGGTCTAGAAGCTGTTGCTACCGTGATGGCGATTAAAACTTCCAAGGTGCACCCGACGATCAATTTAGAAGATCCAGAAGAAGCTGTGAAAGATTTAGATTTAGTGACTGGTAAGTTTCAAGAGCTTAAAATCAGTGCTGCTCTTTCTAATTCTTTTGGTTTTGGCGGGCATAATTCTACTTTAGTCTTTGCTCCTTATTCAGGCTAGAATTTCAAATTTTAAGTGGAACTTAAAATTTCCTCCATTTAAATTCATAAAATATAACTTAATTAAGGTTAGAACCATGATTTTAGAAAAAGCTTTCGGCATTATCCCTTTAAAAAAAACTAAGAATGGTTGGCAGGTTTTTCTAGTCAAAAAAAAAGAAGGCCATGTCGGCTTTCCGAAAGGCCATGCTCTGCAAAATGAAAATCCGAAGAAAACTGCAGAAAGAGAACTCTTTGAAGAGACTGGCTTGAAAATTACCAACTATCTGTTCAGTCAGCCCTTAATTGAGATTTATTCTTTGCAAAGAGAGGGTAGAAAATTTTTAAAAACAGTGGCTTATTATTTAGCTGAGGTCGATGGTGAAATTCTTTTAGAAGTCGAAGAAATAATCGAAGGCAGATGGGTCAATTTAAAAGAAGCGGCAGGAGAGATTACTTTTGCCGAAAGTCGAACCTTAGCCTCTAAAATAGAATTTCTTTTGCCGATAGCTTAAAGATATCTAAAACTTCAAAG
>CAZTYI010000048.1:0-3995 GCA_964618335.1 uncultured bacterium
AGGTTCATTTTTCAGATAAGGTGCAATTCTGGATGCTAAATCTTTATTGGAAAAGTTTCTTTTTGATGACTTGACCAGTTTTAGACCGCATTGTCCCATATAAGGAGCTTCTTTTCGGCCAAAAGCCGCGCCGGCTTTATCACCGGAAACACCGCAATGAACAAAACAGTATTCAATATACTCTTTCTTGACTTCTGCTAAAACCAGCCGTACTATTTTTTTAGAAATTTGAGTAGTCTTTTCGACAGGAGTACCTACCGGCATTTCAAAAGTAATCGTTAAATTACCGGTATCTTCTGCCGGCATAAACTCGCTGCCAATAAAAGGTAAGAGAAAAAAGGAAGCTGCGAAAGCCGTAAATGCTAAGCCGATAACTTTCTTTTTGTTGTTCAAAGAAAAATCTAAGGCTTTGGAATAAAAAGAGCTTAATTTTTCAAAGGTTTTCTCGACAAATTTAAAAGAGCCGTTTTTGCTTTTTTTGAGCAGCTTGCTGGCAAACATCGGAGTAAAAACCAAAGCCGAAAAAAGCGAAGCTAAGAGAGTAATCGCTACTAGAGCACCAAGCTGTTTAAACATAATTCCAATCACATTAGTAACAAACACCAGCGGTAGAAAAATAACAATAGTCGTTAAAGTGCTGGCAGAAATAGCTAGCCCTACTTCTAAAGAACCATCAATAGCGGCTTTTTTAAGATCGTTTTCAGCTTTTCTTTTTTTGAAAATATTATCCAAGACGACAATCGCATTATCCACCACCATGCCAAGAGCAATGGCTAAAGCCGCCAAGCTGATAATATTGATGCTCCAGTCAAAATAATACATAAAAATAAAACCTAAAAAGCCAGAGAGCGGAATAGTTAAAAGAATAATCAAAGAAGAGCGTAAAGAGCCGTAAAACAAATAGGTCACAACGGAGACAAAAAAGAGGCTGAAAAAAATAGTCGTCAATAAATTATTAACCGAGTTTTTGATAAATTCAGAAGAATCCATAATCAGCGGGAACTCGATATCTTTGGGCAGTTTGGCTTTTAAAGATTCAATCTTTTGTTTGATGTTTTTAACCACTTCGACAGTATTGGCTCCAGAGCGTTTTTGCATAAACAGCATCAACGATTTCTTGCCGTTAATTTCTACAAAGCGTGTATTTTCTTTAAAATCAAAATCCACTTGAGCTAAGTCTTTTAAATAAATATTGGCATTGGGTAATTTTCTAACAACAATATCGCTAATCTGATGTACCGAATTAAATTCTCCAGGAATTCTAATCATGTATTCAGTATCGCCTAATACAATAGAGCCGGCTGGCATATTTAAATTGTTGGCATTTAATGCTTTTTCAATTTCAAAAAGAGACATGTTCAAACCAGAAAGCTTATTTTTATCCAGCCGTACATGAACCTGTTTTTTAAGGCCGCCAATTAGTTGCACTGCTCCGACGCCGTCGATCCGTTTGATGCTGTCTACCACTTCATCTTCAAGCAGATCCTGCAGCTGATCATAGCTTTCGTCAGCTATGGCGCCAAATATCACAATCGGCATCATAGAAGTGTTAAACTTGAAAATCATAGGGTCTTTAATATCGGAAGGCAGACGGTGTTTCGCAAACTCGATCTTTTCACGCACATCGTTCACAGCTTCTGCTAAATTCCCATTAAAATTAAAAGTGCAGTTGATAATAGAAAGACCCTCTTTAGTGGTTGAGTGCAAATCTTTTAAATTATTCAGCGTACTTAAATCGTTTTCAATTTTTTTAGTGACCTGCATTTCGACATCTTCGCAGCTAGCTCCCGGCCATGAAGTAATCACGGAAACTACCGGCATTTCCATTTTAGGCATGAGATCGATCGGGAGTAAAAAATAGCTAATAACGCCGAAAATTGAAAAGATTAAGAAGAGCATGAAAGCCGAAACTGGTCGAGAGACTGAAAATTCTGGAAGCTTCACTTTTTACCTCTTATTATTTTTTTAGCTCTTAATTTGTTTTGACTTTTTCTGCCGGAGAACCGTCAGAGAGTTTGTTTTGACCGAAAACTACTACCTCTTCACCTACCGTTAAGCCCGAGATAACTTCTACCAAATCATTTTCTTTCAGTCCCAAGTTGATTTTTTTTAAATGGACAGAGCCCTCTTTAAAGACATAAACAAAACCGCCTTTAACTACCGAAGATGTTGGAATAGCAATCGCGTTTTCTTTTTTCTCCAAAATCAACTTAGCTGTAGCAAACATGCCAGGAAAAAGCTGTTTTTGGTCTTTTCTAAGGGGGTTTTTGATTCTTAGCTCTACCGTAATAGAGCGTGAAAGCGGATCAACTACCGGATAAATTTTTTCCACTTTTGATAAAAGTATCTGATTTTCTAAAGCATCGACTTTAATTTCTACTTCAGTGCCAATATTCATTTGAGACAAAATTCTTTCAGGAATTTTAATCAGCAATTTCAATTCGTCAATTTTTTGTAGTCTAAAAAGCGGAGCTCCTGGATTAACCAAGTCCCCTAAAGAAACATATCTTTTTATTAACGTTCCATCAAAAGGTGCTTGAATAAAAGCCTCTTTATATAAAAGCTCAGCCCCTTTGCAAGCAGCTTTGGAAAGTTGTAGATTGGCCTTGGCCTGATTAAGTTGTTCGGAGCATCTTTTATAATCTAAAATTGCCAGCTCTTTTTGTTTGAGAGAGATAGCTCCTTTAGCAAAAAGATTTTCCATCCGGGTTTTATCTAAGACTTTATCTTCTAAAACCATCTTGCTCATTTTGACCGCTACTTCAGCCGCCTTTAAACCAGCTTGAGCCTGGTCTAGCTTAGTTTGAAAATCTAAATGATCAAGAATAGCTAGTGTTTCGCCAGCTTTGACATCTAAGGCTTCTGATGCTTCTTGGCCATTTTCTAAAGTTAGATTTTCTACCCTACCCTGGACTTTACTTTTAATATCTACTACCGCTAGTGCTTCTAGCTCGCCAGTCAGCAGAATAGTATTTTTAATGGTCTTTTCTTCCAAAATCTTGGTTTGTACTTTAGGAATATAAGCTGCTTGGCTATTCAGTTCAGTATTAACATCCGCCTTGGTTTTATCAAGCTGGTTTTGATTTGTATTGGATTCAGCATTAACAGCTGTAAAAGACAAAAGAAAAAAAGCAATAGCTGCCGGTAAAATAGCCAATAAGATTGGTTTTTTCTTAGCAAATTGTGTCATTCCCATCAGACTTTTGTTTGTGTTCTTGTTTTTTACATTTTTTGTGCTTTTCATTTTACGTCGTTGGTTTGAGTTGGTTTGACTTCTTTTTCTTGTTTAACACTGTTAAAAGATAAAATACCCATGGCCAAATCTAAATTCAGTCGGGCCAGAGAATGTTGGTAAAGAGCAATGTAATACAAGCTTGCCGATTTGGCTGTCGCTGAAAGAGTGTCAATCACAACAATTTCTGCTGCCACTCCCTCTTTAAATCTAAGCTCAGCCAGCTCTAACGCTTCTTTAGCTCTTCTTAAATCCAAGGTCTGGGATTTAACTAAAGCCTCTGCATCCTGCAAAGATAAAAGTGCTTGATCGACATTTAAAGAAACTAGCTCTTTGATATTTTTGAGCAGATATTCTTTTTGGCGAATAAGAGCTTTTTCTTTATCGACAGCACCCTTAGTTCTTAGTCCATCAAAGATTGACCATTGTAAACTAACTCCACCGCTCCAATCCCTGCCCCAAGAATCTGTGGTATTGGCTTGTGGCTCGGGCTTACCCCATTTATAACCAAAAAAACCGTTGACCTTAGGCAGCCAGCCTGATCTGGCAATTTTCAAACTTTCTTCTTGTATTCCTAGCGCTAAAGCCGATGCTAAAACTTCATGGCGGTTTAAAAGAGCAATTTTTAACGCTTCTTCCTGATCTATTTGAAAAGCTGAATAATCTAAACTCTCGCTCAGATCTATCTGGCTTTTTAAAGAAGCCCCCATCACTTTTAAGAATGTGGTTTGGGCTAGGTTAATATGGTTTTGCTGTTTGATCA
>CAZTYI010000048.1:4095-8096 GCA_964618335.1 uncultured bacterium
AGATCTAACGAATAGTTATCGAGATCACTAACTCTGACTGTTTTTCCGCTAACCACTAAAGTATGATCTAAATGGTTGTAAGCAGCAGAAGCATCCAAATGTGGTAAAGCAAAAGAAATGGCCTCGGTTTCTCGACCTTTAGAGATAGCTTTTTCTTCTAAAACAGCTAAAAGCTGTTTGTTGTATTGAAGAGCTATTTTAAGAGAGTCTTCTAAACTTAATTTACCTTTCAAGTAGGGCTGGTCAGTTTCCTCTTTTTGTGAGAGATAAGCGGGAATAGATTTTTTTTCTTTTTCTAAAATATTTAAATAGGTTTGTTTTGTGCTTGTGCAAGAAACACCAAGAATTAACAGAGGTATTAATATTAGTTTCACGTTTAATAATGTTGATTTTAGTTTTGATTTTCTTCTATTCACTTTAAAGGCCTATTTTTGCTCTTTTTTTTAAAAAAAATTATTTTTCACTTTTCATTTTGATCTTATCTTTAATTTCACCTTTAATATCTTTTTCTATATTTTCCAAGCCCCAGATTTTAAAAAAATGGAGAGATAACTCTTCTATCATTTCTGCTGGGCTTTTTTTAATTTGATTATGAGCGGTTTGATTATGAGCTAAATGATAAATGTATTCGCTGATGGTTCCCTCTAAAGTAAAAGCTAGGTAATTTAAATTAAAACCTGGCAACAGCTCTTGAAAACGATTTAAAACATGTAAATTTTTTTGAAAACAAACTTCCCTAAAAGCCAAGCAGGCTTTTTTAAAACCTTCTTCTCTGGCAAAAATACCGCTTGAAACCGCTTCCATTACGCCTAAAGAAAAAGACTTGTATTTAAAAAAGAACATGAGTCTTAGGGTTACGATTTCTTTAATAGATTTTTTTAAATTAGGTTGAACCAAAACTTTTGAATCAAAAGTTTCTAAAGACTCTTGAAAAATGGTTTCCACTACTTGAACATAAAGATCATCTTTGTTTTTGAAAAAATTATAAATAGAACCCACTGAAATATCAGCATGCTCGGCAATATTTTCAATGGAAGTAGAAAGAAAGCCCTTTTCAGCAAAGACTGCTTTAGCCTCTTCCAAAAGCTCTTCTTTTTTTTGAATTTTTCGGCGTTCTCTTCTAGGAAGTGTTTGTAAAGGCATTTTGAACCTATCTTCATTTTATGAATGTAGATTCATTTAATAAAAAGCTCGATAAAAAAACAACTAAAATAAAAACTTACTCCCAAAAAACAGGGCGTTTATCTTCGTTTTGATCTTCATCTTTTAAATACTCATCTTCATCCCAAGCAGGAGCAGGCATAGTATCTTTACTTTGCTGTTTTGAATCAGTCTCTTTTAATTTAGACGAAGCTGGTTTCTCTTTGGTCTTTTTTGAAGTTGGACTTTTTTTTTGTCTTCTATCGTTATCTTGGGTCTCTTTTTGCAGTTCTTCTTTTTTTTGATCCTTATCTATCTGCTCTTTATCTAAAGGATGAAAATCTTTTTCTTCATGAATTTCTTCTAAAATTTCATCCAGTGATTTTGTATCTCCAGGCTGTGCATTTTTATTAGTTTTGAAATAATAAATATCGTCCTTTTCCCCTCCGCGTTTGCCTAAAGTAGAATTCTTAGAACGGAAAAGATTATAGTAAAAAGCTTTGCCCCAACCAAAAAGCTTGCCTTTACTAAAAACTATCGGGGTAAAATTAACCTGATAGTATTCTGTTTGGTCAAAAACTACACCCTGGGTGACATAATACCAGACCGTATAAGTTTGGCCATAAACTACCTTGTCTCCGATCTTTCTAGGACAGCCAAGCAAAGAACGTACCTGATTAGTGCTCATGCCTTTTTGCAGCTTATTCATCCGGCTCATGGTTTCATTCGCCTTGGAAGTTCTTACAAAAGCTGAATTACTGCAGCTGAATAAAAAGAAACAAGATAATAAAAGCTTAAAAAGCAACCGCATAAAAAAAACCCGCTTATAATCTCATTTTAGCCATGAAAAGAAAAAGGTCTAGTGAAAAAGCAGTCTTTTAGAATTATTTTAGCTATTCTTTTGAAAAATTAAGTTGTTTTTTGAGCTTGAAATGTTCCTATTTCATGAAGATCTAATTCGCTAATATTGATTTTAAAGTTCTCTAATTGTGGCAAACTACTTAATAATGCGATTAGTCCCTGGCTCAACTTATGCACTGTTGCACTATAAGACTGGTCTGCTTGTTTTTCTAAAGTTAAATAAGGCTCTGATTCAGATTCCTCTTCAAAGACTCTTTTTAAAACTATTTTATTAATATTAGCTGGTATTTCTTTTAACAAACCTTCTATATCATCTTCGGTAAAATCAAGCTGCAGCTCTTCTAAATAAGGAAGGTTTTTAAGAACAGCAAGATCTGTTATATGATTTATTCTCAAACACTTTATCGGCATGCCGGCAATAGATACAAAAAAAGCTTCATCCAAATCTAATGGAAATGTCAGTGTTTTAATTTTAAAACCAGCTCTGTAAAAATCCTGAATGAAGCTTTTGGCCAATTGTTCAGGAGTAAACTCTGAATCTTCTGCACTAACTTCAAATGTTTCTGAAAACAATCTAAAATCTAAATCCA
Source organism: uncultured bacterium (assembly GCA_964618335.1). GTDB lineage: Bacteria > Chlamydiota > Chlamydiia > Chlamydiales > SM23-39 > CAZTYI01. The sequence goes on from CAZTYI010000048.1 coordinate 6,687, forward strand.
CCCCTAAATGAACAAGCGGAAAGTATTTTTTATAAGAATCTTCAGATAATTTTTTGATAAATTCTCTTATTAACTCTTTTTTACTCTTATCTGTGCAACTAATTACATCATGTATAAGATCTGTTATAAAATGCTGCTGCATTTTTTTTAGATCACTATATCTTTTTAAGATTCCATCTTTAAATTCGAAAACCGTTGTTTTTTTAACAAGCTCATCCCATAAGGTATCATCTACAAGTAGGCAATCTATTAATTCTAAAGATGTTAGATTTATTCTTTCTAATAACGATATTATCTCATATTGAATTAAGTTTATTTTGGTAAGAGAAATTTTTTCTAATCTTGAAAAGGTTCTCAAAATCGGAATAAAAGACTGAAGGCTATTTATCTCAGGTAAACGAATAATTCTAATTTCTGGATATCTACGAGCTAAAACCAAAAGCGTATTTAGTTTTTCTTCTTCTGATAAATCAGATTCTGCTCCTGATTCTTGATCTTTTTTCTTAGATAAAATTTCAACTTCTAATTCTTCATTCTCTCCAATTGTATATTGGACATAAGACTGCTGGTTAATGTTTGCTAATATTTGTGTTTCGAGTTTTAAAGGATTATGAGGAAAAAAAGCGCAAGGAAGTGCTGCAATTAATTCATTTGTCTTTAGTTCTTCAGCTTTTTTTCTTGCGGCTTTAGATGCTTCGGAGCTATCGGGTTTTAGCGTATTTTTAAAAAAAACAAGAACACCATGAGTAACTTTATCAATTAGAGTTTCCAGTCTTGAATTTTTTAATACATACTTGACAACAGCGATCGAAAAAATAGTCATTATAGCCATAACTAGATGGGTGGAGATACTTTCCATGCCATTTACTACAATGGCAAATCCTATTGCAAAAACAAAACTTTTAAAGATCCTTATAGCTTCGATTTTAACTTTTATAGCAGCCCTTGTAGCCTTCTCTCCAAAACTCTCTTCTTCTTTTATGCCGGTCTGGTTTGCAGTTCTTGGATGTGATGGAAGAGGATCTTTAACAGCTGATGATGCTATAGCCATATATTATTTTACCTAATTTTAAACTTATAGTTTTTCAATTATTAAATTTGAACCTTCTGTATAAACCGTAACCGAATCAGGAACTTTAACCTTATTACCGTTAAACGCTGGGTTTTGAGAAAGATCCAGGCTTTGTAATTGGGACATAAAAGGATATTTAAGATTACCTCTATTTCCTGCAAAATCACCTATCTTTAAACCGCAGTTCGATAAATTCAAAGATGAAAGGTTTTGTTGCCTACCGCAAAAGTTAAAAAGATCTGTAAAACTAGATCTTTTCTCTAATCCTGAAATACCTGAAACATCAATTGCTATGATCTTTATTAATTCGCTCTTTTCTGCTCCTCTGCTCCTTGTAA
>CAZTYI010000049.1:0-8048 GCA_964618335.1 uncultured bacterium
TCTTTTAAATAAAAGACCCTCTTTTGAATGAAAAGAGGGTCTTGATGATTTGCTTTTGATCAGGATTCAGAGTATTTCTGAAGATTTAAAAATATTTATATAATGTCTAGCAGCTCAATTTCAAAGGTAATATCTTTGCCTGCCAGAGGATGGTTGGCATCAAAAGTAGCGAATTTATCATTTAATTGGACGACTGTGACTAAGATCATTGATCCGTCAGGCTGCTGGATTTGCAGCTGTTGGCCGACATCCAGGTTTAAATGAGAAGGTAGTTCTTTGCGACTGATAGTAGAGACTAGCTCTTCTATGTAAGGACCAAAAGCTTCATGAGATGGTACTGAAATAGTTTTATTTTGGCCGAGATTCATACCGATTAACGCTTGTTCAAAAGCAGGAATAACTTGGTTTTCACCGATTTTAATTTTTAGTGGTTCTGTTTTTTTAGAATCAAAAATGAGCTTATTTTTAGTTTTAGCTTGATAGTGTACTTGAACAGTATCTCCTACTTTGGCAGAATCGCCCATTTCATCCCCCTGGTTAATCTTTTGGTATTTTGAAGCTCATTTTTATCTTCCTATATAATTTTTCATTTAGTGGGACGTGGAAAATAAGTCAATACTTGATTTTAAGTATAAACTAAGCAAAAATCAAAAACTTGTGAAAGTAGGTAATTTAAATGATTTATATTGATCTTTTGTCAGTTTTTATAGCTTCTGCTGTGATGATTATTTTAGCCTTTTTTTGGTTCTCACCTTGGCTTTTTGGTCTGAGATTAAAAAAAGAAAGGGGAATTGTGAATTGGAAAAAACCCAAAGAACTTGTGGTTAGCTGTTTGATGGTTTTTGTTTTGGCTTATTTTCTAGCTTTTGTGGAAGGCTATTTTAATGTGGTTAATTTTATTGATGGAGCTGTAGCTGGAGTAGTAGTTTTCCTGGGCTTGGTTCTGCCTCTTAAATTACTGTTTTTTATTTGGTCGCAAAAAAGTTTTAAGCTTTTTTTAATAGAGAGTGGTTTCTTAGGTGTAGCTTTTTTAGTAATGGGGGGCATTTTAGCCAGTTAATTTATGAAAAAAGTTTTAATTATTACCTCTTCTGGAGGCGGTGGGCTTTTGCAATCGGCAATAGCCAAAGAACAGCAGTTAAAAGAGCAAGATCCCAATGTAGTCATTGTGAAAAAAGATATACTTTTAGACTGGGTTCCTCCGATCGGATATTTTGGCCGTTGGCTATATAATTGGGCTCAAAAAAATGGCAGCATTTTGGTTCAAGAAATTTTAACTCGCTGTAATGTTTATGCGGACATGCTTTTTTTTCCGGCGGTTTTTTACCATACTTTGAAGACGCTTTTTAAAGAAGATATCGATCATGTCATGGATAATACCCCTATTTGTACTTCCGCTATTGTTAAAGCTATACGTCTTTACAGCCATTTTAAAAAAAAGCCGCTTTATTTAGAAAAAGTGCTGGTAGATCTGCCGACTAAACATTACCGCTTTCTTTTGAGAAGCATTAAAAGACTTTCTAAAAAAGATAAAAAGTTTATACGGATTGTCACTATTGAGCCTCTCTTAGAGAAAAATCAAACCGAAGAAGAATTTTGGAAAAAATATCTTGATCTGCCAACCAATCAAATTGTTTATGAAAAATATCTGATTCGCTCGGCTTTTAAAAAGATGATGGGAAAACGCAGAGAACATAAAACTTATTCGGTTAAAATTAAAACTGCCGGTCTAGAAGAAACCAATTTTTTAGATCGCTGCCTAACTTATAATAAAGCACCAGTGCAAAGACTGTTTGATGGCTTTGAATTTTTAATTAATCCTGAAGATAAATTACTGGTTCTGCTTTTGGGTTCGCAGCCTGTTAGAGAAGCAACTTCTAAATATATCGAAAAATTGATGTATTTAGTCAGCCAAAAAGAAGAAAATTATTATCTCTTTGTATTTTTAGATCGTTTTCAAAATAAACCAGGTAATTTATTTAGTAAATTTCCTGGTTTTTTAGAAAATAAACCAAAAAATTTAAATTTAATCCCCATGTCTTTTCAGGAGGATGAAACGATAGCTACTCTTTTCCATCGGTCGGATTTAACGATTACCCGTTCGGGAGGGCATACGATTATGGAATTAATGGCTGTTGCTAAAAGAGAGAAATGGATTCATTCCGAATCTAAAAAAGACTCTTCTTTGAAAAATTTGCTTAAAGGTTTTGTAGCTTGGGAAGGCGGTAATGCTCTCTATCTACAACAGCAGATGGAAGGAAAAATTGTGACTCCCAATAGCGTTGAAGCTTTTTTTGTTAAGAATCATATATAAGAAACTTAATCAACCCTTTCCAATCTTGAGCATTAAAAAAGGGCAGTAGTTTTTCTTCCGGTACATTGATTTCTTTAGAAAAAGCTTTGAGATGTCTAACTAAGTTATTTTTTTTCATTTCATGGCTCATGTTGGGTCCGAATCCGCTGTGAGGAGGACGTCCCTCAAAGAAGTTTTTCCATTTAAAATAGTCGTTGTAAATATTATCCATATAATTTTTCATTTTGAGTTTTTTCGAAGGATCGGCAGCAGAAAAAATACAGCCTATCAATTTTAAAGGATGTATATGTTCAATTTCATCTCCTAGTTTATCTAGTTTGCTGTAGTATTGAAGTAATAAAACAGCTTTATTATGGGATCCAAAAGCTGTGAACAGTTCAATCACTTTAGCTCTATCTGCTGGATTAGAACCGGGTAGCTGTTCATAAGGCAGTTGAGGTTCTTTAGGAGGTATTTTAATTAGTGCTAATAAATGAGAGTTGTTTTTCGCAGGTACAAATAAGTGGTAAGCTGGTGGCGTTTCTACCTGGTCGAAGATGGTTAAATCTAACATGCGAAACTCCTTTTTTTTAAAAAATTTAATCTAATTTAAAATATTTAAAATATTTTTTGCAACTTAAGCTTTTAGTAAAAGTATATCAAAAAGTTCGTGCCAGCGTTTGTTTTCAAAGAGCGTTTGCAGATGTTGAGGGTTGTTGCCCGTTACTTCAGCAAAATCTTGTAAAATAGCAAGTAAATCAGCTTTATTTTCTTGTTCTTTTACGGGGTCTTCATCTTTCAGTGAAACCCGGTTTAAGAGTAAAGCTAAAGCACGGCGTGTCATAGAGTAATCAAAAATCCAAAGATAAGACCGAGCTTCAGGATCATTTAAAAGAAAAGCTAATATACGTGCTAAATAACGTCGATGATTCCATATGTTTTGAGTTATGTGAATAATTTCTGTTGTATTTTGAGGACGCATAATATCCGCTACAATTTCTAATAATTTACGTAAATTTATTTTAGTTTTTTCATCTAAGTCTGAGGCGGGATGATAATATTCAACAGCGATCTGTTTTAGAGCTAAGGCTATTTCTTTGTAGATAGTTACATGGTTATAAAAAAGCTCTGTTTCCAGAGAATCTTTATAAACATTAGCAGTTTTTAGGCCTTTAATGAGAAGAAGATTTAAAGTCAGGATAATTTGAAATCCCAGAAGAAAAAAAGTAGGGGGAAGGTAAAGAAATAAAAAAGCGTTTAAATAAATCCAGGCTGCAAAAAAAACAGCGCAAAAAAGAGCAATAATGACAGCATTTTTTTTCCATTTAGCTTCTTCATTTTTAATACAAGATTGAAGCTGCAGATAATAAATTTGTTTATCTGGTAAAGAAAGCTCTTGCCGGTGATTATCCAAAATTTCTTTGATTGCTTGCACTGTTCTGTTTTTTTCTTCAAAATTTAGACTTCTTTCGGCTTCTGAGATTTGAGTTCGCAGAGTATCACAGGAATTGCGATCTCTTACGTTATTGCTGGTATAACCAAAATGGTCTAAAAAAACATTAGCGGCTATTAATTCAGCTTGTGCGTTGGAGTTTGGTTTAATTTCAATCATGACCGGCTATTTTATGAGATTTTAAGATTTCTTGCCAAAAATATTTTTTAAAAAAAAGATTGATCTAATCTTTAGAAGTTTTTTGTCCTTACAACAATAAGGAAAACAAGAAGAAAAATAATGAGGAAAACGAGAAGAAAAATAAAGGGGAACATAATGGAGAAAACAAAAGGGAGGAGTCAACTTTACAAAAAGCCTTTTGTTTTATAAAATTACGGAAAAATTATATTTTCAAATGGCTTCAAAAAGATTCTTTTTAATTTTATTTGCTGTAGTTTTAATTGTAGGATTGATTTTAGGTTGTTCGCAGTTAACTTCTGGCTTTAAAATTCGCAAGATAGCTTATAGAAATTATAATGAAATTTTTTATGAAAATCGTTTTGAAAGAGGCGATTTTTCGGAATTGACTACCATTTTAAATCAAAAATTTCATTTTTTAGGCAAAGGCTGTCAGATTTATGCTTTTGAAAGTGCAGATGGTAAATATGTCTTGAAACTGCTGAAACTGCATCGCTATCAAATTCCTTTTAGGAAGGCTTTTTTAACCTCTTTTTTTTCCTGGCCTCAAAAAGATCTGAAATCTTTGCAGCTAAATCAAAAAAGACGTTTAAAAGCAACTTTTGCCAATTACCATCTGGCAATGGATGTTTTAAAAGATGAAACCGCTTTAATCTATGCTCATTTTGACCGTAGTGTTGTGCTTCCAAAAGTACAATTAAGCGATCAGTTAGGTCGTGTTTTTTTAGTAGATCTAAATCATACTTTTTTACTGATTCAAAAAAAAGCTACGGACTTTAAAGAGGAATTAACTCTTTGCCGTCAAAATCATCAGTTAGCAGAAGCGCAACTTTTAATTGATAGGTCTGTAGAACATCTAAAGCGCCGACTAAGCTATAAAATATTTGATAGTGATCACCCAGGTTATGTGCGTAATTTAGGTTTTATCGGTGAAAAAGCAATTAGTATGGATGTGGGTAATTTTAAACAAAGAAAAGAGGCATCTGTAGAAGAAATTGAAAGAGAATATTTTGATTGTTTGAAGCGTTTAGTAAGCTGGACGCAAAAAAACTATCCGGAAATTGCAGTTTATATCCAAAAAAAATATCAAGGAGCCAGACAGTGAAAAAATGGCTTTTATATCTCTTTTTAGGTCTTTTGAGTATTGCTCTGCCAAAGTTGTACCACTGGTCGATTGCTGGATTTAGTTTGAAAAAAATCTATTATGAAGAATCTTTTGACCCGAAATTTATTTCTCATCCATTTTCAGATGAAATCGCAGAAATTTTAAAGCAGGATTTTTATTATCTTGGTCAAGGACGCCAAGTCTTTGTTTTTGAAAGTGCGGATAAAAAACATGTTTTGAAATTAGTGCGCTTTAATCATTATAAAATGCCCTTTCGTTATGAGTTTTTACTCTCTTTAGGATTAAAGCCTAAAGATACGCATCAAACGCGCCGTACACATTATCAGCGTTTTTTTACCAGTTATAAAATGGCTCTCGAAGAGCTCAGTGATTTAACGGGAGTTGTTTTTGTGCATCTGAATCCAACAAGTGCTGAGATGCCGCAGGTAACTATCCATGACCGTCTGAAAAGACCGCTAAAGATTTCTTTGGATCAAACTGCTTTTTTAATTCAAAAAAAGGGAGTTCCGCTGCTTCAGGTTAAAGAGCAGGAAATGGAAAAAGTTATCGATTCTTTTTTTCAGACAATTTTAACCTATAAAGAAAAAGATGTTGTTCATTACGATTTGCCAAATTTAATTAGAAACGTTGGTTTTTACCAAGGACATTATATGGAAATGGATGTTGGTTCTTATGAAAAAAGGCCTAAGGATAAACATTACTGGAAGAGGGAATTAGAAAATATCAGTCAGATTTTCGTGCGTTTTTTAGAAAAAAATGCTCCTCACTGTATTCCTTATTTTGAGCAAAAAAAAGCAGAGGTTAAACAAAGTCTGTGAAAAATATAAAACTAAAAATAGCGCTTATTGGTTTAGGGCTGTTTGGTTTGTGTTTTTTAGCTTGGCAAAGAACTGATGGTTTTAGAAGCTCGGCTATTATTTTTGATCTTCCAGCTGATTTAGAAAAGAACCAAGAAGTTTTAAAAGAGAGTCAGGGAGAACAATCTAATAGAGAAACCGAGTCTCTGGCTGATTTAGAACAGATTTTAGCTCAAAAATTTCATTATTTAGGAAGGGGCAGGCAAGCTTTTGTTTTTGTCTCTGAAGACAATCAATATGTCATCAAGTTTTTTAATTTCCATCATTTCTATTATCCCTTTTTTTCAAAACCTCCCTTTTTAAAAGATAAATCTAAACGCTTAAATTTAACCTTTTCTTCTTATCAGCTGGCTTTTGATAGGTTGCCAGAAGAGACAGGGCTGATTTATGTTCATTTAAAGCAAGAGCAGCAGAGAAATCAAAGGTTGGTTCAGCAAAAACCAAAATTTAAAACCAAAATTCAGTTGATCAATCCTAGTGGCGTTCCTATTAAGGTTGATCTAAACCAAACTTATTTTGTGGTGCAGAAAAAAGCAGCTCCTTTTTTCAGTCATTTAACTCGTTTAGCTCAGGAAAAAAAATTAAGAGCAGGCGTAGACGCTTTTTTACAGACTGTGGTTAAAAGACTGGATGCTAAAATTCTAGATGATGATTTAGATTTAGCTAAAAATTATGGTTTTATAGAAGGACGTGCTGTTAATTTTGATGCTGGACGTTTGATGGTTAAAACAGAACTTTCTCAGGAGCTATTTACTAGCGAGCTGCGCAAATCCACCAAAATGCTTTTTCGCTGGCTAGAAGAACATTATCCTGAGGAAAGCACTTATTTAGAAAGTAGTGTCAGGTCTTTGACGGAAGCTCGTTTTTGAAGCCGCTTTTTCTGCGACAGGTATTTGATAAACCACTGTAAGGCAGTTTCACTCATTCTTTCTAATTTACCCCTTTCTTCAAAAAGAGAGTTGGCTCCAGGTATAATGGACATTTTCTTAAAACAGGTCAGTTTTCGAAAAGCCCTTTTAGCTAAAAGATTGGTAAAATCCGCTCCTCCAGCAATAAAAAGCGTAGGAGTTTTAACAAGAGGTAATTGATCCCAAATTAAATCCGAACGGCCGGAACTGCAGACTACAGTGGAAATGGTCTTTTTCAAAGAGGTGGCTAAAAGAGCTGCAGCAGCTCCGGTGGAAAAACCAAAATAGCCTATGGTTGAAATATACTCTTCAGCTACGTTAGTGGCTGCTAATAGCCTTTCAGTCAGCAATTCAATATTAAAGCTCATTTTAGCGGAAAGAGCGTCTTCTGCGCTTTCTTCTGGCGTTAAGAGATCGAACAGCAAAGTAGCAATTTGGTTTTTGTGTAGTTTTTTAGCTAAGTATTGGTTTCTGGCAGAAAAACGGGAAGATCCACGGCCATGGGTAAAAATGACCAAGCGCTTAGCTTTTGGGGGGAGAGTTAAAAGAGCCGGCAAAACTGCGTCGCGACTTTTAATCATAAGAGGCTTAGTAAAACGGCTAAGATGATATTCCATAATTTTTTCTTCCACCTCGAATTATGAACATTTTGGAAAAGAAAAAAAGCTTTTTTTTTATAAAAATACTTAGACAAATTTTGTTCTTTCCTAGAAAATAAGACTCTTTAGGAGAGAAAAAAAAATGTGTTTTTTGCATAAGGTAAGAAGTTCTTTTTGGGAATTTTTAGCTTTTTGTTATTGTTATTTAACAATTCCCTTTCATAAAGAGCTTAAGTGGAAAAAACATCGTTCTAAAAAAGGTCTGATTTTAATTCACGGCTATCTTACTAATGCGTTGGTTTTTGCATATCACGGTCATCAGTTAAAAAAAGCAGGTTTTGGTCCGATCTGGGCAATTAATTTAGGTAATCCTTTTACGAAGATTGAAAAATACGCTCAGCGTCTGCAAAAAAAGATCGATCTTATGCAGAAAAAATTTGCTTTAGACGAAGTGGTTTTAATTGGTCATTCTATGGGTGGTTTGGTTTCTAGCTATTATGCTCTTTATTTAAACGATCAGGAATTGGTTAAACAGGTTATTTCTCTAGCTACTCCCTTTAAGGGCACTAAGGTGGCTAAAGTTGGTTTAGGGAAATGTGCGAAAGAAATGGAATCTGGATCATCTTTTTTAGAAG
>CAZTYI010000050.1:0-7996 GCA_964618335.1 uncultured bacterium
AAGACAACAAACCTTTTCTAAATAAAGATAGAGTTGATCGTAGAAAAATTCAATGCCCTCTTTTTTAACTGTAAATCCACCGCCAACTTCGCGTAGTTTGTTTAAAAAAGTAATCATATTTAGATGCTGTGCTCTTTCGATCAAAACTCGCCCTTTAGTGGCAATCGCTGCGAGCGCATAAGAAGCCACTTCATTACGGTCTGTCAAAATTTCATGTTCAACATCATAGAAAGCTTTAGTTTCGTGAACATAAATAACCCGGTTGGTATCAACGGTAATATTAACACCCAGTTTTTGCAGAAAAAGGATCAGGTCCATAATTTCTGGTTCAACAGCTGCATTTTGAATGACGCTCATACCTTTGGCTTTAACAGCAGCTAACATAGCGTTTTCAGTCGCTCCGACAGAAGGATAGGGCAGAGTAATAATTGTGCCGATCAAACCATTTTCAGCTTGAGCCCGGTAAAACTTATCAGTTTGACTGTCATCAGTTTTACTAGTATTAGCATGATATTCAACGGTCGCTCCTAATTTTTGGAGCGCTTCAATATGAAAGTTAAGCGGTCTTTTGCCGAGTTTATCTCCACCAACTGTAGGTACGATAATTTCCTGACGGGTACGGTTTAAAAGAGCGCCGAGCATTAAAATCGGCATGCGGTTAGCTCCGGAGAACCGCTGGGAGATATTGGTAGAAGCAATTTCTTTAGTGGTAATTTGGATGGTTTTTAGCTCTTTATCCCAGATAATTTGACTGCCTAGTTCTTGGCAGAGTTCGATCGTAATATCGACTTCGGTGATATTGGGAACATTATAAAAAGTGCATTTTTTATCAGAAATCAAAGAAGCAATCAGCAGTTTGGAAATGGTATTTTTAGCGCCCTGCGCTTGAATGGTACCTTTGAGTGGCTTGCCGCCTTCGATTTTGATGGATGCCATGTGTTTTTTTCTTTTTAAGAGTTTAGGCTGCTTAGCATAGTCTAATCTTTACTTTACACTGTAATCAAAAAAAGCTTCAGCTAAAAAAACTTTTTGTTCAAGATGCGGTATGAAAATTGTGTTTTTTAACGCTTTTTATTTTTATCGGAGATTCTGATATAATAAATCCTCGTATCTTCAAATAGGCAAAAATACGAGGGACTTTTATGACAGAAAAATGCAGTTGTTCTTTCCGTACTGGTATTGGTCAAGACAGCCACCGTTTTTTAACTCCTGACCACTCAAAACCCCTAATTTTAGGGGGGATTATTTTTGAGGACAGCCCTGGCCTTTCAGCGGATTCTGATGGGGATGTAGTTTTGCATGCTATTTGTAACGCTGTGACTTCCATCACTCATATTCCTGTCTTAGGCAAAATAGCTAAAGAGCTTTTTCAAAAAGACGGGATTACTGATTCCTCGGTTTATTTAGACCACGCTTTGGAAACTTTAGCTGAATGGAAGATTGAGCATATCGCTTTAGCTATTGAAGCCAAGCGACCGAGAATGCAGTCTAGAATCGATGAGATGAGAGAGAAAGTTTCTGAGATTCTGAAACTAAAAAAAGAGCAAGTAGGAATCACTGTAACCTCTGGTGATGGCTTGACGGATTTCGGCTGTGGAGAAGGCATCCAGTGTTTTTGTGCTTTGACAGTCAGAAAATAAAAATAAGAATAAAAAGAGCTTCTTTTAATTAAGTGGTTCAAAAAATTAATAATTTCTCAGTCGGTGTTTTTTTTTAGGATAAGTTTTTCAGCAAAAACTTGAATTTATTTTTTAGCTTGTGCTAACCTTTGCCCAATTTTTGCAAAACAAATGTACTTTTGTACTTTGCAGTAGTTGTTTTGAGCGTTTTATTATTTAAACATTGGAAAAAGGGCAGGTAGCTAATGGTAAACTTTGTATTAGATAACCAAGGTACTGCTAATCCAGCAGAGATTCCTATCAGCAATGATTGTAGAGAACCAGGTCCAGGCAGGGGTTTATATACCGTGAAATTAGGCCGGGTCTTTGATATAAATGACATAGGCCGTTGGATATTGCGTATGAATTATCCAGTTGTCGGTAATTATGTGACATATGATGGAGATTTTCGTGAGGATTGGGATGTAGTGCCCTATCCAACTCTAGATAGTATTCGAGACAATGCAGTCAAACTGGCAGATATCACAACACTTGGGGCTTTACATATTATGAGAAATAATGATGAAGCTATCCAAGCAAACGATGGTTATTGGGTTGTAGTGGAAGAATTTGTACAGTATTTTTAAAGAGAGGATGTTTTATTATTTTTAATTTAATAAACATCTTTGAGATATCTTTTTTCTGCTCTCATTTTCTGTAAGAAGGCACAAGCTTCTTTTTCTGAACAAGAGCTCTTTTTCTTGATGATGGTTTTAAGCGCTTCTTCAACATCTTTAGCCATCCGCTTGGCGTCGCCGCAGACATAGATCACAGCTTTTTTTTCTATCCATTTCCAAATCTCATCTTGGTTTTCTAAAAGACGATGCTGGACATAGATTTTGTCTTTTTGATCTCTGGAAAAAGCCGTAGTCAGTTTTAAAAACTTTTCTTTTTCTAGTTTCGTTAAAAACTCTTGGTAAGAGAAATCATGTTCTTTTTTTCTCTCTCCGAAAAAGAGCCAATTTGAACCAGAAGCTTTAAGCTCTTTTCTTTCTTCTAGAAAAGCCAGGAAGGGAGCAATGCCGGTGCCAGCGCCGATCATGATGATCGGAATATTTTCCGGTGGGAGATGAAAATGAATGTTAGGCTGAATATAAAGCGGAATTTTTGTGACATCAGGTTTTGCTAATTGGGTCATGAAATGAGAAGTTACGCCATGATGTTTTTGACCATTAGCAGCAGTATAGGTTAAATAGCTGACGGTTAAATGCAGTTCGTCTGGATGGTATTTTAAAGAAGAAGAGATAGAGTAAAAACGGGGGATTAGGGGCAGAAGCTCCGGAAAAATATCTGTAAACTTGAGATGTTTGTTTGAAAACTCGCTCAGCAGATCGATCAGATGGTTGTTCTGCAAATACTCTTTCAGTGCTGTTGGATTTTCAACTAGAGCTTGCAGCTTTTCTTTTTTCGCGGGATTGTCTTGGCTTAGATAAACCAGTTTGAGTAATTTCGAAGTCATTTTATTAAGATTGGCTTTGTAAGTCAGAAAATCACTAACGCTATAGCTGGTTTTAGAACGGGGATCGAAATAAGTGTCTTCGGTTTGGGCTGAAAGAGCAGATAAGCAGGTTTTAACAATTTCGGGATCATTTTGAGGAAAGATAACAGCGCAATCTCCAGGCTGAAAAGAAATTTTTGAGCCTTTTAAATCAAAAATCAGCTCATAGGTCTTTTTTAGAGAAAGTTTATGGCTGAGCTCTTTTCTTTTTTTTAGAAGAGACAAGTAAGGATTTGCAAAATTATAGCTGGTCATTTTTTCTCTTTTTTCTTATAGATAAAGCATAAACCTAATTTTAATCATAGGCGATTATGGCATATTTTTTACTTTTTTTAAGTCTGCTGTTTACTAGCTGCACTTCCGGCACAGGATATCAGCGTAGTTATATGATCTCTCATACAGACGAAGCGGAAGAGGAAACAGTCGATAACGACATTGACGATGAACAATTAGAATAATAGGTTTTTTAAAATAGTCCTCCGCAGGGCAAACCCAGGCTGCTTCTTTTTAGTTTTTTAAGAAAGCCAGATCTTTTTTTTCTAAGCCTGATAATAACGTTTTTAATTTTTTTTCAGAAATGCCACCTAGAAATTCAATCGTTTTTAAAAAACGTGCTCGTACGCGGTCTTTGCCGAGAAATTCCACTGATTCAAAAAGCGAAGGTCCAAAATTCTTGCCCATAATAGAGGCAAAGAGAATCGGCATAATGACTTTTTTATGGTTTTGTTCGAAAAGATCAGCTATTTCATGAGAGGTTTCTTCTACAGCTTTAGCGCTAAAATCATTTTTAGTTTCTAGTTGTCGAAGCATAGCTTGTACGATATAAGCGGTAGTTTGTTTATCGATGCGCTTTAAAGGAAAAAGCTCGTCGTTATAGTTTAGATGGTTTTTGAAAAAGAAATCAGTCAGATCAAAAAAATCACCAAAAGTTTTAATTCTGGAATGAGCTAGAGGAATGATCTTTTTCAAGAAAACATCGTTGCAATAGAGTTTTTTGATCTGATTTAAGAGATCATCTTCTGTCAGATTATTAATAATGTATTTTTGGTTTAGCCATTCTAGTTTTTGCATATCGAAAAAAGCACCTGATTTACCAAATCTTTTTGGATCCAGCTCTTTAATTAGTTCTTTTAAAGCATAGATCTCTTTGTCTTCAGGCATAGAATAGCCCATCAAAGAAAGGAAATTTAAAAGAGCTTCTGGAAGAAAGCCGCTGTCTTTATAAAAGTTAACGGCAGTAGGGTTACGCCTTTTAGACAGTTTTCTACCATCTGAGCCAAGTAAAAGAGGCAGGTGGATGAAGACAGGTGCTTTCCAGCCGAAATATTCATAAAGCAGAACGTGTTTGGGTGTGGAAGTTAACCATTCATCGCCGCGGATAATGTGTGATATTTCCATCAGATGGTCATCTACCACAACAGCTAAATGATAAGTCGGGAATCCGTCTGATTTTAAAAGCACTTGATCATCAACTTCATTCCAAGGGCAAGTGATGCGTCCTTTAATTTCATCGAAATATTCACACTCTCCAGTTAGCGGAACTTTGAGGCGTACAACATAGCTTTGACCTGCATCTTCTCTTTGTTTAACTTCTTCGGGAGTTAAATTACGGTATCTGCGGTCATAGCCCTGTTTGCGTCCGAGTTGAGAAGCTATTTGACGCATTTCTTTCAGCTCTTCGGCAGTAGCGAAACATTTATAGGCTTTGCCAGTATCGAGTAGCTTTTGAACGTATTCTTGATAGATTGATTTTCTTTCTGATTGGCGGTAAGGACCATATTTTCCGCCTTTATCGGGACCTTCGTCCCATTCCAGTCCGGCCCAGCGTAAAGCAGAAAAAATTTCTTTTTCAAAAATATCTTTAGAGCGTTTTTGATCGGTGTCTTCGATGCGCATTAAAAATTGACCTTTAAAATGCTGGGCAAAAACATAATTAAAAAGCGCAATATAAAGAGTGCCGACATGGGGATCTCCGGTAGGAGAAGGCGCAATACGAGTTCTAACAACCATTTTTTATCTCTCTGTTTTTGCCTTCTATTTTCCTACAAAAGATGCTTTTGATCAATCATTTACAGCTTTTTTTTCGCTAATTTCTAAAAAGTAAATTAGATCTTTTAAAATGTTATAGGCTTCGATCAGCTGTAAATCCGACCCAATAAAGACTTCTATTACAGGAGCGTCAAAGTTTTTATTTTTCAGCTCTTTTAAGAAGAGTTGATAGGTTTTATTTTTTTCTAATCTATTTTTAGAGTTTTCTTTAAGAGGTTCTAAAAAATTAGTATAAGTAGTGACCACAGACTGCATATTATTTTTGTAGAGAGATTCTATTTTTGGGCGGAAAGCAGGTGGTATATCAGAAAGATCATCATCGAAAGCCGGTTTAATCGAATCATTTTCGAGAGGATATTTAAGTGAGTCTTCACCGATTTTTTGCTGTGATAAAATCCCAGGAACCACAATATCGGCGATCACGCCTTTCTGTTGAGGACTTTTACCGGATACAGTGTAATAAAGACCGCGGGTGACTTTGTATTCTCCCTGTGGATTGATTTTGCTATTAGGTTGAGAAGGATCTAAAGTAAAGGTTTGAAAAGACCCTTTGCCAAAAGTTTTTTCATCTCCGATTACTAAAGCACGGCCATAGTCTTGCAGAGTTTGAGCGACGATTTCAGCGGCTGAAGCTGAGGTGCGGTTGGTTAAAACTACGAGAGGACCTTCATAAGCAGGGAAATTTCCAGAGTTGCGCAGATGCTGGATTCTGCCTGTATTGTCTTTGATGGAAGCCACTACGCCTTTCTGAATAAACAGACCGGTAACTGCTACAGCTTGAGGTAACAGTCCGCCTCCATTGCCTCTTAGATCTAAAACCACGCCTTTGACTTTGTAATCTTTTTGAATTTTTTCTAAAGCTTCTTTTAAATCAGAAGCCGAAGAGCTTTTTTGGTCTTGATAAAAAGAATTAAGATGCAAATAAGCAATAACACCGTCGCCGTAAGGCTCAATCGAACTGGAGACTCTCAAGTCTTCTAAAATAATCTCTTCGCGAACAATGGGAATATCTAATTTTTCGGTTTCTTTAGAATTTTCTTTCTGTCTCAGAATGGTTAGAATAACTTTAGTATTGGCCTGGCCTTGGATTAGTTCTACTGCGTCAGGAAGACTCATACCAATCACCGGAGTATGATCAACGGCGATGATCTTATCTTTAATTTTTAGTTTTTTGCTTTTTTGCGCTGGTGAATTATCTAAAATACTGACAATTTCAAAGCCATCGAGTGAATCTTTTAAAAGAGCACCAATGCCGACTAGTTTTTCTTGGACCTGGATAATGAACTGGCGGGTTTCTCGAGGGGTAAAATAATTGGTATGGGCATCCATAGCCAAACAAGTTGATTTAAGTATATAGCTTAGGATTAGTCTCTTACGTTCTTCTCCAGCAGCTTTTATTAGGACGTCTTCATGGTGGGTACGGTATTTCTCTATTCTCTTTAAGAAAGTCTCTTTAGTCTCATCATTGAGCTTCTCAGCGGCCTTAATTTGAAGGGCCCTGATCTTTAATAAACGCTGGATTAGCTCTTGTTTGTTAGCAGCCCAAGGTATATCCGTAAACTCTTCTGGCTTAACGTCTTGAGGTAAATCCATGCGATTTACTTCTTGCATTAGTTGTTTGTGTCTTTTAATCGCGAAGAGCATTTTGTCAAAAAGGGCGTTAAATCCACTATAATCAGCCTCTTTAAAACCCCTCAGAAATTTGGCTTTAGTTTCTTCACTGGGATTGACCCAGGGCTCTATGTCAGATTTAATAAAGTAGGTCTTAGAAGGGTCTAATTCCTCTAGGAAATTGTCCAAAATACGGTCTATCAGCAGAGGAGTGATCTGCTTATAGCGGACATGAGATTCAAGGATTTCATTGATTTTATTGCGGACATCCAAGTTGTTTAAAACAGGCTGTGAAGAAGCGAAAAGAGTAAAAGTCCATAGAAGAAACGAGAGAAAAAAACGCATATAAAAAACCCCTCCTGAATAGGATTTTACTATAGCAAAAAGGGTCTCTTTGCAACAATGCTTAAATCTTGAGGCTTAGAGTGTTAAGAAATTATTAAGAAAACATTAAGGGGAGGGCTTGTAATAAAAGGTTTATTACGTTATAATATTTATTAAAAAACGACCTAAAAGAAACTTAATTTAAAAGCGTTAAGTTTTGAAAGGGCTTAAGAGCTTAATTAATAGGAGAAAAATAATATGGATAATATGACAGAAAAAAACTGGGAAACTACTATACAAGTAGCTCCTGAAGTAGAAGAAAAAAGCGAGTATTCTATCACTGAAGCAGCTAGACGCCAAGGTGTGACTCGTCAGGCAATTTATGTTGCTATTAAGCAGAAAAAGCTAAGAGCAAATAAAGCGTCTACTCGCTGGACTATTCGTAGAGAAGACTTAGAAGAATATAAGAAAAATAAATATTCTAGAACTAAGTCAGTGTTTGATGGAGAGCTATTATTTGATAACGACAAAGGCTTTTATTCTATCAACCAAGCAGCTGTTATGCTGAGCGTTCCTGCGCAGAAGATTTACTATGCAACACGCACAGGACAGTTAAAAGCATCTCGTAAGGGAGCAGCTTGGGTTATACACACTAACGATATCCGCGAATATAAAGAGAAGCATTTAGATAAAAAACCTTTCGGACAAGAAGCTAGCTAAGCTGATTAAGCTTTAGCTCTTTTTTTGTGTTGAAAGCATTTTAAATTTGCTGACAACAGAATCTTTCTAACGATGAAAAATCGTGCCATTGAAAAATGGGGCGATTTTTTTTTGTCTTTAAATATTTCAGTTATGT
>CAZTYI010000051.1:0-7883 GCA_964618335.1 uncultured bacterium
GAGTATTGTTTGAAGCTAGAATCCAACGTGCTTTAGCCGTTGGAGTACGTCAATTCCTAAGAATAGAAAGCTGAAAATCGTTTCGATAGTAAAAATGTTTTTTCAAAATTGCTTTGATTTCTTTTTTCAGTTTTTTTAGAAAAAGATCATTGTGTTTTTTTTCTAACCCCGGAACATGCGCATCAATTTCTAACAAATCATCTTCTATCCGTGTCTGAAAAGAAAATTCTTTTTTTTGAAACATAAAACGCAGTTCTTTTTCCAAAAACCCTGAAATCAGCTCAGGAGAAGCCTCGACTACTATTCCTGGCACTTTAATTTTTAAAGCCGTTGAACGAGCCAGTAAAAAAAGTCCACGCCAGAGAAAAACACTCAATCCAATGAAAATCAAACCAAGATTGGCAAAGATCAGCCTTTTTTTAACGATAATGTGAATTAAGTGATTAGCCAGTTTTTCTTTATAAAAAAATCCGCTTAAAAAAAGCCCGCTTAAAAAAAGTAAAATGCTAAAAATTATATAAATAGTCTGAAAAAGATTTTTTCTATGCATTTTTGAACCTCCGAAGGTTCTAGCTATTCTTCACAAGTTCTATTCAAGTTCTAACTGTTAGAATTACTAACTATATTCAGTTAGAATTGCTGGCTATATTCAGTGGTTTCTGTTTTTTCTTTTTCTTCTTCAGTCTGAATAATCTTAGTTGAATGGTGAATTAAGTTTTTAAAAACTACATGCACCATAGCCACATGCAAAGAGCTAACAGCTGCAATTTCTTCAGTAATTTTATTTTGAATCTCTTCGGCTTTGGCCGGAATTGAAACACCATACAAAATATTTAGTTCTACTTTCACTAAAACAGAGTGTTTTTTATCGTCCTGTTCTACTGTAATACCTTTGAACCGCTCGCTTTCCACTCCTAAAAGACTGTCGATCAGGCCTCCGCCAACTAAGCCAATGCCTTCAATATTCAAAAGACACTGAACAATAATACCTTGAAAAACCTTGGTTTCAATATCCCAAACATAGGTTGTTTCAGGAAGCTGCAGGTCCTTAGTATTTAAACCCAAAAAACTATCTTTTTTCTTCTCCATAAAACATCCTTCAAGAAATCAGTTCAATTTTATCTGGGAGTACCTTTTCAGAAAAGGCAAAAAAGGGTAAAATGGCTAAACCATGTTAATTATAAATCAAAAACTTGTGATCCTAGTCAGTTTATTCTTCGCTTTTATCTGTGCTTTTTTTGCACGGAAAAGTAATCGCAATCCTTTTATCTGGTTTCTTTCTGGATTTTTTTTCGGTATTTTCAGCCTTTTAACTCTCAGTTTATTGAACTATACTAAAAACCTGTCCAATAGAAAACGAAAAAATACCATCACAGGACAATCTTCTAATAATAAGCCCCCTGCTCCGCCAACTCTCTCTACCCACTACCTTTGGTATTACTTAAATCCAGAGGATAAAGCGATTGGACCTATGAGTTCAAAGAAACTTTTTGAAGAGTACGAAAAAGGCCTAGTAGGTAATGAAACCTACCTTTGGCATGATGAAATGGAAAATTGGAAAAAACCTACAGAAATCAACGAATTTAAAGATTTTTTTACCAAGAAGCCTTTGTTATCCCAGGAATAATGCCTTGATGAGCTAATTCCCGAAAACAAATACGAGACATCTTAAATTTTCTTAAAAATCCTCTTGAACGACCAGTCATAGCACAGCGATTACGTAGTCTGATAACAGAAGAGTTCTTTTTCATAGCATTTAACTTATCTACCGCTTTCATGCGCTCTTCATCAGGCTGAGACATATCTAAAATAATTTTTTTAAGCATTTGTCTTTTGTCCCAATATTTTGCAACTAGTCTTTCTCTTTTCTTTTGTCTTTCTACTGATGATTTTTTAGACATTCTTTCCTCAAATTATTTTTATTTTTTACGGGCTGGCCCTTTTTGTCTCTGTTTGCGGTTAGGATCTTTTTTGTTAATAACGTAAATACGACCCTGTCTTCTGACAATAATATCCCCTTTTGAAGGATCTGCCTTAACTGAAGCTTTAGTTTTCATTTTAAAATTACCTTTTTCACTTTTGCCTATTAGTTATAGGCGAAAAGCGATTTCTTTTCAAAGGAATTTATCACTTGCAGATTTTGACCAGATCTCCTATCCTATAGAACAATCTTAAACTGATAATTTTAAACTTAAAGCTATAGGAAAAAAAATGAAACGCACTTACCAACCTTGCAAACGTAAACGTAAAAAAACCCACGGTTTCCGCAAAAGAATGAAAACTAAAAACGGCCGCAAAATCATAGCCCGCCGCAGAAAAGCCGGACGTAAGGTTCTTGCTAAGTGAAATTCCCAAAAAGCGCACGCCTTTTAAAAAGTCGGGAATTTTCTCGCCTCTATCAAGTAAAAAATAAACATAGGTTTAGTAGCGATTTTATCTACCTAGACTATAGGATCTCTCTTTCTGAACAGCCAAAACTGGGCATTAGCGCTTCTAAAAAATTCGGTAAAGCCCATGAACGCAACCGTTTTAAAAGGTTAATCAGAGAGGCTTTCCGTTCACAATTAGCCTCTTTTCCACCCTTTGAAATTAATGTCATCCCCAAAAGCAAAGCCAGAGAAGCCAGCCTGGAGGATTTAAAAAAAGAATTACTCCATTTTAAAGAGGCCGTAACTCATGTCCCAGTGGAAGCTTAACTCCGAACAAGAAAAGGCCGTTTTAGCGACTGAAGGCCGGGTATTGGTGCTAGCAGGTGCAGGTTCTGGCAAAACCCGGGTTATTACTTACCGCATCGCCCATCTGATCCAAAATCGCAAAGTAGAACCATCTTCTATTCTAGGGCTGACTTTTACCAATAAAGCTGCTGAAGAAATGAGGAATAGGTTAAAAACTCTAATTCCTCAAGCAGAGGCTAAAAAAGCCCACCTTGCCACTTTCCATAGCTTCTGCATGTCAATACTCAGAAAAGAGATCGAAAAATTAGGTTACACCTCTCATTTTACCATTTATGATGAAGCCGATAATGAACGGCTAATCAAAAATATTCTCAAAGACACTTTAAAAATATCAACCCAAGAGATGCCCTCTCTTAAGCCTATTATGGCGGCTCTTTCAGAAGCTAAGAACAAAGGTAGCAATTCTTTCGAGAATCTAAAAAAAACAGAAAGAAAATTCTATCAAGAACTTTTCGAACGTTTTAATTTTACTCTAAAAGCTTATAATGCTTTAGATTTTGACAGCCTTTTAACTTTGACTTTAGAACTATTTGAAAAATTCCCCGAGGTTCTAAAAAAATACCAGGAAAAATACCAGTACATCATGATCGATGAATACCAAGACACCTCTCCGATTCAATATAAAATCGCTGAAAAACTAGCTGCCAATAATAACAACCTTTGCGTAGTCGGAGATGACGACCAGTCTATCTATGCTTTTCGAGGCGCTGAGATTAGCCATATTCTAAATTTTAAAGCCGACCAGACCATAAAACTCGAAGAAAATTACCGTTCTGCACCTGGTATTTTAGAAGCTGCTGACAGCGTGATCAAACACAACCAAGGTCGCCACACAAAAAAATTATGGAGCCGAAAAAAAGATCTAGCCAAAATTGCTCTTTTTCACACACCGACTGACAAAGAAGAAGCCGAAGCCGTAGCTAACAAAATTGTTCATCTCAAACAAAATAATCATTTAGCGCTCAAAGATATCGCCATTTTATACCGGTCTAACAGTCTTTCGCGCCAAATAGAAATGGCGCTGATGAATGTCTTCTTTGAAGACAAAGGCTCATGGAAAAAAGGTATTCCTTATAAAGTGTTCGGCGGACTGGAATTTTCTGAAAGAAGTGAAATTAAAGACGTCATGTCTTTTTTAAGAATCATCGTTAATCCACAAGACAAAGAAGCCCTCTTACGCATCATTAATGTGCCCAGACGGGGGATTTCAGATAAAACCTTGGACTATCTAACTACGTTTGCTAAACAACAAGAGCTCTCTTTATGGAAAGCTTTAAAAACCATTGCTGAAAATGAAACTAACAATAAAAAAAGCAATGAAGAAACTGAAACTGAAGAAACCCAGACCCACGAAGATATTCATAATACCCATCTGAAAAGCAAAACTCTCAAAGGTATTGTCAATCTGGTAGAAGCGCTCGAAGAAGCCAAAGTCCGCTTTGCTTCAAAAGCCCCTCTCTTTGAAACTCTTAAATGGATTTTAGAAAGGATCAATTACCGACAAGCTATCCGTGAAGATACCAAGAGTGAAAAAGCCGAAATCTTTAAATGGGAAAATGCTGAAGAGACAATCAATGCATTAGCTCAATATGAAGAAGAGCAGAAAGAAAACGCTTCTCTTTCTGATTTTATTGCTACGACAGCCTTAGCCAAACAAAACCCTTTTAAAAGCGAAGAAAAAAACCGGCAAGACCGTTTACAGCTAATGACTTTTCACAGAGCTAAAGGGTTAGAATTTAAAGCCTGTTTTTTAATCGGACTGGAAGATCATATTCTGCCTCATGAAAAAAGCCAGACTAAAGCAGGCATCGAAGAAGAAAGACGCTTATTTTATGTGGCTATGACCCGCGCTATGGACTTTCTTTTTCTTTCGATGGCTCAGAACAGGCGTAAAGGAGGAGGACGAATGACCACTAATCCTTCCCGTTTTTTAAAAGAGATTCCAAAAGAGCTTTTAGAAATTAGTTCTTACAAAACAACTTAACTATTGCTTTTGCATAAAAATTATGAAAAAAACTAAACTTTTATCAAGTTTTCAAAAATTTAAAAAATCCTAAGTTACAAAAAATATGAAAAAGAAAATTTTTAACAATCAAGCATTAGAAAAAATAAATTCAGGCATATCTAAATTGCTAGAAAACCAAGAATTTGATTCTAAAGAAGCCTTGCAAGAATTTTTAAATAAAAAGCTTAAAGATGGAAAAATGGATTTTTCTTCCAGAAGAACAAAACAAGAAATAGCTCAAGATTTTATGTATGATGCTTGGGATGTGGAAAAAAGAAAAAAACGAATTGAATTGGCTCAAAAAGCGCTTAGTATTTTTCCTGATTGTGCAGACGCTTATAATCTTTTAGCGGAAGACGAAGCCAAAACATTGGAAGACGCTAAAACTCTTTATCAAGAAGGCATGGAAAGAGGAAGAAAAGCTTTAGGAAAAAATTTCAAAGAAATGGAAGGGCATTTTTGGGGAATCACCAATACTAGACCGTACATGCGTTCTTGTTTGGGACTAATGAGATGTTGCTGGGCCTCCAAAGAATATGAAAAAGCCATCGATTTAGCAAAAGAAATGTTAAAATTAAATCCTAATGATAATCAAGGTGTTCGTTATTTGTTAATCATTTATTTGGCAGAAGTTGGTAAATATGCTGAACTCAAAAAATTTATGGAGAGCCAGTACAAAGATGATAGCTCAATTGAATGGACTTATATTAAAGCTCTTTTGTTTTTTGCTTTAGAAGGCGTATCTAAAAAAGCAGAGAAACTTTTAAATCAAGCTTTAAAAAACAATTGTTATGTTCCTGAATATCTAACAGAACAAAAGCCTTTACCAACTCTTCTTCCAGATTGTTACAGCTGGGGCAGTCCAGAAGAAGCTATTCTTTTTGTTGCCAATAGTTTAAATGTTTGGAAAAAAATTCCCGGAGCTCTTGATTGGTTAAAGTCTAAATATATTGTCCAGTCTTTCTCTATCTAGTTTTATAAAATTACTTTTTAACTTTTCCCAAATAATAGCTCTGCCTTTTCCTTTAATCTTTAAAAGCCCTTTTTTCTTTAACTGAGCCAAATCATATCTAAGCATGCACTCCGAAATCTTAGGAAATTTACGTTTAATTTTACGAAAAGGCAGACTTTTACTTTTCTCAAAAAGAGCTAATATCTTTTCTTCTCTTTGCATTAATTCCAATTCTGGTTCCCTTTGTTCTGTTCGTAAAAAAGAAGGAGCATAGGTGTGAATAACTAGATTTAATCTGACACTAATCTAAAAATCTAATAATTTCATTACAACACGCTCAAAATTAAGCTTTTTTAGCTTTCCAGACGGATCTTGAATTTCTAACTTGGACCATTCGGATGGTGATGCATCATCTATCCAATTATGCAGATTTTTCTGAAAAGTTTTAAACCATTTGGAATGCTGCTTTGTCAACATCTTGAACTCAACTACAGCTTGATCTGAAAAATCTCCAAGCTGCGAGGCCACATACCAGATCCCGTAGAGATCTTTAAGAATCTTTGAGGAGGTTTTCCTCTTTGTAAAGGTAAGTCCTTTGTGAAATATCCATGCTCCAGGGGAAACAACTCGACCAGTTTTGTGTGAGTAGGTCTGAAATTCCACAGTCATCTGCAAACTTAAAGTCAAATAGCTTAAAGGCTGAGCAACTACGCCAGCAATAGTAACATTTCTATTTTTATCATTTCGAGCAGCGGAATCTGTCAAAAATTCGATCTCCACTTCTATACCTTCGATCTCTTTCGTATAGCTTTCGGTTGCAGGTATGTCCAAATCTTTAAAAATATGTGAAAATCCAGCTTCATTAAGATGTTTTGCAATATTCTTTTTAGATATTTCCGGAACTTTTCGAGGAAGAAGAGAATCAATATCTCTTGTTCCTACCGGAGTATTCTCTAAATTTGGATCAGCTAGATAAAGCTTGTAAATAAAAAGAGCAAAACCACCTCCGATCACAACAAATTCATGCCATGGACCAATCGAATTTAAAAATTCCGAGATTATTTTATCTTCTTGGCCTTGTTTCATTTTTGATCAACCATTCTTGTAAATTCGTTTCAACTCAGGGATATGTTCTGCCATAAATTTTGCTTGTTCTTGCCCTCTCAGCGGGAAATGGTAAAGATCTAGGAAAGTTAAAATAATCGAACAGACTTTTATATTTTCGCTTAACCCCGTATTACAACTAAGAAAACTCTTATAGTAAGGCTCGATAAGTAACACTTCGTATCCTCTTTCTTGAGGTTCCAACTGAATAAGTTCTTCAAGTTCTGATATGACAGATAGATCAAGCATGTATAGCTCAAGGGTATTCAAGTTAGTGTTTTTACATCCGTAAACCTCAGCTGCAGAATGAAGAGCCAACACTATTTTTTGACTTAATTTTGATTTTTTCAATGTCTTGAGAAGCTCTTCTTTTCCTTGAAATCCTGAACGGTAAGTTCTTATCTTACACTTTTTCAAAATATTGTAGTGTTCTAACCAGCTTTCTAAAAGAACCTTCGACTTCTTAAAGAAAAATCTCTTAGCCGTTCTCATTCCTTTAGTTTGGAGAAGCCCTTTTAGTACTAAAATTTCAAAAACCCGTTGAACTAAACCAACGCTTACTCCTATTTCTTTGGCAGCTTCTCTTAAAGAAAATCCCTGTCTTTTTACTCCCTTTCTTAAAAGCCATTCAAGAATAAGGGCCGACTTATCAGCATAGATATTGCCTTCTGTAGGGAGTTCATTTGAACTGACTAAAAATTGACCTTTCATCACAACTCCGCAATTGTTCATTAATATACACTGTTCAATATTTATTGAACAGTCAAAAACAGCGAACAGACGGAACAAATCGGCAACACACTTCATCTGTCTTATAATTAACACCTTAAACGTCTTAAAGAACAATTCTTTATTCCAGAACGGCTGGACAAAATGAAACGTCAGAAATTTCATTATAGATTAAAAAATGGTGCAAAAACGGTGCACTAAACTTCATAATCAACCAGTTTTAACCGGTAAAATCCAGTAGCATTATTCCCCTATCTCATTTATTATCTTAATCATAGCAATTGGTTAATGCTGGTTAGAGTTAAAAACCCGCTCCCTCATAACCCGTCGGTCCCTGGTTCAAGTCCAGGTTGCCCCA